>NZ_VSZO01000010.1:0-300000 GCF_008312935.1 Roseiconus lacunae | reverse complement strand
ATTCAATGATCATTGAAGCGGCGTCAGCTTGGTCGTAGCCCTCGCGAATTTCCTCGACGTGAATCTCGGTGGTCGTGGTCGTCTCGATCGCGGCCCAGCGAATCCCGCAGTAAGACGTGACGAGCAGGGCGAGCACGGCGAGTAGCATCAAGGCGATGAAACCGAAACTGCTTTGCGAGCCGCCGGCATACGAAGGCTCCGCGGCAACCGGCTGTTCCTTCTGGGGGAGCTTGCGTAGTTCGCCGAGCGTGGGGATCACCACCACCGATTGGCACTCAGGGCACGCAATACTATCTCCCGCCTGAGCTGGGGTGACCGAAACGTCCGCTTGACAATTTGGGCAAGATAGCAAGTACATCGATTGAAATATGAAGAAGTTTTGAAGTGATAGCGACTGGACCGAGCGTTTGCCCGGACTAGAATCTAATCCGTACTCGAACACGCCACATTACGCACCGCTCCCGCATCGGATCGCTAGCGCCGCGCTGATTTCTGAGTTTTTTATTGCTTGGAGAATTTGCGGCCCAAACGCGCTAGACTTCGATCGCCGGACATCCCGGATGACCCGCGGTCAGACAACGAACTAATTTGTTCGTGTAGCAGTTCAAAGGAGTTGGAATTGCATCCCACCACGTTGGCGTGACAAATCGGGAACGGCCAAGACGGCACGAATCAGCTTGCGAGAGTCAGGGTGCAGGCGTCCTAAATCCGGCAGGAATCCCAATCGGGATTTTCGCTTTAATTTGGGAATTGGCAACCACCATCGCAGTTTGCTGAATCAAAAACCGTTACCGGGGGGGCCTCTCTTGTTGGGAAAATTTGCACGGAAAAAATCAGGTCGAGTTCTGCGCGCTAGCTGCTCGACTTTCGGTAACCGGCAGAGTCAACCAATCAGAGCTATTTGGAACAAGAGGAAAGTTTTTCCAATTGGCGGAGGTCACCGGGGAAGTGTCAGAGGGGTGGTAGAGTTTCCGCAGCGAACTTCAATGATGCGAGTCGACTGTGAAATAACCACGCCGAGCAACTGGCCTTTCGAAGCACCCTTGTGGAACGTTCCGCGACGGTGCGGCCGGGTCGAAGTACTCTGATCATCAACGCCGGGGTCATGCATCCCGATCGCTTTCGATCGAAGGCTTCAACCACACCGATCACCACATCATCCTTCAACATCCTGAAATATTCCTCCTGGAGTCATAGCTTTGTTCGATACCCTCTTGGACGAATTCGACGACGTTGCCGCTCAGTCTGCCGAAGCAGTGACCGGTGGCTTTCGAAAATTGCCCGTCGACGAGAACGAAGATGACGGCGTCTCGGCGCCGCAAGTAGCCGAAGGCGAAGTCCAACTGGACAGTCCCGACGAGTTGTTGGCCGAGGAGGCCGAGACTTGGTCGGATGACCCGGTCCGTATGTATCTCACACAGATGGGCGAGATCCCGTTGCTGACGCGGCGGCAGGAAATTGAACTGGCAAAACGCATCGAAGAAACACGTCGACGTTTTCGCACCAAGCTGCTTGAAAACCACTACGTTCTGGTCGAAGCCTACAAAACCCTCAAAAAGGTTTACCGAGGCCAACTGCCCTTCGATCGCACCGTGCAAGTTTCGGTGACCGATCGACTGGAAAAAGAACAGATCATCGGGCGTCTGCCACACAACCTGCTCACCCTGCAAACGCTGCTTAAACGCAACAAGCACGATTTCAAAGTCGCACTCAGCAAGAGCGCCTCGAAACGACGTCGTGCAGAAGCCTGGCGGGCACTCGCTCGTCGTCGTCGACGCGCCGTTCGTTTGATCGAAGAACTCGGTTTGCGTACCCAGCGGATCGAAACCCGTATCGAGCTGCTAGAAAAATTCAGCAGCCGATTGACCGAAATCGATCGCCTGATCCGCGACCAAAAACGCACCAAGCACGGCCGCGAAACCCGCGACCAATTGCTTCATGAGCGTCGTCAAATCCTGACCGCCTGTCAAGAAACCCCAACCTCACTACGCAACCGCGTGATGATGCTGAAAACGGTTTATTCTGAATATCAGCAAGCTAAACGTGAACTCAGCGAAGGTAACCTGCGATTGGTGGTCTCGATCGCGAAAAAGTATCGTAACCGTGGCCTATCGTTCTTGGACCTGATCCAAGAAGGCAACGCCGGACTGATGCGTGCGGTCGACAAATTTGAATACCGCCGTGGTTTCAAGTTCTGTACTTATGCGACTTGGTGGATTCGCCAAGCGATCACACGCGCGGTCGCCGATCAGAGCCGGACCATTCGGATCCCGGTACACATGGTCGAGACGATGAGCCGCGTTCGCAACGTCGCTCGACAACTGCTTCAAGAACTCGGCCGAGAACCCACGATTGAAGAAACCGCTCGCCGCGCCGACGTCACCGTCGAAGAAGCGCGTCGCGTCCTGACGATGAGCCGCTTCCCGATCTCGTTGGATCGACCGGTCGGAAACAGCGAAGATAGCCAATTCGGTGACTTGCTTCCCGATGGCACTGCCGAGAGTCCGCAAATTGGCGCGACACAGGAAATG
The DNA here is from genome assembly GCF_008312935.1 of Roseiconus lacunae. Classification (NCBI taxonomy): domain Bacteria; kingdom Pseudomonadati; phylum Planctomycetota; class Planctomycetia; order Pirellulales; family Pirellulaceae; genus Roseiconus; species Roseiconus lacunae. The sequence goes on along the minus strand of NZ_VSZO01000010.1, from coordinate 297,469 downwards.
CTTCGCGACCGGATCACGAACGTCCTCAAGTCTCTGTCCTATCGTGAGCGAGAAATCATCAAGCTCCGCTACGGACTCGGTGACGGTTACAGTTACACCCTCGAAGAAGTCGGGCACATCTTCAAAGTGACTCGGGAACGGATCCGGCAGATCGAAGCCAAAGCGGTTCGCAAGCTGCAACAACCCAGCCGCAGCCAAGACTTGGTTGGCTTCCTCGACTAGTCTGCCACCGCTGCAATCGCACCGGTAACAGTCAATCACCGAAGGCGACGATTATGAGCCATAATCGTCGCCTTTTCGTTTTTCTCGGGTTTGCTTCGCCGCAAAAAACTCCGCGACTTCTCTCTTCGACTCTCTCTTTTCGAATTCAATGCCGACCGTTGCCGATGTGCTTTCCCAGGGTTGGAAAGTTCACCAAGCTGGGAAAATCGACGAAGCCCTTCGTGTCTATCAACACGTCATTGAGCAAGCTCCACGAAACCCCGAAGCACACGTCTATCTGGGGATCGCGCTTTTCGACCAGCGCCGCTACGGCGAATCGGTCGACTCCTACCGGCAAGCGATCTCGCTTAAAGAAGCATTTCCAATCGCGTGGAATAACCTCGGTAACTCGCTTCGTATGCTTGGCGAGGTTGAAGAAAGCGACCGATGCTTCGAAAAAGCGCTGTCGATGGACAGCAATTATCTATCGGTTTACAAGAACCGTGGCACACTTTGGATCTGGTCGGGCGAAATCGAACGTGGTTTGGCCTGGTATGAGAAAGGGCTGCACATCGCCCCAGAGGAACCCGAACTGCATCGCAACCTTGGCGTCATTTATCTGCTGCAAGGGGACTTCGAGCGTGGCTGGCCGGAGTATCGCTGGCGCTGGAAGATGCCGGGTATGCGACGACCTTCTTCGCCGGCGCCGATTTGGACCGGCCAGCCGATCGCCGGTCGGAGCATCTTGCTCTATCCCGAACAGGGGCGCGGGGACGAGATGCACTTTATCCGCGTCGCATCGGTACTCGCCCAAGCCGGCGCGAGTGTGGTCGTCCAGTGTGCCCCGGCGATGGTCCCTTTGTTCACATCGGTTCGCGGCATCCAGTCGTTGCTGCCCACCGGCAGTCAGCTACCGCCGGTCGACTATCAAGCCTCGTTCATCGATGCGGTCGACGCTTGGTTTCAGTCGTCAGGTGAGTTACCCCTGGGCAACGACTTCTTTCACGATCACGGCAATCACCAAGGCTATCTGAACGTATCCGAGCCGCTCGTGAATTATTGGCTGCACTGGATGGAGAAAAATGGTTTGGGCAAGGATCAACGAAAACGGGTCGGCATCGCTTGGCAAGGAAACCCTCAACACCACGCGGATGTCTATCGCAGTATTCCCTTGCAAACACTGCGGCCACTCGCCCAAGACGATCGCTTGAAGCTGATCAGTCTGCAACTCGGGTTCGGAAGCGAGCAGATCGCTGGTGCCGACTTTTGCGATAGCATCCGCCAACTGCCGGCCGACACGGACACGTCCGGAGGTGCCTTCACCGACACCGCCGCGGTGATGAAGAATCTCGATGCGGTTGTCACCACCGATACTTCGCTCGCACACCTGGCCGGTGCGTTGGGGGTTCCAACATGTCTGATGCTGGGCAAGGTCCCCGATTGGCGGTGGCTGACCGAAGGTGATCGCACGCCGTGGTATCCAAGCGTGAAACTGTTTCGCCAGCAACAGATGGGTGACTGGGCAAGCGTCATCGCTGACGTGCATCGAGAACTAGGGGCAGGCTAGTGCTTTGCACGTTCGGGTGTGAAGCAGCGGAACTCGTCAACGGCTCGTTGATTGACTCAGAAGTGCGACGAACAGAGTCGACTTCTGCTCCGCAAAAGTAGCGATGAAGTACACAGCTTTCACGCAGTGATAGGCGACTATCGCAAATCAACAACCCCTTGATGGCTTCCGCTACCGTTCAAACCCTCATCTTAAGCCCCGCCGACACGTCATCGGCGGAAACGCGAATCCTGAACCGCTTGGACAGCCGAAGCGCCGTTACGAGCAACGATTTCTTGGATCGTGGGAACGGTGATCCGTCGTCGTGCGGCTTCGAACCGCAAGGTGCGCTCAAAAACTGGCAGCGGAAAAACGGGATTTTTCCCTCGAGCGCGACGCTCAAGCGCAAGTACGAGCCGTTTGTCGAGTTTGCGTTGGTCAATCAGCCGGACTATCTCGTGAACATAACTACGCTGGTCTTCCGAGGTCGCGCGGAGTCGACTTACCAAGTAGTCTTCCAGCGAAGGTGCCTTGCTTGGGACCGGTGTTAACGGCAAATTGCCGGGGTAAATCGTCGTTTGAGCGGACAGCGTTGACGTCGCACCGAGCGCAATCGCTAGGCCGGCGACGATGGTGTAGAAGCGTTCAATCATGCTAAGAAAGCCGTGACGCGGAGAGTGGTTTTGATCTGAGTGCCCGAAAATTCGAGCCTTCCCAGAGTCGCCGTTACCAAGTTGTGACGCCGAACGACAATGCCAGTTTCGCGATTCAGTGTGATGGCGTGAAGATTCTTGGTCCAGCTTGCCAGCGTGGTCCTGGTGTTGCCGACCAACGACTGTCAGCAACGTTCACCTGCGGATCGATCGAAGCCGAAGTTTGGTTCGTTAGCGACATGATTTGCTGTTGCTAGCAACGGTTAGGTAGTTTGCGTAGCTTTTCCGTTGACGATTTAAAATCCGTTGTGCTGGTTGCACGGATTGTTTGCACCGTGGCGTCTGCAGGGTCGATGGTTTCAGTGTGCCAGAGGTTCCCGCATTCTGGCTCACGACTCGGAGAGATCGCTTTGTCACGTTCAGTGGTCTCTGACTGGCAAGAAGCACAAAAGGATTCCGCGATGAACCGTTGGATGTGGATTGGAACACTGGCCGGATTGCTACTCGTCAGCACCGGCTGCTTGCGTCACCAAACGCGTAAAGGCTGCTCGAACGGTACCTGCCAAACAGGCACCTGTTCGACCGGCACCTGCTCAAATGGAAACTGTGGCTCGGGTCTGCTGGGCAAATTGGCCGGCTGCAACTCGTGCGGCGATGGCTGCCGAACGGGGTGTGTCCCCGGCAAAATCGGATGGCAACAAGGCGGCCTGGACTACAGTTCGCACCTCGGTCCGGGGCACCTCGGTCAGCGTGCCAATGCCCAGACCTTCACGCCCGGACCTCCGACCGGTCAGGTTGCCTACCCGTACTACACCGTGCGTGGGCCTCGTGACTTCCTGCTGAACGATCCACCGACGATCGGACGCTAGGCTCGGGCGTCAACCCGTCGACGCTCGTGTCTGGGATGATGCTTTGTTTGATCACGATTTGAAGATTAGCCGAATGGTGTTGGCCACGGTTGTACCGCAATAACCGGGGCTAACGCCCATCGGCTTATGGATCACCCCGAAACTCGGTGGTAACGAAGCACTCCATTGAGAACGCTGGCATCGGCCGCCGTGAATGAACTCGCCGGATGACGTTGGCTACGGTTGTCACAAGACTGCCGCGGCTGACGGTCGAGGGATATCCGGGCTATCGCCGGCAATCGTCTTCATCAAAAATTGGCGAACCTTCGTGTTAGGCTGACGGACTGGTACAGTAACTGTCACTGACAGATCCGCCCCCGTACCGCATTGATCACGTTCCTCCAAGCGTGTCAGAGAATTAGCCGTGGCATCAGACGTACGACTGAAAGAACAGTTGCCGCGATTGACCGATCGCATCGTGGCCAGTTACACCCCCGATGACGGAATCAACCATCTGGGCCACTGTCCGCTGCCCAGCTATGAAGCGATCGTCGAAATCCTGCTGGACATCAAGGACGTCCTTTATCCGGGGTATCGGCGCAAGATCGGTCTGCATGCCGGGAACATCGTTTATCACGTCGGCAGCATTATCGATTCGCTGCACGACAAACTAACCACGCAAATTGCCCGTGCGCTTCGGCATGAGGATCGCGTTCGCAACAACCACAACGATTGCGAAAGCGAGACCGACTACGAAGCAAAAGGTCAGGCGATGGCGATCGAACTGCTTGAACGCATCCCCGACTTGCGGATGACATTGGCGACTGACGTCCAAGCCGCGTACGACGGTGACCCGGCCTGCCAAACGACCGATGAAGTCGTCTTTTGCTACCCGGGAATCGAAGCGATCACCGTGTATCGCATCGCACATGAACTCGTCCGATTAAGTGTGCCATTCATCCCCCGAATGATGACCGAATGGGCTCACAAGCAGACCGGGATCGACATCCACCCTGGGGCCACGATCGGAAAGTACTTTTTCATCGATCACGGCACCGGTGTGGTGATTGGCGAAACGTGCGAAATCGGCGCCCACGTCAAACTTTATCAAGGCGTGACGTTGGGCGCACTGAGCTTCAAGACCGATGACGATGGCTCATTGATCCGTGGCCAGAAACGACATCCGACGATCGAAGACAACGTCGTGGTCTATGCCAACGCGACGATCCTTGGCGGCAAAACGGTGATTGGCCGAGATAGCGTGATCGGTTCGAGTGTTTGGGTGACAAAAAGCGTTTCACCCAGGACGACGGTGTTACTGGAAAAACCCGAATTGAAAGTCCGTGGTGCGGCCGGCGAACCACCCCAGGTCGAAGCCGGTTCGTACCAAATCTAGGACGGCGAAAACGCGAAATCGTTTTGCCTTCGGGGTAGAATAGCCCGACCGCGTACCATCCCACCGCTACGAACTCCCCGCCGGCAATGCCCACGCTGCAACCCTTTGACGTCATCAATCGTACCCGCTTTGTCTTCGGGCAAGGCGTCTTTACTCAGCTCGGTAAACTTGCATCCGAGTTTCGTCCCCGCTGTGTGTTGATCGTTAGCGATCACGGCATCGTCAAAGCCGGACACTTTCGGCACGCCGCCGAACATCTTCAGGCGGCAGGATTACAAGTCGAATCATTTCACGACTTCGCCGAAAACCCGACTTCGGCGATGGTCGATGCGGGGGTTCGCAAAGCGGCCGAAGTCAAACCGGACTTGTTGATCGGTCTCGGTGGCGGCAGCAGCATGGATTGTTGCAAGGGAATTAACTTTGTTTATTCCTGTGGCGGGACGATCCATGATTATCACGGAGTGGGAAAAGCGACCGCGGATTTGCTGCCGATGATCGCGATCCCGACCACCAGTGGCACGGGCAGTGAAGCGCAATCGTTCGCCTTGATCAGCGACGCCGAAACCCATGTGAAGATGGCATGCGGTGACAAACGAGCGGCGTGCAGCATCGCGATCCTTGATCCTGAACTCACCGTCACGCAGCCTCGCGCGGTCACGGCGCTGACGGGAATCGACGCGATCTCACACGCGATCGAAACCTACGTTACCAACCGTCGCAACCCGATGTCGATCACGTACAGTCGCCGAGCATTCGGACTGCTCGCGTCGGGGTTCTCCACCGTACTGGAACGTCCCGATGATGTGGACGCCCGAAGCGCGATGCAGTTGGGAGCGTGCTTTGCCGGAATGGCGATTGAAACGTCGATGCTTGGTGCCGCCCATGCAACCGCCAATCCACTGACCGCCCGACATGACATCACACACGGACAAGCGGTCGGCTTGATGCTTCCCGCCGTCATTCGCCTGAACGGTCAACGGCATGCCGATTGGTACGCCGAACTGATGCGTGAAGTCGATCCAACGATCACCGAAACGGAAGCCCCCGAAAAGCTCGCCCTCATGGTGACCAAGTGGCTTGAAGAAGCGGGACTGAAAACCAGCTTGAATGAACTACAAATTCCGGTCAGCGGGATCGAGTCCTTTGTCGAAGAAGCACTCCAGCAATGGACGGGCAGTTTTAACCCAGTTCCGCTGGATCGCCACAACGCCGAGCAACTCTATCGCTCGGTCGCTTAACCGATCGCCGCAGCCAAGTCGTCGCGAAGGTCATCAAACGATTCAAGTCCGACCGACAATCGAATCAGCCCATCGGTGATCCCAAAGCGTTCTCGGTCGGCAGCATCGTAGCTCGCGTGCGACATCGTCGCCGGTTGCTCAATCAATGACTCGACCGCGCCCAGGCTGACGGCGAGATGAAACAACTGCGTCGCTTCGCAAACCCGCGCCGTCTGGTCGATTCCCGCGTCTAACTCGAACGTCACCATCGCCCCGAATCCACCGTCGAATAGCCGGCTCGCCAATTCATGTTGCGGGTGATTCTCAAGCCCCGGATAGAGTACGCCGCGGACCTTCGGATGCTCTCGCAGCCAGGCCGCTATTTCTAATGCCGTTCGACTTTGCTCACGAACACGCAAGTCCAGCGTTTTCAGGCCCCGACTGATTAAAAAAGAACTCATCGGATCCAGCACCGCGCCGGTCGCATTTTGAATGTAATACAACCGGTCGAATAGCTCTTGATCGGCAACGGCAAGCGTTCCACCGAGGCAATCACTGTGCCCGCCGAGATACTTCGTCGCCGAATGCATGACAATGTCGATGCCGGATTCAAGCGGCCGAATCAAGCTTGGCGTTCCGAAGGTGTTGTCGACGCCAATCAGCACGCCACGTTGTTTGGCAAGCGTCGCCAAGACGGGAAGGTCCGGAATCGATAGCCGCGGATTGCCGATCGTTTCGGCCCAAATTAACTTGGTGCGATCGCCGACCGCTTCGGCGACCCGGTTCACGTCGGTCATGTCGACCAGCGAAACCTCGATCCCGCTGCGGTTACAAATTTTGTGAAGTAATCGATAGGCGCCGCCGTACAAGTCGCAGCCCGCTACGACGTGATCCCCGGTTTCCAGCAGCATCGTGACCGCATGGATTGCGGCCATCCCACTGGAGAAAGCCAGTGCCCCGATTCCTGATTCAAGCGACGCGAGTGTGTCTTGCAGGTGACTGCGCGTTGGGTTTCCGCTGCGAGAATAATCGAACTCGCCCCACTCGCCAGCGCCGGGCTGACGAAACGTGCTGGCGAAATGGACCGGTGGTACAACCGCGCCGGTTGACGGGTCCACTTCGTTGCCGACATGGATCGCACGGGTTCGGAACGAGAGCGAGTCCTTTTTCTGATCACTCATGCGGTCAACGCTTGTTCCAAGTCTGCGATCAAATCTTCGGTGTTTTCAATGCCGCACGACATGCGAATCATGTTGTCGCTGATGCCAAATTTGACCCGATCTTCCGGCGTGCAGTGGAAGTAACTCATCACCAGCGGCTGCTCGATCAGTGACTCGACACCACCCAAACTTGGCGCGATCCGTGGAATGCGTGCCGCATCGACGATGTTCGCCGTCTGTTTCCAATCGGCGTCACGAATCGTGAAAGTGATCAAACCGCCGAAGCCGCGCATCTGTGCTTTCGCGATCTCATGCGTCGGGTGGCTCTCTAAGCCTGGATAATAAACGAGATCAACACGTGGGTGCGACTCCAGGAACTGGGCCACACGCAAACCGTTCTCGTTCTGTCGTTGCATCCGCAACTCAAACGTTTTCAAGCCTCGTTCCAACAGGTACATGTTGTGCGGCGAATTGATGTTGCCAAGCACACCGCGCAGTTTGCGAACCGATTCGAGTTGTTCGCTGCGTCCACAAATCACACCGGCGATCAAATCATTGTGCCCGCCGAGGTACTTCGTCGCCGAATGCAGGACGTAATCCACACCGTACTCGGTCGGATTCAAGTTGTACGGGGTCGCCAAAGTCGCATCGATCAATGTCTCGACTTCGTTGGCTTTGCCGACCGCGGCGAAACGTTCCAAGTCGATCACCGACAAGTGCGGATTGGTCGGAGACTCGCTGACCAACATCTTGGTGTTCTCGTTGATCGCCGCTTCCATCGCGTCATAGTCGCCGGTGGTCACTTGGCGTGTCACGACGCCGAAACGCGACAAGTGCTTCGCACAAAACTCGCGACTGCGATGATAACACTGGTCAAAGAAAACGATCTCATCGCCGGCAGATAATTTGGTCATCAGCAAGCCAACGATTGCCGACATACCGCTACCGTAAACGATCGATTCTTCGCACTTTTCGAGCGCCGCGATTTTTGCTTCGACGCTGCGTTCATTGGGATTGCCGTAGCGACCGTACTCCTCCCGCTCTTCTTCGCCGTTAACGAATCGAAGCAAGTCGTCCGTCGATTCAAAAGTAAACGTGGCGGCGGTATAGATCGGCGTTGTGATACTGCCGGAATCTTTTTGCCGCCGCTCGCCTGCGTGGACACACTGGGTCGATAGATCAGCTTGCCGCGGATCACCCTGTTGCATGGCGTTACCGGTTTGCTGAGACCTGCCTGACTGCTGAGGCCCGCCAGCTTGGTGGGCAGCGTCCGATCGGCTGGAAGAAGTTTTCGAGACGGCCGAATCGGTAGCCGTCGGTGTTGACGCCGAAGCGTCGCGTGCAGTTTGTTCTGTTCTCATGGCTCTTTAGCAGTAAGGCTGCAAGTGGCCGTAAATCCCGTTAAATACATCCGAGACCATGCAAATGCCTCGAAATGTCACTGCACACAGGGTAGCTACGCGGGATAGAATCGACAAGGCAAAACAGTTTTGCAGTACCCGCATTGGCAAATCGCCGACCCGAATGACGGCATGATCCATCCAGCTTTACACCATGACGCCGAATCGACACCGCCCCGACGGCTTTTTTCGCGTCATCGATCGTTCGCTTCGCCTCTTCTCACCCGAACCGGCCCGCGAGTGATCGCGGTGCGCCCCACCCGCTGGCCGAAAACCTCGCACCCCCTGATTTGCTGGCTCATCCTCGTCGTCGCCACTCCTGTCACGAATGGATTGGGGGCAGAGCTTCCAGGGACAGAGCATCCGAGAACGGGGACAGAGACGAGCTCGAACACCTCCCTTCCCCCCGAACAACAGTCCACCGAGCAACAAGTCGATCGATTGGTCGAAATGCTAGCTAGCGGGAAGTTCAAAACCCGCGAGGCAGCCTCGGAAGAACTTTACCAACTCGGTGCCACGGCGATTCCTTCAATGCGGCGACACCGAGAAGGTTTGACCGATGCCGAGCAGATCGACCGCCTCGAACGAATCGTTGCGAAGTTGACCGATCACGCATTCGAAAATCAAATCGAGAACTTCCTTCAGGGCAAACCGACCGACCTCAACGGCTGGCCGGAGTTTGAAGAGATTTTCGGGGACACACCCCAAGTGCGCGAGATGTTCGTCGACCTTTTTCGTGAACATCCCTACGCTGTCAAAGCCCTGGGAGGCACCAAACGCGAAGTTCTCGAGGCGATCACGAAAGTCAACTCGCGATTGCGGCAACTTGGTATCGGCATTTCCAAGACACCACGACGCATCGACCTACTCGCTCTGCTGCTTCCACCGACCATCAGTGATGTTGAAACGGATGCCCAGTACGATATCGGAATCTATTCGCTGCTGAACTTGCATCCGGCAAACGAGATGCGCGGCGATCCGGCGTTCGGCGAACCGTTCACCAAGGTCGTCGTCAAATGGATGGAGAAAAGCCACCTGAGCATTCGTGACCGCGTACTGCGAATCGCGTTGGACTGGAAATTGGACATCGCCCGCGATTTAGCGATCAAGACGTTGTCACAGAACCCCGATCCGCAGCTGCTCAGCCGGGCGATTCAAGCACTCGCCAGTCGCGGAACTTTGGCCGACACGGCGCTCCTGGCCAAGTACCTCAACGACTCCACCGTCGTCGTTCGTAACCACTACATTGGCAGTACCGAAAGCAACGTTCAAATTCGTGACGTCGCCGCTGCCGCGATCGCCCAATTGCATTCGGTTCCCGTCACTGACGTTGGCTTTATTAAGCCGGCGTCACACGACATCCTGGGAATCATCATTGAAGACCTCGTGGTTCATGTCGAAGACCCGAGCGATCGTCTTCCAGCTCTCCAGCGCGAAGACGACTCCGGCGACGACAACAATGAGTCGGGCGAAGAGCTTGAAATCGAAATGTCCGCAGAAGAAAAAGAGGCCTGGGAAGACATCAAGAAACAACTCGAAGAACATGGCATGGAAGCCGGACCGCGGGAGCTAAAACAGTTTCAGCTTTACCAATTACAGCGTCGTGCGGAAGCGAAGGCCCGAGAAACGATCCGCCGCAATGTATTGAAGTTGATGAGGGGGGGCGAGCCGGAAGCCTCCGATCTTGAACCGGTCGGCGACGGAAACCTGAAACGTTCGGCAGGCTAGCTTCGTTACGAGTTAAACGTCCGTAACATCTTGCGGCCTTTGTACAGATTAAAAATGTCTTCCGCGGCGAGTGGGCGATGCCGGCCGGCAGTGGCGTGGTCGATCGTTTCGAGTCCGTCGGTGACAACCAAGCATTGCGTGCCCTCGCGAACCGCAGAAAACACGCCAGCCCGTTCGTCCAGAAATAGGCCCAACAATTGCGGCTTCAGTTCTTCGTATCCGATGTGCTGAAGGTGCTGCTGAAACGTTTCCATCACCCGCAGTTGAGCCTCGTTTTGCGAATCGGCGGGCACGGTAAAGATGTCCGGATGGTCGGCATGCCAGCCCGCGTAAATCGCGTAGATATCATCGATCGGCATGTCCGCCAGGTCGCAACTTAACGCGCTCACGCCAGGTCCGGTCAGCCCGATGTTGCTGTACAGACCACTGCCGGTGTTGTATTCAAATCGGACCAGGATCACATCGACGGGGTCATCGAAGCTGGGCCATAGCATCCGCCGATTGGCGGCGACTTCGACATGTGTCGGCGGGACGCCCATCTGATGCGGCTGGCTCAACCACAGTGCCATCTCGGCCTCGGCAGTCGACTCGTCTGATCGCAGGCGATCTTCGATTTCTTCCCCAATGCCAAGTTCATCGGCATAAGCGATCGCTCGCAGCCGCGCGGCTGGTTCGTCGGCAAGCTCGATCAAACGCTTGCGTCCTTCCTCGTCGCCAAGCTTTGCCAGCGCGCCGGCGGCTTCACATTGAACCCGGCGATGCTTTAACGTGACCGTTTGATTCAGCTTTCCGACGGAGGTGGCGTCGCCAATGCAGGCCAACGAATCACACAACGAAACGGCGAGCGCGACGGCTTCGCCAAGACGTTTCTGAACGGTGGGGACATCGTCGCCGAACGAGCGTGGGTCTTCCTCGAATCGCTCCAGGCGTCTGGAAACGGCCCCCAATAGCTCCTGTAATGACGTGACCATTTCCGCCGCCGGGTGTGGATCAACCCGTTCGCTGCGGTAAAGATAATTAGCCAAGTCCAGCAACGGCGCCGCGGTCGAAGGCTCCGAAATGCACTCCAGGAGTTTCGGAAACAGCGCGTCGATGTCCCAATCGTTATGACTCATTAAAGGACCGAGTACCTGACCGACCTGCATCCAGTCGTCCAGCGGTCGTTCGATCAAACGTTCGACCAACACCTTCAATGCGTCGTCACTTCTTGACTGCGTCAACAGCTGCAGCAGCAGATGGCGATTGGAAACATTCGTCGGCAATGCTTGGTCGATTCCTCCGATCAGTTCAGGCTGCAGAGCACTCAGAGCGGCCTGGATGTTTTCGCCGCCGGCGAGTTTGGAATGAACGATTCGCAGCAGTGTCCCGATGATGGCCGGATCGGATTGCGAAAGCGGCTCGTGATGCTCAGCCAAATAACGCAGCACCTCGATCACAACCGCCGAATCGCCATCGGCCACCTCTTTGAGCCGATATCCGGCGGCGACGGGGTCAGATTCGGGGCCGACGAGAGCGGCAAGTGTGGTTTCTAAAGACACGGTCGGTGCGAGGGAATTTGGGACGAAGCAGATTTTTAATGCCGCGGGGACGGCGTGATCACCGGCGGGTAGTCCGTGATGATCTGTCTTCAGTTTCGACGGGAAAGCAGTTTTTGTCGACCCGCGAAAGTTTTTCGCCCTTTGCCGGTAGCATCCGAGATCCCCTCTCGCTTGGTTTGCCAGACGGCAGAACACGCCGAACTTACCCAATTAGTCCACTGGAACCAACCAACGAACACGGGGAAAACAATGAAACGCGACAGCCACAAACGACGAATCGGATCAGGGTTTCAACAAGTCGACCAGCGATTGCTGATGGCCGGCGACGTCGGAGTTCAGATGATCGGAAACGACCTTCACATCGTAGGCAACGGATCGAGCAACCGTGTCGACGTAGCCCGCGTCAATGGATCGATCCGGGTCACCGGAAACTATCTGTACGGCGCGACCACGATCAATGGACAAAGCTCTCCGTTCGAAGTCAATGCATCGACGGTCGACGATGTGTTTATCTCGATGAACGGTGGCAACGATCGCGTCTTTGTCAACAATCTCCAGCTCAACAACACGAGTCACGGCGACTTGGTCATCGACACCGACAGCGGCAACGACCTGGTCGGTGTTTACAACACCATCGCCCGAGACATCGTCATCCGTACCCACAGTCATAACGACGAAGTGATCGTCGCATATTCGAATGCTACCGATGACATCGATATCGAACTCGGCAGCGGCCACGACGAACTCGACCTCTATCATGCGTCCGCCGGTGATTGGATCGACATCGACGGCGACACCGGAAACGACGATGTCGCAATTCAATATTCGTCGGCGGCCGACAAGTTGTATGCCGACATGGACAGCGGCGACGACATCGTCTGGATCAACGAGGGAGATTACGAAGACATCGAAATCAACGGGGGCAAAGACGATGATCGGGTGACGCTGCAAGGCGTGACGGTCGATGACCGTCTCGATATCGAACTGCACGATGGCTACGACCAGCTCTACATCAATAACACGCTTGTCGGCGGATCGATCAACCTGGATGGCGGCGACGATGCGGACAAAGTCGGTGGCAGCGGAAACAACTTCAACGTGTACGCGCTGTTCAAGAACTAAACGCGAAGCAACCATCACAGCAGAACGACGCCGGGCCAGTCCCCGGCGTCGCATGGAATGGTCAACCATCCCGGATGGCATCAAAGAAAGATCGCCGAAGCCACACTGGCAGCCACCGTTATCCCAGTGCAAATCGATAGGAGAATGCCGATTGCCAAAGGCTTGTTGATCTCCGACAACCCGAAGTATCCCAGCACGTTGCCCTTAAAGAAGTAGAGGACGAGCAGAAAGTTTATTGCGACTCGGATAACGTATTTCGCACCGAACTGATCCGACGCCTGATCTTCAGCCACAAATGAGTCAGAAACCAGGGCGATGTTTAGTATCGTAGCTCCGTTTCGGAAAATGGCATAAACGTAGTAAAAGCATCCAAGCCACCATCCCATCTTCATTCCACGCCACATTCCAATGCCACCGACAAGAGCCAGCACCGCTAGAAACACGAGAGAAACCAGAGCAAAAACAGGATGAAAGCCAGTTTCTTGGAAGGCTGTGCGGGCCTCTTCCCAACTGATGGCGTAGGTGACTGGCACGGAAAAAAGCCCAATGCCTCCAGTCATCGCAAGAAACGCGAGAATCGAAATCCCACGGGGACGCTTGATCGTTGAGGACGTGACAATGGCGACGTCAGATGGTGGGACAAAAGGATTCGAATCCAACATGGAGCTCCGAGTGACTTGGAATGACCGTCAACAAAAAGGCACGTGGACGCTCATTCTGTGAATGGCACGCCTGCTGAATGTTCTCTCGAGGCTGTGATCGACGCGTACGCTCCGGTCGAGCAGATAATCTCAGTCACAAGCCAGTGAATCGTTGCCGCACCAGCGTAGCATAACGCCGAACAACGCGGCACAACCGCCAGACCGATGACAGGTGCCAAGGTTAAACCAACGTCATGTCTTACCAAACGTTGTGCCGCCTGAGCATAACGCAAAGTAAGGGCCTCGCCATGGTCATTGGCAATTCATTCGATTTCGGCTCGGCCTAGCCGGGTTCGACGCACCGGCACCGAGAAAACTAGACGATATCGGCAGAAGCGCAGGCGAGAATGAATGCCAGTGACTCTGACCCAAGTCAGAGAAGATGTCGGTGATTCAAAGACAGCCTGGCAGGATGGTTCTCTGGAGACCGCCCACAAGTACATCATCGCTTGCCTGATTTCAATTGCCGCACCGACGGAGGTGGCGGCGATTCTTTTCGCACCGTAAATTCCCGAAAAAAAACGATAGGCCAGGAGGGACTTGAACCCCCGACCAAGCGATTATGAGTCGCGTGCTCTAACCGACTGAGCTACTGGCCCTCGTTGAGCCGCCAATTGTAGCGGTCTGTTCGCGGTTTTCCTATTCCCTTGCAAGCTCGTTCGAGGGTGCGCATTCGCGGGTGTTTGCTCGGCATGAGTTTCGGCTGGTTTTACAGAACGCGTCCAATAGCGAGATACTCGCATGCGGGAAGACTGGACCCAGATCCGGTTGAGCCGCTCCGACCAGAAGTTCTCCATCCAGCGGGCAAAACGTCGAGCGTGTCACGCCGTGCCAGATGAATCATTTTTGCCGGAGAACCGCTGACTTAATTGCCTCGACAGAAGCCCGGCGAACAGCAATATCGCCCCATAGATCCAGAAAATCCACGAGATAAAGAACGCGAGTGAGAGGCAGCTACCAAGGCCGAGCCATGAGACCCATCGGGGGTAGAATCGTTCTTCATCGGAAAGTCTCAACGCGGCAGCATTCGTCAAAGCGTAGTAAACCAGCACGGTCAACGCGCTGAAGCTCCACGTCGTGGCCACGTTTCCGACCAAGCAGATCGCCGCCACGACCAGGCCGACAGCAATGGTTGCCGCAACCGGAGAGTGCGTCGCTGCGGATACGCGTGAGAAACCATGTGGCAAGTCAGTGCGCCGCCCCATGGCAAGCACGACACGCGAGAGCCCTAGCAATAAGTTGAGCAGGACTCCAAGCATCGCGGTAATAGCACCGAATGCGATCACAGCGGTGATAGTCGCCGAACTGAATTGTCCCGCCGCAAGTTGTAGCGGCGCGACATGCGATTCGATCGCAATGACAAGACGATCAGGCCCCAACACACCGACGGCGATTGCCGAAACACTTCCGTACAGAAGTGCCGAGATAAAAAGTGTGGCGACGATCGCACGAGGAATGGTCCGCTTGGGGTCGTGAACCTCTTCGCTAAGCGTTGCGATTCGTCCGTATCCCGTGAACGCGACGAACATCAACGCCGTCGCTTCCAGGAACAAGGTCGGCGCCGAACGGTCTTCGTTGTGACGCCAAAACGGAGTGAAGTGATGCAGCCCCTCTTCAGATAAATGGATGACTCCCGCAATAACGAAAACCGTAAGTGCCCCAAGGGTCACCGCAACGACAACGGCATTGACTTGATTGGACCTACGGATACCAAAGCACAGCAACGATGTGACAACGACAACGATCAACACTGCCGGAAGGGTCGCCCCTCCTTTCGGTTGACCGCCGACAAATTCCAGCAGGTAACCAGAACACCCCAGCGCTGCCGTCGCCGCAGAGGCAGCTTTCGCGCATAGGAACATCCAACCTGCGAGAAAACCAAGCGTTGGATTTAACCAGCGGTAGCCGTATTCGTAGGTGCCGCCACTGACGGGATGGTTTGCGGCAAGTTGGGCACTGCTCAGTCCATTAAACGAAGCCACGGCGGCGGCTAACGCAACGGCCAGGATCACGGAAGGCCCTGTCACACCTGCGGCGACGCCAAAGCTAACAAAGACTCCTGTGCCAACGATCGATCCGAGCCCAAGCAGAATAGCGCCGGCAACGCCAACCTCTCGGCGAAGTTCATTGTTAGCAGAACGATCACCCATCATCCAATATTCGCCGTCGATACCCCACCGATTCTCCACATGGCATCAGTATCAATGCCACGACGAGACCCGACTAATCGTGTCCTTCGAAATGTCTACGCTACCAGAATCGTCTCTCGTGATCGAGGTGCAGTTCAATGCAGTAGCGTCGATGCAATCGAGGTTTGCAAAACTGCCAATTTCAATCGATGGGCGGCACTGTCAATCGCAGACAACATTGATCCCGGTTTCGTGTCAGCCAACTAAAAGTCCGCCGGAATCTGATCGATACCATGATGGGACAAGTACGTCGCATGGATCGTTTGATGAACACGCTCACTGGACTCGTAACGGTAGACCGTTTGCTTTTGAAACGTTGCCACCGTGGTGCTTCGTGTGGACTGTGCCATCCGGTATCGCCATTTTGGAACGTCTGCTGAGTCATCGCACTCGATCAATATCAACAGTTCGGGGTCTGTTCCGACGACATAGGCGAACAATCCTGCGTCGTAATCTTTCAAGTCTTCGTCGGTTCGGTAAAGCGGTTGTTGCAGCAACCGCAACTCTCGTTTCCCGCGGCTCGCTTCTTCGGTAAAGGCTTCGAATCCACGGGCGAGCCGACGCATTTGCAGCAACCGTCCGGAACGTTGTTCGGCTGGATTTCCCGCGGCACTGAAAGTCTGCCACCCGCTTTCCTTCGGCACCGCCGGTTCCCAGAAAACTCGCCCGTCGCGTTCGCCCGAAATCGTTTCATCGGTCAGTGAAGAGAAGACATGACAAAGACTTCGCTTGCCATCCCCGACCCGATAGGAAAACAGTTGTCCGATCACGATCGGTCGCCCCTCGTGTTCCCAGACGAAAGTCGAGCCATTGATCTGACCTTCTTCAAGCGGGTTCGTCCAATTCACAATTGGCTCGCGGCGCAACTCCAACGGCAACCGCTTCTCTGTCCAGTAGAACGCATAGTCATCCGATGCCCGGCGTAGGTAATACTTTTTCCAAGATCCGGTCTCCGCTTCCTGATTCGATACTGCCTTCTGCTTGGATGCCAATTTCTGGGCATTGGCCGGAACCTCAAAGACGAATAGCAGCAACCAAATGACCGGGATTCGGTAGTGAGCTTTCAACATTCCAATTCCTACAAACCGAATTTGTTTGCGCCAAGACGCCGAGGGCAATGACTTACAAAGCCTCGTTTACTATCGCCATCGTTAGTGCCGACGAGATCCCTTGCACGGATACGAATCAGCATTGTAGTGCACCCGGCAGCTCACGTTTCTCGCCGGCATCCATTCGGGACGTACTTCACCGCGGACGTGTGGGGCTACGTTTTAAATTCGGTATTTGATCGAAGTGGGCCTGCTTTGGTCGGCATAAATCCAGCCAGTCCGCTCTACCGTTCCGTAAGCTTTCGACCGTTCAGTCAATTGGCAGCCTTCTAATGGCACTTTAACCGGATTGTTTTCACGGTCGTGCCGCCAGTGATTCAAGTCACCTGCTCTTTGGCCCACCCCACCGGTCGGCGATTGTGTGGCGAGTATTCGCCATTTGCTTCTCTAGCGAAACTCGCAGGCAGCCCGCTATGGCCGGTCATGCCCCCTAAAAAAGCGAGCTCCCGGAAAACTGGTTGGACAATGGGAGAGCGTTTTGCGCCTGTTAATCTGGACAGTGGTTTATGCCACCGATTCTGCCTCGCAACGGGCACTCCGGAAAACGCATTCCATCGGCTAACAACGGACTGACTAGCAATCTGGGACTTAGTCAAAACTCGCCATCTTTGAATGAGCAAGACGCATTATGCGACGAGCACGCAATACGAAACGCCGTAAGAACTTAAGTGCCCACACAGGAAGAATGGGGCTTCCGAAACGGCGACACTTGATCGAAGCCCTTGAAGATCGCCGTGTGCTTGCGAACTTCTCCGGCCTGTCGGGCGACATCATCGAAATTCGCCTAAGCGATCACTTTGACGGGATCGGTGATCAACTTCCTGGACTTGCCGATTCTAATGACGCGACCCTGTTTTTACCGTCACAGCTGGGGTTACCACCACTGGAACAAAGTAGGACATTTTTCGTCGCTCCTCACATCGATTCGGGCACGATTGTGGTGGACCTAATGATCGATCATTTGCCGGAGACGATTGAGATCGACATCCAGTCGGGATTTAGCATTGATCAGCCAGCCGCAGTAACTTTCGGGAATCAGTCGCTAGATGCGTTACGAGTCCAACAGCGGCTTCGGAGCCTTGGCTACGTCGGCCCGACGGGAGATGAAGTGCCTCTTTCGGCCAGCTTTGACACAGCGACTAAGTATTCCATTGGGTTGTTTAACGCTGCTTCGACGGGAAATCCGCTAACGCCCTCCTCGGATATTCGACGTGATCTTATTAATTCCATTGATGCACCGCGTTGGATAGAGCTCGATGTCGCAGCAATCAATACGACCGCTGACGGGGTACACGTTCTACCGAACCTTGACGGGAGTGATCAAACGGAACGTTTCATTTCAAGCCGTTGGGTCCAAGCGTCATCAAGTCAGACCTCATTCATTCCTTTTCTCGCCGACGACGCGCAAGCTGACAATGATGTCGCACAACAAGATCGGCTTGAACTCCGTCGTGGCAGTCTTCCTTATGGCGGACCGGTTGGCGGAGAAGAGTTCGACGGAGATCATCACGGCGGTCTCGAACTGGACTTTGAAACTCCGTCAACAAATGATTCAACGGCTCCCTTCTTTGCCTATCAAACCATTGATGGAATTCGTTATGTCAGCGGTAGTTCGGATCAACTGGTTTTTCTGGAATCTGGAACCTACGTCGAAGCCCCCGCTGGTACCTACCCTCTCGATCAAGCGGTCCAAGTTGAAATCCCCGGCGACACCGAAAACTCTTTGAGTGCATGGAACAACCGAGATGTCCTATCGGCAATCCGCGACTACCTACAAGACAATGCGAGCGTCGGTTACGACGTAGGGCGAATTCGAAATCAATTCCTAACGCTTTTGCAATCAGGCGTAAATTATCAAGAACCGAGATACGTCGACCACATCACCTATAACGATCCTCGAACGTGGATTTCAGCGGACGGAAGCGAATGGAACGGTGATGGACTGAACGGACCGGTTCGTTTTGGTCTGTCGAACAATGGTGTTTTCCAAGTCAATCTGGTTCCGTTTGTCGAAGCTTCAGACGTCCAGCCGGATTCAGCCGTCGTGCTTGTCGATGGGCTGAGTCAACTGACCGATGTCTTCGATTCCATCGAAAATTCGGCACTCTTTCAAACCGATATCCCGTTGGTGCAGCAAGACTACGGCAACTTTGTACCGCTCGCGGAGACCCTCCAACACGCCATCCATGCACCGCTAGAATCTTACTTCGCCTCAACAACGTCACCAAGTACAGACGAGATCATTGATCTGTTCAAAAGCTCGGCGAACGCCGTTGACGGTGTCCTGTTTCAAGTACAGCCGAACTCGGTGACCGGTGGTCGATACCTACACGATGAGGGAAACGAACTTCGATTTGGCTTGACAGTCACGGCAACACAAACACACCCGGATGTTCCTGTCGATTTGGGAGCTGCATGGGAAGAGGCCAACCTGCATCTGCATACCCCAGTCCTGATTGACCTGGAAGGACGTGTGACGCTGGATCTGTCGTTCGGTGTTGGGCTAAGCACCGGCGAAGAGTTTTTCTTTGACATCGACGACCTTCAGACTTCAGTACAAGCGTCGCATCAAGCGTTGGATTTCGACCTCAACGTTGGAGTTCTGGGCACCGAAGTTGTCGGCGGAACGATTGATTTGCAAACCGGCATTGAAGTTCAACTCAACGATGCACTTCAAGACCAACGCGGCAGGATCGACGGGGCAACCATTCAGCAAGGGTTAACACTCGAAGAACTGTTTCAGTTCTCAACAGAGACGTCGGCCGAAGCACAGTTCCCGATGAGCGCGACGCTCGGTGATTTTTCCACCAGTGGTACGAATCCTCACATTTCTGTTGTGGAAGAAGACGCCTTTGATGATGTCGATTCAACAATCGTTTACTCGGACTTCGACGAGATCATCCACTTTCGCAATCTGACTGCGACGGAAGTGCAAGAGATGCTTTCGTCGACCTTGGATTGGCAATCACAATGGAACGATTTGCTGGAAGAACCTCAAGCGGTTCCCTTTGGCTGGCAATTAACGACCGAAAACCTATTCGACACACCGGGTGCACTAAGCACAGCAATTGAGTCCAAGTTGATTTCCGAAGGGCAACCATCCTTCAGCACGCTTCAAGAATTGGTGGCGCTGCTTGATTCAGAGATTGCTCACTACGGATACGATCCCTCGACTGGCGAGTTCTCGATCGGCTTTGAATTTCAAGTTGTCGGCGAGACATTTCAGAACAAGCTGGATTTGGTCACGCTTCCGCACGACCCTCTGGCCGGGCAACCGTTTCCCGATCATCTGCAATTGCCGCTGATTTATCCACAAACGGTGACCGAGGGCTCTTTCGTTGCGAGAGACGAAGTCGCATTTGAGTTTGGAATCAACGTCCCCGCTTCAAGTGGCCCGACGCAACCAGAGCATTTCTACATTGACGATAGCCACATCGCTGGCGTTGTCGATCTAGCGGCCGGCTCAATCACCATGGATGGCCAGTATGGTTTCTTGGACGTGCTGTCGAATCACGGCGAAGGAAACTCTACGTTCTCCGTTGCGTTGGACGGTATCAACTCTCGCTACCACGTGAATCAATCTCCGCCAGTTGTCACCGCAAAGGCCGGCGGTGCGGCGTCGTTCGAATTGAAAGACTTTCGACCTGCAGACGGTGCATTCATCGTCGATGGTGATGACACCGCCTATTTCACTTGGTCTGATTTCGCAGACCTTTCCACGAGGGACTTAGATGTTCCGGCAGAGTTCCTCTGTTATCAACACGTCGGTTACACCGAAATCGTCCAGTCGCTACGTGCTGCTTCGGACTTTATCAACGACGCGGTTTCAGATCTGCCTTCCGAAGGCAACATCCCGCTGGTCAACGGAAATTTCAGTGACGTCCACCAGTTTGCGAGTGATTTTGAGGCTGCCGTTACTGAACTGGAGAACTTTCCTGCACAATCGATAGGAAAAGCGGAAGCTAAGATCCAAGAAACGCTCGCCGACCTGCTTGGCATCGCGCCCAGTGCGAGCGAATCGATCGAAGTCGATCTGTCTCTTTCCTGTGAAGCGATTCAAATCGAGATTGAAATCGTTGACGAGCTCATTAATCGAGTTGATGCGGTCTCAATTGATGTCGGCGGTTACAGCTTACTCGGTGGCGATTCACACACCAATCTGACATTGGTGACCGATCTCGTCGTCGGCGTGGATCTTTCGAATCCATCGAATCCTCGCAGTTATGTTGACGCGGAGTCCCAGGTCGAGTTGGAACTGAAATCGCATGCGGAAGCTTTGTCCGGGGCAATGACCTTGGGCCCGATCGGTGTCACCGTGAGCGATGGAAGAGTTGCGATCGATGCCGACGGTCTTGGAAGTAGTGAAGAGCCGGCGACCTTCGGTTTCTACGTCTCGGGCGATGCAGGCGATCGCTTTTACGCACCAAGCTTCGTAGGCAATTCAATTGAATTCGATCATGCTGGCGAAGCTGGAACAGACCTTCCGCTCTACTATCCTGACCCTTCGACACCGATGGGAGGCGTTGACGAAGACGATGGTAGCGACCCGGGGGACGACCTGGACGATTATCCGGAAAATCATGTCGTCTTCGTGCAAACGGACCTCCTCGACGCGTCCACCGCCGAACTGGTCGAACATCCTCCGGTCGAATCACTGTTCGCAGACTTCTCGCTACTGGGCGCCTTGGAGAACGGTATCAATCAGTTGCTTGGATTGTTTGGCAGTAAACTCGGTTCGCAATGGTCCTCTTTTGAGTTGCCGTTGGTCGGAAACGGACTTGCCCAAGGTAACAGCTTCGCCGCAGCTCTTACTTCGACGCTTGCAAGTTCGGTTCAGAACATCGAGTCCAATGCGATCGCCGAAGTTCAACAGCTCCTTTATAACGGTTTTGTCGGAGCTGGTCTTACGCCTGGAGATATATCAGGTCCTGAAGGCACACCCGATGGGAACAGCGACTACCACGACGTCGTCGCGGATAACTCAGACGACTTCATTCAGTTCGATGTGCAGCTTGTCAGATCGCTCTCCGCATTTGGAGCGAATATCCCACTGGACATTGGACTTCCACTGTTGGGCTTTGACATCGAGGGTGATATCCCTTTGGATGCCGGACTTGGGTTCACTTGGAATCTTGGATTCGGCGTCAGCGAACAAGACGGATTTTATTTGACCCACAGCGACAGCACGACACCCGAGTTTGTCGCGGACTTTGGAATTGAAATTCCCGATGCGGAGATCAATGCCCAATTCGGATTGCTTTCTCTTTCGGTCGAAGACAACGACGCTTCTCCTTCGAATTTAGGGCTCGAGACAAGTCTCGATTTTATTGACCCGACGCCCGGGGACCACCGGATCACCCTTTCCGAACTCCGCAATTCTTCCTCTTGGGATTTCAGCTACGACGGTGGTGTGTCCCTGAATCTTCATCTAGCGTCGCGTTTCGATACCGATTATTTCCCAGGATTTGAAACGGATTTTGTATTGGAGTTGCCTATCGTTTCGTCAGACGACACGGAAAACGAACTTAGGATCCAATTTCAGAATGCGACAATCGACCTAGGGGGTTTTGCCACGACCGTCGTGAAGCCTTTGGTGGAGCAAGCGGAATTGATGCTCCGGCCACTGGATCCGCTGCTTGATGTCATTTTAGAACCGATTCCGATTCTGTCGGATTTTTCTGCGTTGGCGTCTTCTTTGGGATGTCATGACATCGGAGATACAGTCGAAATTGCCGATGCGATCAGCTGCCTCTCTAGTGTGAGTCCATGGTTCTTGCTGGCTGATACGGTGATCAGCGTAAGAGAACTTCTAGACAACCTTCGCGGCAGCGGAGGTTCATTGCACTACCATCTCGGCGATTTGGATCTTACCGAATCGACTGATCCACGCAGGCAATCGTTTTCAGTAGACCGGGCATTGGAAACGCTAGAGTCTATCGACGTCGCAGCAGCATTGGACTCGCTCGAGGCAACGGGATTGGCGGCGAATTCCTTAGATGCGATCAAGGAATCATTTCATACGGTCCAAGATCGAGGACGAGGGTTGTACTATCCCATCCTCGAGAATCCAGCGTCGGCATTTGGATTGCTCTTCAACAAAGACGTCGACCTTGCCGTATATGATTTGCCTCGATTTGAGGGTTCAGGGAATCTGCCCGGAGGAAGATTCACGATCTACCCCAATTTTGACGTCGACTTGAAAGGCGACTACGAATACTTGTTCGATGTCGATCTAGCGTACGACACCCGCGGACTTCGTGAAATCATTGATTCCGGGCGACCGGCCGACTTACTCAACGGTCTTTACCTGACTGATTTCGATGACTCCGGTAATGACAAGATCGAAGTTGAGCTCGGTTTTTCTTATAAAATCCGTGGAGGTTACGGCGTCGATTTCGCGAACATCGTAGAGCTCGTCGACGCCTCTGCCTCTGGCCGATTGCGGACTCTCGACAGTGACGGAACACCGGGCACATTAAAACTTGACCTGCGGGATATCGACGAAGACGGCAAGGTTCGCTTCAACGAAATGGCAAGTTTGTTGGGCCTTGCCAATGGTGACCCGACTGGATTGTTTGATCTTTCTGGCCGCCTCGTTGGTGAATTAGTGGCGTCTGTGTGGGCCGGGTTTGAAGTACAAATCTTTGCCGGCCACGAAACAAAGGAGGTTTGTTTCGCAACTTACTGCAAAGATGTTCCAGATTTGTCGCGGCCGAAATATCGGACAGTCAAGGAAACATTCTACGAGAACGAATGGGAGTTTCTTCATCAAGTCATTCTTGATCTGGATGACTTGAACGTCGGCGGATTGGAGAATTCGCCGACGCTGGCAGAGCTTGATGACGGAACATTGTGGTTGAACGTCGGTGACCGTGCGTCGTTGCGATCAGACGATGCGACCGACAGTTCCGAAAGCTACCAAATCAAGCAAACCTCAACCGAATTGATCGTTGAGGCGTATGGGGTGTCTCAGTCATTTCCGCTCGGCGATGTCTCTTTGATTCGAGCTGACTTTGGGCTCGGTGAAGACTCTCTTTTAGTCGATCAGAGCGTCAGTATTGGCGGTGTGTTCTCCGGTGGCGAAAAGGCTGATTCACTGATCTACCGGGGTAGCAGTAACGTCGTTCTTTACGGTGATGGAGGCGATGACCGCCTGGAAGGTAGTGACGGTGGCGATACGATTCGCGGAGGAACAGGATCCGATACGATTCTCGGAGGAGCGGGCAACGACACGATCTATGGCGAATCTGGTAACGACAAGATCGCGGGAGGATTGGGCAACGACAAGCTGTACGGAGGGGCCGACAACGACCAAATCGCAGGCGATGCTGGCGACGACACGATCGAGGGCAATTCTGGTCGAGATCAAATCTCGGGCGGCGGCGGTGACGATGTCATTGACGGTGGTGACGACGACGACCGGCTCTTCGGCGACTCCGGGTTGGACACGATCGATGGAGGTGCCGGAGACGATTTGATCGACGGAGGCGACGACGCCGACACGATTCACGGAGGAGCGGACGATGACAATCTCTTAGGTGGATCGGGCACTGCCCCCGATACGATTGACGGGGGAACGGGCAACGACTCAATCCGTGGCGGCGGGGGCGATGATGTGCTTCGCGGCGGGGACGGGGACGACCGTCTCTTCGGCGAAGAAGGCGATGACCGACTGGAAGGTCAATCCGGTGATGACAGCCTGTACGGCGAGCAAGGAAATGATGTGTTACTTGGCGGAATCGGAAGTGACATACTTTCCGGCGGTTCTGGCAATGACAACATCAGCGGTGGCGACGGAGTCGACACCGGCATCGGTGGTGATGGCGATGATGTCTTACATGGAGACGACGATGCAGATGTACTCTCCGGGGGTGACGGTAACGATCAGCTCTTTGGCGGTGCCGGCGAAGATGTCCTCGATGGCGGCGACGACAACGACGCAATTGAGGGTGGCCTCGGTGACGATGTCATTGACGGAGCACGCGGCAACGACGAACTCGATGGCGGCGGCGGCAATGACATTCTGTTCGGCGGAAGCGGGAATGACATTATCCATGGGGATAGCGGAGATGATTGGATCCGCGGAAGTCTCGGCGACGACGAAGTCACAGGTGGCGACGGAAACGATCTGATCGAAGGCGGTTCCGGCAACGACTCGCTTCAAGGCAACGCGGGCCAGGACACGATCTTTGGTGATGGCGGCGATGACGTCTTATCCGGTGATGACGACAACGACATCGTTCGCGGCGGATCGGGCGACGACACAATTGGTGGCGGACGAGGCAACGACGAACTCTCGGGAGAATCCGGATCAGACACGATCTCTGGCGGTGAAGGTACTGATCAAATCAAAGGCGGACCGCACGACGACTTGCTCTTCGGCGGCGCCGACGACGATGACATTCTTGGCGAAACTGGCGACGACCGAATTCAAGCGGGCACCGGCAACGACACCGTCGATGGCGGTACCGGCGATGATTTGATTGGCGGTGGCTCTGGCAACGACCAACTCCTAGGAAACGTGGGCAATGATCGAATCGATGCGGGTGACGGCGACGACTTCGTCGACGGCGGTCGAGGAGACGACATTGCCGAGGGTGGGGCTGGCGACGATACGATCGAAGGTGGGGACGGGGATGATCGGATCCTTGGAGGCCCGGGCAGTGATCTCCTCAGTGGAGGTGATGGCCATGATTACATTGATGGTGGTTCAGGCGTTGACACGATCGCCGGCGAAGCGGGTGACGACACCATTGATGCGGGCCCCAGCGTCGGCGACACACTGCTTGGCGGTGACGGCGACGACACTCTGATCGGTTCGGATCTCGGGAGCGAAATCGATCCCGACTTTGCCGATGATCAACGCTTCGGCGACTACATCGACGCTGGGGCAGGCAACGATCTGATCCGCTCATTTGGTGGCGCCGATTACATCCTTGGCGGCGAAGGAAACGATCAAATCAATGCCGGATCAGGTGCCGATTTTGTTCTCGGTGGAATAGGCAACGACACCATCGATGTGGGCGCGGGAACCGGCGATCAAGCTGACGGTGAAGCCGGCGAAGACACAATCTACGGCTCCGTGTTTGGATCTGATCGACTGCGCGGTGGCATGGGGGATGATCGCCTCTTTGGTTACGGCGGCGCAGATCAACTCTGGGGCGGCCCCGGAAACGATTGGCTCAACGGTGGTACCGGAGTCGACTTGCTTGCGGGCGAGGAGGACAATGACGAACTTCACGGTGGCGGTGGCGCCGGGGACCAACTTTTAGGCGGCGAAGGCAACGACGTTCTTTATGGCAGCGAGGACGGCGCGGACATTGCCAGTGGCGGACCGGGGAAAGATGCGATCTTTGGTTATGGAGGCAACGATCAGCTACGCGGCGACGAAGGCGACGATCAGATTTGGGGTGGCGATGGGGACGACTTCATCGAAGGCGGCCCCGGGACCGATACGATCCTTGGTGAGTCACACCATGATCAGTTGTACGGACACACGGCCGATGGGGTCGGTGATGACGCTGCCGTTGACTATCTGTATGGCGACTTTGGTATCGGGACGATCTCTCTCTCGGCCCCAGTCTACCGAGGTGTCCCGGGCCGAGATCAACTGTTCGGTGGCGGAGGGAACGACATCCTGTTCGGCGAGGAGGAAGACGATGCGATCGATGCCGGCAACAGTTCCGGAGACACGATCAACTTCGGTGACGGTGAATCCATCGATCCGTCTGCCTATCTTCCGCCAACGGCAACGGACGCTCCCGCGGTCGCACCTGCCATCCCGGATGCTTCCCAGTCTGCAAGCCTCCCCGATGGATCCACCGAACCCGGAATATGGAACGGTGTCGACGGAAGCGCCTCAGCAGATGGAGTCAGCGGTAGAGTTGGAATCGCATCAGGTAGTGTCATCGCGGTTGATGGTACCGCACGCTATGTCGCTTGGAATGATGATCGGTCGGGCGTCTTTCAAATCTACGTGGCGAAGCATGACACAAACACAGGCTGGATTGAACTAGACGGGTCAGCCGGATTTGGCGGGATTTCTAATTCCGAAACAAGCTCAACAGAACCTTCGATTGTCATCGACACGTTGGGCAACCCCATTGTGGCTTGGACAGAACGAAGTAATGACGATTCGTGGGTCCGGGCAATGACATGGGATTCGAATTCCGAAACATGGCTGCCGCTGTCGTCAATGGATTCAGGATTGGTCAGCACAGGAAATCGTGCGAGTGCACCACAGGTCATCAGTACCCCAAACGGCCCGCTGATTGCCTACATCGACGAAGTGACTGGAATCCGGGACTTGACTGCGATGCGTTACAACGGTGTAACGAAATCATGGCACGGAGTTGATGGGTCTACAAATGGTTTTGGAGTTTGCCTGACTCAAGACGTGATCGATTTCTCATTGGCCCAAAATGGCGATTTGATCGCTGTCAGCTTTACCCGTGAACATGCTGAGGGTAGCCAAATTCACGTCAAAGAATTTGACGGTTTGAATTGGAATGACCTTTCGACTTCAGAGTCAACTGGGGTTAGCGGATCCGCGATTGCTGCAACGAGTTCGACGGTCGCCTACCACGACAGCGACTTGTACTTGGCTTGGTCCGACGCATTGCAGGAAGAGGATTTCGGTGCTGAAATCTTTGTCCGACGCTACGTCAATGGCCAATGGGAAGAAGCCGCACCAGGGGCCGCGAGTGGCGTCGGACTCTCTGGCGAACGTCGACCGGGACTGGCAAACGCGTCCTCTCCTCAGCTAATTTCTCACGACAACGTGCTTTCGTTGACATGGCTGGAGCAATCCTTTGCTGACGACGAGGCTCACGTCGTAACCACTCGATTCGATGGAAGTACGTTTCAACCGATGGCGTCACCTGGTACCTCGATTGTGTCGAGTCATCAGGGCACACTGCAATCGTTGGCAACGGCTGCCGGAGATGCTGGTCAGCTTTGGATGACGTGGACCGAGTTCAATGGTTCGACAAGTGTGGTTCGAGCGATCACAAGCGGAAGCGAGCCGATCCGGACCTTTGTCGCAGATGCAGCCCAGTCAGTTGCCGACATTCTTGCCGCTGAAAACCTCGGTCCCGGCGATCGTATCTTCGTCACGGTTGACCAATACGACCCGATCGATGTTGCCCAATCTGACTCGGGTGTCGAAATATTGGCCGGCGGTGACATTGCGATACATGCTTCCGTCACTGTTTCCGATGCATCAAACGTCACCTTCCAAGGTTTCAGATTCAGTGGAACCTTGAATGTTAACTCGGCGTCGAACCTGACAATACGAGACTCAATCTTTTCAGGACCGACCTTTCAAATTCGCGATGGCGTCGGATTGAGGTTTCTTCGCAATGAAATCAATTCGCTGATTCTGCTGGAGGGCGAAGGAGATGGTCTCACATTTTCTAACAACCATATTTCCCGCCCACTTCGCTTCGTAGGAAACCAGAACGATGTCACCATTGAGCACAACACGTTTTCGCAAGGAGTCTTAATCGCAAGTCCCGTCGATGGAATGATGCGGCACAATCACATCGCCGGAACACTAGACTTGCAGGCGGCGTGGACGGGGGCGATTCGTGACAACCAGATCTCCGATTCATCTGTCGGAGTTCGCTACGGTGCGGATGCGGACCTGTTTGGCAACCGAATTGAAAACAATTCCGTCGGCGTCGTTGTTTCTGGTGGGACGAGACCCTTCGGTTCCGCCGGAGCCAATTGGATCATTAATAACAACGTCGGTGTCGAACTTGATCAAACCTCCGTTGTGATGCAGCAACTGGATAGTAACACCATCGGCGTTCAAGGCGTTGGTGATGTCGGTCTGCAGGAACGGGGGAATTTGATCTCTGGATCAAACATCGGAGTGAATGTCACGGGAGCCATCATTGGAAATGAATTGAGACAAAACGAGGTCGCGGTCCAGGCGCATGACAACCAATGGATACGCAATAACCTATTCCAGGACAATTCGCTTCATCTCGAAATGAAAGGCACCGTTAGCACGCGTGTTCACAACAATACATTTTTAGGTATTGGGACCGTTGACCTGCGTTCTGCAACACGTGAGGCGGAACTGATTGGAAACCTGTTCGGATTCGGAAGCAAGATCGAAGTCAACTCGGGAAGTGAAGCTGGCTACTTTGCCGACTACAACGTTTTATCCGAGATCAACTACCTTGGTCATCAATTCGACGATGTACTGGACTGGCGAATCGATCTTGGTCAATTTGATCAGCATTCCTACGGCGTGACACGTGTTTCACCCACCGGCGTCGAGCCAATTCACTCCATAAGCGCCTCAGTCCATACACGCCAGGTCAGTTCCAGTGCGAATCAGCGTCGCACATCGGTGGCAATCGATGGCGGTCATCCACTTGTTATTTGGCCAGAGGAATCAGTTCGGCAAGGGGGCTCGGGGCAACTTCTACTTAACCCTAGCTTCGAAGACGACCTTTCCGAATGGACACAGTCGCCAACGTTAAACGCATCGATTCAGACATCATCAGCATTCGGAGGGAATCGATCGCTGAATGTGATTTCATCAGCGACCGGATCGCTTTCTCAAGTGATCGATCTTGTGGGAAATGGTGTCGACGTGGGACACCTGGATGCATCCAGGCTCGATGCGATCGCGTCGCTGCGGTTGCGTTTGGGGGATGGCACCGAAGATTCTACCACGTTGAGACTGGAGATTGAATTTCGCGCCGCAGATCAGTCAACGATAGACACAGTGCTTGCTTCCAGCAGTGTGACGCGTGACCGATGGCATATCGTTGGCGGACGGTTCAGGATCCCCGCGCAAACGCGGTCGATCGTCTATCGAATTGTGAGTGAAGGCGCGGCCTTAGCAGGCCAGCAAGAATGGATTGACGACGCATCACTCGTTGTGATCGACGACCAAGCTGGCATGAACATCGGTGCCCGATCAGCGACGACAGCGGATGTCTCGAATGAATCGAGCGGACCGCGACTCTACCTGCGCAGCCCCGACTTATACGTGGATTGGAATAGCGATGTCCCGAAGACTATCCGTTGGGATTCGTTCGATATCCCGGATAACGAGGCGATCCGAATCGATGTCTATCAAGACACTGCCGGTGGTCCCACGCTTCTGACCAACATCGCTGCGGCGACTGGTAACGATGGCGAATTCTCTTGGACGCCCGCGACATCGGGGATCACGGAAGGAACCCACGGCTTGCGATTGCAGCTCTCGATGGTCAACGATCCCATCGTTTTTGATCGTAGCCTGGAAGTCTTTAGTGTTCCCGAAGGCACAAATCAGTTCTTCGTCAATGATGACCAGTTGATCGATGATGGATTTACTTCAGCAGTCGGCGATCACCGAAATACGGGACGGCTTGCGTCATCACCCAAGCCTTCTGTCAATAGCATCCTCGATGCCTACTCCATCGGTGCGGGCGATACCTTGTCGATTGATACGGGGCACTACTCGATTTTCCGTCCGATCATCATCTCAAACCAATCCGGAGTTGGTGATGACGAAGGTTTCACCCTTCGCGGTTCGCTTGCAGGTGAAACCAGTCTTACTCATGCGTTTTCGACTACGCTTGCCCCGGTGATCAGTCTTGTCGACGCTGACTACCTTGTCATCAGTGATTTTGTGCTCTTCGGCGGAACCTATGGAGTGCATTCCGATTCGCAATCAGAGAACAACGCGATCAGCCGATTGAGGGTTTCGAATAACGCTGCCGACGGGATTTATCTTGGTGGAACTCAATCAGGGCGTCTTTCCGAGATTGAGTCTTTTAACAATGGCGGACGCGGCATCTGGATCGCGGGAGGTGCCGACTCTATCACATCGGTAGTCGCGGGTGGAAACGGTGACGATGGGTTACGGATCGATGGCGCAGTTTCGGAAGTTTCACACTCGCTTTTCCATGATAACGACGGAGCAGGGCTTTATTTGCAAAGTCCTGCCAACAGCGTCGTGCAAGCCAACCAAGTTTATCGTAACGCCAAAGTTGGAATCGATGTCGGGCAAGGCGATAGCAGTACGCTGATCGGGGCAACCGATCTCGCGATGGGACTTGGGAATCTGGTCTTTGAAAACGGCGAAGAAGGAATCAGTGTTTATGGCGGCGTTCGAGTCGTCGGAAACACTGTCTACGGACACGGGGGAACCGCCGGGATCGAAGCATGGACGGACAGTGTGATTCGCAACAACGTTCTGTACGACAACCGCACGGGAATCGATGCCGATGTTCGAGTGTTGGTCGCTGAGAACCGAATTTTCAACAGCAGCACTGGAATCCGCCTTGAAGAGAGTGCTGCCCAAGGAAACGTCATCTACTCATCATCGGCCGGAATCACAAGCGTGGGATCACGCTCCAGTTCAATCCTTAACAATCTTATCTACGATGTGTCGAGCGCGGGGATCAATGGTGGTGGATCAGGGGTGGTCATTCGCAACAACACCATCGATACGAATGCATCGGGGCCTGCGATCACTCTGATTTCAGCTGATGTTTCCAACAACATTATTCGTGCAACCAATGGATCCGCCCTGGGAGCTTTGCGTACCGACTACACATTTGATAGTGATTTCAACTTGTTTTCGCTTGGCGAAGATGCCTTCATCGGGACATGGGCAGGAGCGGCACGCGACAGCTTGGACGGCTGGAGCCAAATCACGGGATTCGATCAAAACAGTATCATTGCCGACCCCATGTTCGTTGATCCCGCCGGAGCCGACGGAGTCATCGGAGCAAGCGGACCCGCACTCGGTTTCGACGACGACTATCACTTACAAAGCTTGTACGGAAGCTTCCACAGTGGGGCATTGGCTCCCATTCTCGATAGCGAGACCGGTCTTCCGATTTTTGCCCCTGGCGTGCTAACGCTGGACACGCGGCAATCACCAGGGATAGACCGTGGAGACCTCGCTGTTTCAGTTGCCGACGAACCAACCAACAACGGCGGAGTCGTTAACTTGGGGGCCTTTGGCGGCACGATTTACGCTTCTAAAAGTGCGTCCGAGTATCTTTTGGTCACCCAGCCGGGTTCGTCAGCGGTCTGGCCAATTGGGCAGAGCTTTGACATCGAATGGCGAACAAGCCAAGTCGATGGCACTGTCGATGTCAGCCTAATACCGGTCGGCGGTGGTGATCCCATCCTGATCGCGGACGGCAGTCCCAATAACGGAATATTAGTGTTTGATGTTGCGACAGACATCCCACTGGGCGACTACTACGTACGGGTTGCTGGCGACGGCGATTCCATCGGCGTTTCCGTCGGGACAGTAACAATCGCTGGTGAAACGAACAGCTACTATGTCAACCTCGCAGCCGACGCAGACCTGACTGACAACCAGTACACAACCGCAGCGGGAAGCGAAGCTGCCGATGGCTTGACCCCACAGACGCCGGCTGCTTCGATCAGACAGATCCTGAATAATTATGACCTCGGCGACGGCGATACGATTTTTGTCGATACCGGCGTGTACGAAATTGACACCGAAATCGCGATCGATCTCGACGATTCTGGGGTCACAATCTCCGGCCCCACCGATGAAGATAAGACGGCAGTCATCGACCGAGGTGGTAGCGGCACTGCTTTTCTGCTTGAAGCAGCCGATGATATCACGTTGAGTCACCTCGCGATCACCCGCGCAGAAGTAGGAGTCTCGATCGAAGCTATCCCGGGAAATAGTGCCTATCGAAATCGAATCGTGTCATCGGAGATCTACGACAACGAATACGGCATCTTAATGCAACATGGCAGTTTGGCAGTTATTGGGGATGTCATCATTGAAAACAATGTGATTCGTAATAACTCTCAAGCCGGGGTATATCACAACTCGCGAAGTTCCAACGGGATCGTTGTTCGCGGGAATCAAGTCTATGAGAATCGAGATGGCATCCATTTCACTTCGTACCAATCAAATTGGACCCTCGATGTCTTAATCACGCAAAATGAAGTCTATTCGAATACGATTACGGGGATCCGAACGCACGGTAGTGAAGTCGTGGTGGAAGACAACCGTGTCTACAGTCATTATCGCACTAGTGACACTCAGTTTGCTGGAACGGGAGTGATACTTAGCGGCTCAATAGCCAGAGAAAACGAAGTCTTTCAAAACTACATCGGTATGTCAGGTGGCTCACTGGTCGAGGAGAATTCGATTTTCGGAAACGATATAGGATTGATCGGGTCCGGAAATGCCACACGAAATAAAATCTTTGGAAACCTCGCAGGGTTGATGCATGGGACGAATGTCACGTCGAATCTGTTCTATAACAATCAAACGGTTTCGATCGGCGTCACGAATGCAAGGCTGAACGCAGTCGGGAATACGATCTTCCAGCCGCAAGGCGATGCCATCTCGATCAGTAACACGACAGGCACATCTGAATTGCGA
Source organism: Roseiconus lacunae (assembly GCF_008312935.1). NCBI lineage: Bacteria > Pseudomonadati > Planctomycetota > Planctomycetia > Pirellulales > Pirellulaceae > Roseiconus > Roseiconus lacunae. Next base: position 264,268 of record NZ_VSZO01000010.1, on the reverse strand, counting down.
AACAACATTATCTCGGTCGGATCGGGCACCGCGATTCAAGTTGATGAGATTTCGCAGTCCAACTTCATTAGTGACTACAACCAGTTTGATCTAGGGGACGAGAGTACGTTCGCGATCTGGGGCGACACGACGTTTACGAGTCAGACGGACTGGGTCTACGAGTTGGGGCTGGATTCCCATAGCATCTTCACGGCTCCCGGATTCATCGATCCCAATGGGGCTGACGATGTTTTGGGAGGTACAATTGTCAATACGGAACTTGTTACCGGCGGCGAGTCGCCGTGGACCTTTAGCGGTCTCATTCCGGGACGTACTTACCAACTCGCAGTCAGCGTCTCTAATGCAAGTAATCAATGGAATATTCTCCATCACAACGTTACCGATGACGACGGGAACTTGGCGACTATTCAGCGATCCAAATTCGGCGGCTCCGACGAGTTTGAAGCGGACGGTTATCACTGGACTTGGATAGGAACTTTCCAAGCAAAGACGGAAAGCCTTAGTCTATCGAGTTACTTCAGTCGCGGATCACTTCCCATCGATGCGGTTCGGCTTGACGAACTCGCCATTGCGGATGCCGGCGATGACGACTTTCATCTTGCGGGCAACGCACCGGGTATCGATAGAGGAGACCCGACCCTTGTCTTTGACAATGAACCGCTTCCAAACGGCGCACGTGTCAACCTTGGTGCCTACGGAAATACCGACGAAGCTACTCGCAGTGCGACCCAAACGCTTCAGGTACTTTCGCCGACAGGATTTGAGAAATGGGAAACGGGATCAACCAACCCTGTTCAGTTTGTCGGCGTCGGACTTCCGGATGATGCGACGGCATCGATCGACATTTCAGTCGACCTGGGGCAAACCTGGACAGAGATCAGCAACGACCTCACTTTGGTCACAGGCCAGGTAAATTATTTTTCCTGGACCATCCCCGATGGACTCGCGACTGATACACCAACCGCAATGTTGCGAATTCGTAGTGGATCGATACAAGTAGCGTCCACTCCTTTCGCGATCGTTTCTGAGGGAAGCCAATACTACGTCAATGTGGCGGACGATGTCGACTTTTCCGATAACCAGTACACGTCTGCTGCGGGCGACAACTCCAATAGTGGGAAACGGCCGGACGCACCGATGGCCAGCCTTGCCGCACTGCTTCGTGTTTACGAGCTACACCCAGGTGACACTGTTTACGTTGATACCGGGCATTACCAATTACAGAGTGATATTCTCCTCGGTCCGCAACACTCCGGCGTGACGATTACAGGGCCAAGCGACCCAGCAAAACAAGCGGTCATCGAACGCGGAAACACTCTGGATAGTTCGGATGTCTTTGAGCTGTTTGGTACATCTGACGTGACTATTTCGCACTTGACGATGACAGGTGCTTACAACGGTATTCATCTAGTCGAAAACTCTGGAAACACTGATACGACGATCAATTCCAACTCGCTCCATGGGAACATCTACGGGATTACGGCAGATCGTGGGAATAGTGACGTTTCGGTGGTCGCCAACCAGTTGGATGGAAACGATAACGGGATGTATATCGCTGCTGTGCCGGCACTGGTCAGTGAAAACGAAGTCTTCCACAACGACACCGGGATTCATGCAACGGATCCGGGGGGCGGGCCAGCGGAGTCAATGATAACGGTTCAAAACAATGAGGTTTTTGCCAATCAAAACTACGGAATCATCACAGATGGGGCACGATCTTTGGTGATAGAGAATCGTGTTTATGGAAATCGGCAGACCGGAATTCGAGTCGAGGACGGAGCGCAGGCAATCGCGAACGATGTTTTTCAAAATGCCAACGGAGTCATGCCGCTCACAGATGCAATGGTCCAGCACAATGCAATTCATGGCAATACGTATGGGATTTGGACAAATCGTACCGTACGAGACTATCCGCAGTGGAATCCGTCAGTCATCGAGCAAAACACGATCTTCGGCAATCGCTTCGGAATCTACCTCGCCCCCGGCGGCTACAGTCACCAAGCGTTAATCAGATCCAACTTGATCTATGGTAGCTTTGATAGTGCAATCGAAATTTCAAAGTGGAGAGGTCATTACAACTCGCAAGGAGGCATCTTCGGGAATACGATTCGGCACACCGGTTCAGACGCGATCAATTTGAACTACGGTGAAATCGCAAGTATTCGTTTCGAGGACAACATCTTTTCAGTAAGTGAAGGAAGCGTGTTCTCGATCGCTTCATTCGTGGATCTGTCCGAGTTTTCAAGCGACTACAACCTTTTTGATCTCAGCAACGGAGCTTCGATCGCCACTTGGTCTGGTATCGACACGACGAGTTTGCTCGACTGGCGACTGTTGTATGGGAAGGGACAACACAGTCTATTTGCGGATCCTCAATTCGTTGATGTCGATGGGGCGGACAATGTCCTGGGATTGGATGTGATTCCCGTCGAAGTGATCGACAATGGAGATTCCGGATTCTCGCAAGAAGGCGATTGGACACTGGTGACCGGGGATGGATATGGAGACGACTATTTGGCTGGACATCGAAGTCAAAGTGAATCGGCGACCTGGACGTTTGACGGCCTGACCCCGGGAAAAGCCTACCGCTTGGCAGTGACTTTCGTTCCACATGAATCTCGTGCACAGTATGCGATTTCCGATGACAGCGGTGTCTTAGCTTCGGTGACATATGACCAGGAACACTATGGCGACGACAATGTGTTCAATAATGGCATACTTCATTTCTATCGAGATGGATTCGCATGGACGCAGCTAGGAACTTATGTTCCAACTGGGTCTCAGTTGGTCGTCTCAATGACCGGTCTGAATATTGGAGCTCATCAATTCTTTCCCACGGCAGATGCCGTTCGTATCGATGAGATTATTCCACCACAAACGATTGATGACGACTTCCGGTTAGGCTCTTCCTCGGCAGGTATCGACCGAGCGAATCCTTTATCCGGATTTTTTTCCGAACCGAATCCGAACGGTGCCCGACGAAATATCGGTGCTTATGGGAATACGGACTCCGCAACAACCAGTAACATACAAACCATTCGAGTCAATTCGCCATCGGGTGACGAGAAGTTGTTCGCGGGGAATTCTTATCCAATCGAATTTGATAGCGCCGGTTTGACAGATACGGTGACGCTGGAACTTTCCACCGACATGGGTGTCTCATGGATGGAAATTGCAACGGATGTTCCTGTCAACACAGATGGATCTGGTATCTATCAATGGCACATTCCAGAGAGCTATTCAACCGTCGACATCACTGCGTTGATCCGGGCACGGAGCGGTTCGGCTATTGAGACGGCAATGTCCCCATTCCAGATCGTACCAGCCCGAACGGCGGGTGAAAACGCGTTCTACATAAACGTCGCCGATGACACTAATTTCAGTGACAACCAATACACGACGGCATCCGGCGACAATCGCAACAGCGGACGCAGTCCCGATCGTCCGATGTCGTCACTGGAAGCGCTGCTACGAGTTTATGACTTAGAACCCGGTGACGTAATCTACGTGGATACCGGCGATTATGAGTTGCTCGCCAACCTTTTGATTTCTGACAACGATTCGGGAGTCACTATCACTGGCCCGACGGAACCAGATAAGTCTGCAGTCATTCGACGTGGGAACGGATCAGAGGATGCAGCGGTCTTTGAAATTGTGGGTGCTTCCAATGTCACGTTATCAAACCTAGGCATTGCTGATGGCTACTACGGAATCTGGCTTCCGGATAACAAGGGCAGTTCGCAACTGAGATTTCAAGATAACGAGATTTTTTCCAATCAGTATTCTGGTATCCAAGCGGCGTCAGGAAATGTTGGCGTCACCATCATCGGAAACGAAGTCCATGAAAACGGTACCTACGGTATCCTCGCCGAGTCTGAGGAGATGCTAATCCAAGGTAATCGGGTTTTATCAAACGATTGGGGAGTCCTCGCTAGCGATACGGTTGAAGTTCGTGGGAATGAAGTTCTTAACAACGTTCATTTCGGAATCTATCTTTCCGACAGCAGTGCAATTGCGATCGACAATCAAGTCTGGGGACATCGTCAAGGCAGTTCGTTCGCCGGAGGCGTGGGGATTTATGGGGTCGGTACCATTGTTGGAAACACAACCTACGATAACGACACCGGAATCGTTATTACCTCTGGAGCCATCGCCGAAGACAACCGGATTTACGGAAACCAGACGGGGCTATGGGGGCGTGAATGGCGTGAATCGAAGATCATTGGAAATGCGATCTACAGCAATAGCCAAGGGATCTTCTTCAGTGGAACTGGGAATTATGGCGCTGTTGTCTCGAATTTGATCTACGCCAATACCAATCAAGCCGTATTGCTAGACGGATTCGGACGGGATTATGAAGGTGACAATGGGTTGGTGACCGGTAATACGATCCATCAAGCTGTCGGCAATGCCGTGACTATCACTTCGTCGTATGACCGAGACGATCGATACGACAGTAAAAACATTCGGTTTTTCAACAACATCGTCACGGTCGAGAATGGGGCCGCATTTGCCATCGCGAACGATTCGCTTTCGGGTTGGCAGAGCGATTACAACTTGATTTCCCTCGGCGGCGGAACCTCTGCAAACTACGGTACCTTTGGAGATGTGCTCGCATCTGATTTGACCGCGTGGCAAGACGCCACGGGTATGGCGAGCCATTCACAGCAAGCCGATCCGTTGTTCGTCGATCGCAACGGGATCGATAATCAGTTGGGGTACATCAACGGAGTTGACTACGGTCAAGACGATAACTGGGCACTCTACAAGGGCTCCCCCGCGATCGATGCGGGTGATCTACTAAAGGCGACTGCTATCGACTACCTAGGGTCCGATCGCCGCGACGATCCAGGAACAGTGAACATGGGCGCAATCGACTATGCGGAGTCTGCATTCGTGGAGGTTGGTTATGCGGCAATCGGTGTATCACTCAACTTGGGTTCCTCAGAATTTGCTACCGTACAATACAGTCTGCCCTTTGACTTTCCCTACTTCGGTCGCGTCGAAGCGTCCGTCAATCTATCCAATCAAGGGCTTCTGCAATTTGGCTCCGATACGAATCTTTCTTGGACACCCAATGCGCACGAACGTCTTCATTCCGAGACGATGAACCGCGTCACCGCAATGTGGCAGGACATTCATACCGGTGGTGCTGGCGATGGCGTATTCGTAGACGATTCGGTAGCGGACCAAGTCACTTTCCATTGGAATGCGACGTCGCGAGTCGATGGGGCAGATGTTCGGTTTGCGGTAACGTTACATCGCTCGGGCGACTTCGGCTTTCACTATGGATTAACCGGCGGCCTTGCACCGGTTGCAGGATATGCCGTCGATGGAGCGTATACCGTTTCGCGAATTGCGAGTTCCGACGGGATGACCACAGGGCTCGACAACAAGAAACTGAGCTTCATTACAACGTCCGGCTATATCGATCTGGGGGCAATTGAATTTCGAGGCGACAGCGACGATGTATTGCCTCCATTGCTGGTCTCGGCAACTCCCGACGCGATTACGACGGGTGGACAAACCAGTGCATTGATTGATTCATTCCAAATTCAATTCAGCGAGGAAGTCAACTATTTCGATGCGAGATCGTTCTCCGCATATGAACTTCGAGAGGCAGGCATCAACGGCATGTTTGGGGATGCGGATGACACGGTGTTTGTCCTGACACCATCCTTCGGTTTGGGGGAATCCTTCGTCCATTTGCAATTGGATCGAAGCGTCTTGCATAGCGCACCTTCGGCCACAATGGAACTGAGTCTTGAAGGTCCGTTATCGACTGACGATGCGACTCAGTCTAACGATTCATTGCAATACTACCTTCCCGAGGGTAACTATCGATTTGAACTTCATAGCGATGTCACCGGCAGTATCCACGATGCGTCGGGACTTTCCTTTGATGGTGATGGAGATGGCCAACCCGGAGGGAAATTCACTCAGGAATTTGAAGTGCGATTTGCCCCCGAATTTCTGACTTTAGACCTGACTCCGTCGATCTTCGAAGGACAAAACGCGACTCTCGCAGGTCAATTTCGGGACATTAGCGGAGGTGCAATTCATACCCTGCTTATCGATTGGGAAGACGGAGCACCGGTTGAGTCGATTTCAATCGAAGCGGGTGAGCAATCATTTTCGATTGACCATCGATATGTCGATGACAGTTCAAGTCAACCGTCTGGATCGTTCCAAGTAACGGCGACCCTTCTAAACGATATCGGTCGTCAAGTAACAAACACCGAACTCTCTATCACTGTCGCTAATTTCACACCCTCGATTGATTCCGTCGTCGCCCCGTTATCCGTCGCAGAGTTTGAAACTTTCGTGCTGTCAGGAGCAATTACTGACTTGGGAACCAACGATGCTTTGACCCTTGCGATTGATTGGGGGTATGGGCTAGTTGAGCACGTTGAGTTGCCCGCTGGCATCAATGTTTTCTCTGTCGAGCACGCTTACGTCGACGTCGACTTCCAAGTTGAAGCAATCGATCAAATCATTTCGATCTCGGTCTCCGATGGCAATGCGACATCAAGCGATGTCAACAAGACGATAGAGCTATGGACGAGCAACTCTCCGCCAAGGGTGAATGACCAGCTATTTGAGATCACCGAAAACTCTCCCGGCGGTACGGTTGTCGGACAGGTGTTGAACGCAGATCCGGACTTAGTTGCTCCAGGTCAGGACACACAAGCTTTTTCGATCGTTGGTGGAACGGGGATCGGACTATTCGAAATTGATCCATCGGGGGTCATTCGCTCGACTGGCGGAAGCGTTTTAGACTACGAGCATGTCACCAGTTACTCCCTGTACGTTGAAGCGACCGACGGTCGGGGAGCGACTGACTTAGCGCTCATCAACATCGCTCTGCAAAACCAAATTGAGGTCGTTTCGGCTACCGTTGACGACGGAACGGCCCAACGATCCGTCGTCCGATCACTGACGATCCGGTTTGATGCAGTCGTCACATTGTCGGCAGATGCCATTGAGATTGAAACTCAATCAGGCGAGACGATCGCGCCGATCATCACAACCCACAACGAACTCGGACGCACAATCGCGACGTTAACATTTGCCGGTGACATGGTCGATGCAAGTGGTGCGCTTCTCGATGGTAGGTATTCGATTCGGATTCAACGCGAGAAGATTGAATCCGATTCAGCTTCCGTGATGGCGAGCGACTTCGTCGATGACTTCTTCCGCTTGCTGGGCGATGGAGACGGTGACCAGGACGTCGATGCAAGTGACCTTGCTCGTTTCAGTCGTACTCTAAACCAATACGTTGGGGACGAGGCCTTCGATCCCAGCTACGATTTCGACGGTGATGGAGATGTCGATGCGCACGATCTAGCACGTTTTCGCAGACAATTGATGCGATGATGCGAAGCAACTTAATGGTGACGCTACTGTGATCACCAAGAACGATGGCGTCGCTTGCATCTCTGATTTTTCGTAAGTCAACTACTGCAAAAATGCGTCATGTTCTGGATTGTGATTCGTGGCGATGGATGGCGGCGATGATTCCTTTGCGTGGTTGCCAGCCTTCGCCGATCAAATCCCAATGGTCTTCACGGGTAAGATAGCAGTCGTCGAGTTGCTTGAAGAATTGATCTTGGACTTGCGATGCGTGTTTTCGAATGATGTGGCGGATCTTTCCTCCCGAGTCGGCGATTACCGTGCAGCCATGAAGGATCGGTTGGGTGCAACCGCCGCGTTCGATGGTGACCTGCTGCGTGATTTCCACAATCAGTTCGGTTAGCAAACGACGATCCGAACTAACGCGGCGGCTGATCCGTGCCGATTCGATCGTCGGCGGAGCAACACTGGCGAACTCTGCATAGTCTCGCCCGGGTGCATAGAGCCCTAGTTTTTCCAGGTGCTCTGGTTTGCACAGATAAGCACCGATGCGTCTTGCCCGCGCGACATAGCGTGCTTGATTCATCTGATCGCTATCGTCGTCCCGTGTGAACTCGTAAGATTGCTCTTGAATGACCGCTAATAGACCATCATCCATCGGATAATCTAAGTCAGGCCAGAGAAGTGAAGCCTCACCCAACGATTCGACATCTTCGATCGGGACTTGGCGGGCGATAAATGCATCGACCAGTGCTTCTCGGTACTGATAGGGATCATCCGGTACGAGGTTGTGATCCGCCGTGATCATGGCCCGCAAGAAATCGCCAAATGTACAAGCGACAGGAGGACAATAATCGATCGCACGAATACAAATCGACAGAAATTGGTTGGCCAGCTTACTACCCAGGTCACCCAGAACGTCGGCTAGCGATTCGTCCAGATCGCCTTCGGGCAGCACGCCGCTTCCCTGGGTCGCGATTTTGATGAATCGACGCGCTTTGCGATCAAAGACGGTGATAAAGGCGTCAAACACACTCGACACAAGCACCGATCCCAGTCCATGGATTCCGAGCTGAGGGTCGTAAACGACTCGGTCATCGGTTTCTTCGTCGGCACCACACTGGCGTTGCCGATCGATCGCACTTCGTAGCGATGAATGCTGTGAGATCGTCTGGCCAAACTGACGTGCCACGTCGGTCAGCAAGTGTGATTTTTTGATCTGACCTTTGGATTGCCGAATCGCCGCTCGCAATAATTCGCGATGGCTGAAATGCTGAAAGATCGCGACAAGGTCAGCAAACCCCTCGTGAAGCGCTAGCGTGTCATGATGGAAGGGATACATGAAATTGGGCCGCAATCCATCGAGCAGCGCATGAGAGACTTCGTGGGCGATGATGTCATGCGATAGCGACGTGTAAAACTTTCCTCGACAGAGGTTTCTCGGCGAGTGGCCGACCGCTGCGTCGTAGTCCTTCAACCGATCTTTAGTTTGGTACCATCCAAAGTGAACTGCCCCCGCCTCGCGTGAATAATACGCATTTTGCATCTCGCTATGATAGGGATACAGTTTCAGTCGCGTTTTACCTGAATCACCGAACCCCCAATTCAAGTCTCGCCCAAGGGCCATGCGGAAGGCCTCATACGTCAACATTCCGACGGCGTAGGTCATTTGCATGTGAAAGGGACGCGACATGCTTGGGGGCATCCCGCTGGTGCACATCAACCGCGGGTCGTTCAAATTCAGCGGTGACTCGGAGCTGGTGGTCGAGTAATCATCTCCGATGACTTCGAAGTAATGCCCAACCGGACCGGGTTTCAATTCCTCGTAGGGAACGCGTGCAACGACACGTGACCCGTCCAGCGACGAGTCGCCGGGATTGGTCGAGAAGATATTGAGTGGTCGATGAACAGGATCATTCGGACGCGGACGGTAGGGACGTACGTTTCCCGCACGAAAGACGCCATCACCGAGATGGAACTTTTCAACCATCGATTCTTTGTCGCTGAAAAAGGAAGATGATCCGGCTGGGTGCTTTGGGCTTCGTCATCATCTGAAGTTTGGATTAGCCGACGGGCGTTAGCCATGGTTTCGGTGTGATAACCGGGGCTAACGCCCGTCGGCTAATCTTCGCTTCAGAGATCGATAAAACACTACCCAAAAAGTTCGCTCTGCAGCTTCTGCGGATCGCAATAAACACCTGGATGCTGGCGAGGAGCTTCGCCGAAGGCCTGCTCGATAAGTTGATGGAACTCTTGAACCGACAATGAACCCGCCTGGTTAAGCACCGCGACCGCGCGACGTGTGAACTCCCCTTGGCCGTTACTTTCCAAAGCGACTTCGTCACTGCGGCAAGCGGTAAACAAGACTTCGGAGGCCCCCTGATAAGCATCTTCGGCGCTCCGGGTACCCGGCGCGAGATAGCGTTCGTTGGAATAGTCTCGCGTGCCAATCTTGTAGTCTCTGGTACCGATGACAGCTTTTCTGGTGCTGATGACAGCCTTTCGTGTCCCGATGACAGCCTTGCGAGAAACGAAATACGCTGGATCAATAAAGCGAGCCCGTTCACCGGCGTTTAACGCGACGGACTGATTCATGAACATTCGCGTCGCAGTTCCGCTATGGCAGCAATCGAAAATCAGCGTCAACGTCACTCCGTTGGGAGTTTGCCGGCACAATTCTCCGATTTCATCATCAAGAACCACGCGTCTTTCCAAATAATCGTACGGAACGAGTGCTTCGTCAAAGCCTTGGGTGAACTGGCCACCGGCTTCGTCACCATCGATGTCGGGGACTTGTGTCCCATGCCCGGCAAACTGGACCACGATTGAATCTCCTGACCGGCTACTTGTGATCAGATTTTCCATCCGTTTGATGATCGCTTCACGGGTGGCGTGCGCATTGACAAGACAGTCAACGTCAAAGTCGTGCTGCTGCAACGCCGACGCCCAGGTTCGCATGTCGTTGACACAGCCACCGAGTGGGTGTTGCTGATACTCATCGATCCCAATACACAGTGCTTTGCGTGTACCCTGCAAGGACGGTGGGGAAGGATTCTTGTCGGGCCCCGGTGCCGGTGTCGGCGCTGGCGGGTCAGAGCAATCGCAGTTTGAATCGGGTTGCTGAAAGAGCGATGCCGAACGAGGAAGCACGTTGGCACCACGAACACCGCGATCATCAGGAAAGCGTGTGACCGAATGATCGAAACGAACCCCTTTGATCCGGCGAATCACACTTTGCATGGTTGCCGGGTCATTGTCGAAACCGCCATGTGTTCGGCTTTCGCTTCGGTGCGTCAATGGTACCGGCTGATCCCCATAGGGCGATGCCATGCTCGTATCGGAAAAGACGACTTCGGTAGTTCGGATTTTGTCGCTCGGTGGTTTAGCGAGCTTGAAGAGTTTGGCCAGATCTGCGGATTCGCGCAGTGAACGTTCAAGTCCCAACAACGGTTCGTGCTTGTCAATCTCCAATGCCTCATGAACGAGGTACAACAACGACTGGCTGTACGGTCCCATCGTCGGATCGACACGTTCTAATTCGTCGCGCATCGTGAACAGACAGAGCTTCTCGACGATCTTGTCCGCACCGATATTTCCGGCAAGTTTTTGATTGAATAGCTCACACGTCATCGCCGGGGCGAGGAAGTGGGCGGAGCGAAAACGACCGAACTGTTGGGCGTTCCGCATCTCGGACGCTGCAGCGATCGCGTGAGTCAGAAAGATCGACCCCGCACTATGTCCGACGCCGTGAAGTTCGACCTGATTCGAATCATCGTTTGCATCGACTAAGTCGCTGATCAAACGCAATACGTAGCGTCCGTCACTGTCGTCGGCGGCGAACGTCCGTTCTGCGGATTGCTTCATACCGGCCCAAATCCGGCGTCCCCCCAGGCGTCTCGCGACCGCTTCGATCGCTTGATCTTTTAAGTTGTCAAACCAACCAGCTCGGGCGGCTCGTTGCATTTGCGGCAGGTAACGCTCGCCACCTGAAATCAATTGCCAGATGGTTTCCAGCAGCCCTGTTTCCCAAACGAAGAAGACCGGATAGACACCGTTTTCGAGCCACCATCTGTACTGATGCGCGGCGGTGTGCAGGCCCCAACCTTCGGACGTCAATCCACCGTGCGCGTACAAGACAACTCGGTGTGGGCCTTCGTCACGACGGTGATGAATCCAACGAGGAAGGTGTTCCTGGAAAATTTCGGCAACCGTTTGACGGGAGCTGGTGAAGCCGCCGCTGGAGGAAAGCTGTCCGAAATTTAGATTGATTACGTGCCGACGCAGCGCATTGATCGTTGCTGGATCAACGGCCGGAGGTGAGGCAAAAAATCCGGAAGCTGAACTGCGGTAATCTGGCCGGTGACTCATGGAACGCCTACGACGGAAGGTGAATCAAGCTGGAAACGTCAGCGCAGAAAAGGACGACCGGAACCATGGTTCACAACTCGGGGCGGCTTGCGGTCACATCCTTTCGGGGTGAGCAATTCGACCGTAAACGATGACGATCACCTGAAAGGCTATCCGAGATCCCCTCTGCGGATGACCAGCGTAAATGGACCGGGGACGTGAGTCAAAGAGGTCGCGAAGAAAAGAGCCCGGGAACGGCGTTTTTTAGAACCTGTGCTGTCGGAGTAACGACAAGCAGACGCAGGTAATCCGGCACCAATATCGTTGAAAACGATCGTTCGGCGTGTGGAAAATGTTACCCACGCGCGCTAGTTTTCATCCGAATTGATTGCCGGGATGTCCTGTACTTAGGCAATGGCTCAGTCGACCACTCACACTGAACTCACGTTGAGGCTTCTATCGAAGTCAATTATCGCAGCGTTCGTTGATCGATATTGTCGAGACGCGTTTGAAAGTCTTTCCGCTGACGTTCCTTTTCCGCTTGATGCTGATATACCAACCGCGCGTTTTCGATTTCAGTCTGAGGATCCGTCAAGGCGACGGCCCCTGGAATGAAGCGAAACAAGTGCTTTGCCGGTTGCGTGATCGGCGCCGCGACTTCTTCGATCCGCAACAGCGATGCCTTTGCCGAGATCGCAAGTCGTTCGGTATAGGGGACACGCGGCGGCGTCAGGTCGTCTTTAATTCCTTTTAGATCATCAAGGTGAAGCGCCTGGCTGAATTTCTCTGTCAGCTTGCGGCCGTTGCGGACTTTGGTGCACGTCCCACCATCTTTGGTAAAGATCACCGACAAGCCGCGATCGCCATAGTCGTATTCGATTAGTCGATGAGTGTAACGAACCAAGGGTGCCCCCGGTAACATTTGGACAGAGACGTAAACTCGTTCTCCTGTTTTGGGATGATTGGCAACGACGATACTTGGTCCACCTGGCAAACGGGGACCCTGGAATTCACGATCCCCGGTGTAGTAATAGCGATGCACTAACACCGTCGGTGGAATATCCACCAATAGCCCTTCGCCGTCACTTTCAAGTAGGACAGCGGGATTTCCACGTGCGTCGACTCCGGGATCAATCACTTCAATTTCCAACACCGGTGAAACCCGCGCATGAGACGCTTGTTGGGCTTGCGACAAAACCGGTGTGACCAGTCCCATTAACAGCATTCCCAGCGTCACGATTGATCGATCAACTTTGATGGTCGAATACATGAAACGTCCTAATGTTTAATTATCGCTCAATCGTGTTTCGTCATCATCCGAACTGTCGATCAGCCGAATCTGATTTTATAGCTAGCGGATGACCAAGCAGGTAAACACGAGTCTTTGGGGGGAAACATCTGGATAACACCCTCCCGCTTGCGGAAGCGGCGGACGAGCAAACGGCCGGGGAGGGTGCCCTCTCCGGGCTTGATGGCTCGAATCTCCCAGTGGGAGAGTGAAATGACTTAAAGCAGAATCATTCGTGTTCAATTGCCTAGCGTCCGTCGAGTCGTCGTATTGATTGCCCGGCTGAACTTACGGGATCAAGTTTGTAGTAAAACTCAAATAGGACTGATTGGACCTGGGTGTACTGCGGCAATTTTCCATACAGTGGCATTGCATCTTGACTCATCATTGCGGACGGCAATCGATCCCGCCAAAATTTCACTCGCGGTCGATGGCGCTGCACCCAGAACGACGCGGGGCGCACATGGTCAACCACTAGATTTCCTAACTCAGGTGGCGGTACGGTGACCAGTCCTTCATCAAGTCGATCGTACGCCGAGGTGGCATTGAGCGTGGTGCCTTGCGTTTCCGTTCGTGGCAAGATCGCACTGGCTAAAAGGTACGCGCCCACGGTGAACTCATTTCGCAATAGTGCGATGTGTTCTGGATAAGTCGACTGAGGCAGCGAGTCGCTCATTCGATTCTGGCTCGCCTTAAGCGACATCATCCAAGCTCCATCGGGATAGAGGTCCAACACCAGATCGGTCACACTGCAATGATCGATTTCCAAACGCGCCCGCGATGGCCGGAACCGTTTCCCGGCGGTATTCACCTGATCTGCGTTGCCGTCGGCTGCGCGGTCGATCTGCCGCTGGAGTGAGTCGGTCGGCGTCACCGACTGGGACGGCAAACTGATTGCATACAACGGTGGCGAGAACGACTCGTGCTGGTAAGGATGAATCGGTAGGCGACAGCGTTGTGGACTCCGCACTCGTCGTGAGCGTGGCACAAGCGACTCGGTCGCGTTGCCCGTATCAGCCACCACGACCGACGCCGCAATTCCAGCGATCGCGGTCAGCGCTTCGCGACGTTTCACTTGAACCGATCGAACGATAGGTGCGTCCGGTGGTGTGGTTGATGTATTGCTGGTTTGACTGCTCATGCGTCCGTGCGATGAAGGTAGGTGAGCATGGTTGGTATTGTTTCGGCGACAGATCATTTCACCCACCCCGGCGCGTCCTGCATCGGAACGACTGACGGATACGATTCAACTCGCCCGCTGTCTTCGAATCGGCTGTCGCCAAAACCGCCGTCTTCGAATCCCGATGACAGCGACTCACGAAACGTGGGGACTGCTGACTGCGGTTCGGGGAGTGGGCTTTCCGGTTCGCCTTGATCGATTTCACGGTATGGGTAATCGGTCCCCGGCATGGTGTCATAGATACCCGGAGTACGCTGTCGTAGAAACGAACCTTCGGAAGATTTGTCAGGAACGTACCGCGAGTTCGGATAGGCTTCGTCGGTCTGGTAGCCTTCACGCAGTTCGCTATTGCGGTAGTCCAGGCCATCGCCTCGATACCCGTTCGGGTGTACCGAGGGGATCGTCGATTGAGAGCGATACAAATCGGAACGGCGTTCGGACTCAGGCACTCGCAGGAATTCATCGACGCGTGAGCTACTGACATCGTAGACTCGGTTTTCTAGGTACCGATGTCGGCCGCGGACGATGAACTCACGATTCGACAATCGGAGTGGATCTAAATCGGCAACCGCGGGAGCCCAACGCAGGCCCATCAGATCGAACAACGTCGGAAAGATTGTTGCCTGTGCCATGATGATGTTTTGCTGCAGCGATTTTTCGGCATTGGGCAGTGGCCGCCACAACGCCCCGACGACGGGGATGTCCTCAAGAAGTGGCACCCCGTTGGCGGTTCTTTCGGCTTTGAGCGCGACGACATAACGGCTGACTTCGCGCAATTCGAAGTTTGCGAGTTGAACGTCGGTATCGATGAAGTGTCGTTTGACACGGCCGAGATGTTTTTCGTCGGCACGCACCGGTTCGCGTACGTTGGTCGTGTACATGTAGTTAAAATCGAATACGACCGCTTGCCCGTCCGGCTCAATTACGGGACGGATCTCAAACCCGGTCCCGGTTTCGAATTTGTAGATCGCCGGATCGGGGATTAACTTTTCGACATTCGACTCGTACCGCGGTCGGGTCCCTGCGTTTTGTGCCAAGATGGCTTCGGAGGTATCCCCGCTGACGCCCGGTAGAACACTACGTACCGCGCCGAAGCCGCCAGTGGTTCCCGCGCCGGGGGCCGACGGTGAGTTTCCGGATTGACTTGCCGCAAGTGCCAGTAGATTCGGATCATTAATTAGCGCACCGACATCGCTATAGATCGCGAGTGCCGAATCGAGGCCTTCGCGGATCAAAATATCGCGTTGCGGTAGGTCGAACTCCATCGTCGCACTCGGCGACACCTTCGAGAATGCACGGTTGTTCGCCAGCACGTTCGTTGTTTCGGTTTGTCCGAATTCGACATCTTTAAACTGACTCGCTTGTCGAACACTTCGAAACGTCGGGTGGTAAAACTGGGTGTTGAAATCGTCATCCAAGGCCGTCGTCAATCGCTTCAAATAGTTGTCGATATTGGCGGTGTGGGCGCGTGTGCCTTCGAGTAGTTCGATGTACTTTTCTTCCAAGTCATCAATCAGCATGTCGAGGAATTTTTTGTGATCCAGCGGTCGACGTGCCGCGTTTGCTTCTTGCAAGCGAAAATTGGTTTGAACATCGACTTCCAACAAGATGTCGAACTGACGATCAACACTCTTTAGGTGTGCGAAGATCTGCTCTTTTTCGTCATGGTTGGCGAATACCGACTCCACATAGTTGCGATAACTGTTCCATCGTTGGTAGTACAGTTCAAACGGTGTCGCCGGGTCGCGAATATCGCGAAGCAAAGCGAGACGCTTCTCGGCCATTTGTCGCTGATGTTCAAGTAACTCCATGCCGAGCACTTTCAGTTCGGCATAGTCGGCGGCGAGTTCCTGCAACGATTCCAATTTGATCGTCAGCAAACCGTCGGCATCCTTGACGATGGCTTTTTCCCACATCCGCTGTTGCAGTTCGGCCCGAATTGAATTGACACGATCGACGGGTTCGGGACGCGTCTTGGTTTGAAAATTCGTCAGTGCCGTCGCCAAGGCGGTCGTTTTCAGAAACGCCATGTCGAGCGACTTTCGAATATGATCCGAGTTCTTTGGATCGGAGTTGCGAAGAATGATGGTACCGTCTGGCAATTTGGAAATAGTGAACTCTGCCCGATCGATCATCGTTCCATAGAACAGCAGTTTCCCTCCGATATAGGGTCGTTGCGAGCTTTGAAACTCGGCAAACTGGGTTCGCAGTTCCGTCCCATTCATATCCTCGATGAATTCCCGGAAATTGGTATCCATCCACTGCAATGACGCTTTGGCTTCGTTTGCTTCGGCGCGAATCGCCGCTTGTGCTTTGGTCAGCTCGACGACGACTTGTTCCAGAGCTGCGATTTTCTTTTTGCGTGACGCATTCAATTGAACTCGCGCCGCGTCCTCACGACTCTTCGCATCTCGCAATTCTTGGGTACGATTGCCGAGCCGATCTTCGATTAACGCCCGCTCCATCACTCGCTGCTTGTATTCGAGTTCGGTGACCAAACGGCTCTTGAAAATCTGTGCCAGTGCGATGAATTCTCGTTGCAGCGGAGTCATCGTTTCTCCGTGTGGGATCGTCGCGTCAAAGAATCCAGAGAGTGATTGGAAGGCCGCGTTTTGTGAAAGCGAATACAACGGTGGCGGTCCGTGATGCTTCTTCCACATCTGGTGAATTCGGTCGATCACCGGTTTGCGATGACATTCGTCCTGACAGTCCGTGCATCGACCGCATCCACCACAGCCGCCGGCATCGAGGTGCATCCCGGCATCGATGTACCGTTGCTCGGCGATAGGTAGTTCGCTTTGAAGTTGACGCTGGAATTCTTCCAGAATCATTTGCCGAGTGTTGTTGTCCGCCAAGGCCAACATCAATAGCGCCGACGATAGACTGGTCACGTCCATCGAGTGCAACGAAATCAGCTTGTTACCCGACTGCAGGAATTCGGAATCCATGGCGAGCAACTCGTCGATGAAGTCCTTGCCAAAGAACGAATACAAGTAGCGTTGATCGCGTTCGTGCTGTGTCGATCCGGGATAAAGCGCCCGCGCTTCTTCGGCGCGATGGGCTGCTACAATCGCGACGCTTTTGCGCAGCATCTCTGCTGACTGCACGGTTAAGAACCTTGCCTGATCGACATAGGTTTGAATCCGTGAAGACACCACTTCCAGGCGTTCGGCGTCGTCACCGTTGATTTGAGTGCTATGCACATTGATGCGAACTTGCCCGACCGGGGAATCGATCTGATTGATCATCATTCGGATTTGATTGATGCCCTTGAGCGGACCACGCAAGTGGATCAGTCCTTCCCCGATGACTGAAATAGACACCTGTTCGATCGGATCATCACTGTTGGGAACGCCTTCGGCATAGGTGTCTGGATCGGCATGGGCCGCGGCCACTTCACGCCGAAACTGTTCCTGGCGGGCGAGTTCTTCTTTTGACTCTTGTTGGGCGGCGACTTCGCGAGCATTGACTTCGTCTTGGCGGGCCGAATCAAGTTGGCCTTCCAAGGTTTCGATTTGCGCGGCGTACTGACGTGCGGTCGTCTCGATCGATGCCAAAGCTTCCGCCCCTGCCTCTCTTTTCTCTTCATCGGTCTCGGCCTTGACTGCCACGGCTTCACGTTGCAGACGGGCGACGGTGCGATCGTAGTTTCGGCGCACGTCCGAGAGTTTCTCTTCGATCCGGCGTGACTCGCCTGCTTGGCGGATCGCTTCGCGTTCGGCTTGCTGCCGAGCCTGGGTCAATTGGTCTGCCTTCGTCCGCGCCTGATCGGCCAATTGGCGATTGACCGAAACACCATGCCGATTGTGCGACTTTACCTTGCGGTTGATGATCTGCGCAACACGGTGGGCATCACGGAAGAAGTACAACCGTGCGACGCGGGTTTCGACTTTGTCGTTGGGATTGAAGCCGTCAGGAACATCCCGCGGTTCGGTGAACTCCGAATAGGGCACGTACTTTCCGGTTGAACCATAGATCCCCGGCATCACACGTCCGGCGGGGCCATCGGAACCTTCGATGATGCCGCCTTCGCCAAACTCGACGACATACTGACGGGTTCCCCGATCGTTCATGGCCAACTCGTTGCCGAACTGATCCTTGATGTTCGATAGCGTTAACCGATAGCGGCCGGGAGTGATTTCGCTGACCGGTACACCGATTTGGATACTGTTGGAAGCAGCGTCCAAATTGGTTTTCGACGAATCAATTTCGATGGGGGTTCCCGAAGGGCCGGTCAGCGTGATGACTTTCGACCAGTCGATTTTGGGCGGATCGCTGGAATCTTTCTCCAGCACTAACTGGTGCACGGCGGGGAACCGAACGGCAAGCTCCGCGCGACCGGGGATCACACCGACCCCGTTGTCGAGGAACTCTTGTGGGACAAGATCACGCCGCAGTAGATTGACGGTTTGAACCGCGGACACATTGGGTAGCTGCGCATCTCCGAGATACGCAACCGCCTTGATCCGCAACGTTCGGACATTGGTGTCGCCGCCACTGATTGGAGAAGACAACTGCAACAAATCGACGTCCGGAGCTGAATTTTGATGGATAACGGTAAGCGGCGAAGGGACCTCGCCCGTTTCTTCAACAACGACGATATCGATATCATTGCTATCCCCGGTTCCGCCAACGACTGTCAGCTTCGGAGTGCTGACTGATTGCAGTTGTCGCTGGTCTGCTACCTCGTTCCATTCGATACGTACGACTGAACTCGGATCATTGATGGTCACTTCGACCAAGCGTTTGGCTCGAAAAACAGCGTTCGTGTTGACCTCTTGAATCAACAGGAATTGTGGGGCATTCCCACCTCCGGGAATGGCGACGTCAAAGCTGGTGATCACCGGATTGCTGGTGTCCTTCGCCTGGATTTCAAGACTTTCCAGTGAGTAGACACCGCCGTTTTCTATCAAGCGATAAATTTCGACATCGTCGGCGGATCGAACCGAAGTACAACCGATACGAAGGAACGCGCGTGCATTCGATAGATAAACTACCTGCATCACCGACGCAGCGACTGTTGGTTCCAATTCACGATGACGTGAATGAGTGGTCCCATAGACCTTCAACGATTGTTGGCTGTTATCGACGAGCCGGTAGTACAGCGTGCGTTCGGTCGCATTGAGTTGGATGCGAAGTTTTCCGTCGCTGTTCAAGGACGTTGATTTGATCGTGACCTTCTTACCAGAAGGGGCGTCGGCAACCTCAAGCTCCTTGCCCTCCATCGTGGCGGTCGTCACTTCTTTCGGAACGATCAATTCGACGTCGAATTCGCGATCCAAGATCACCGGTTTGTCTGGCGAGAGATCATCGAACTCGATGGTCTTCGTTAAAACGGTCTGGCGAACTGTTTTGATTGCCGGCCCCGCCGAACTCATTGGCTGGGCGTCCGGCGCTTGCATCCAATTGACTTGACGAACGTTCTTGTCCGCCTCCGTCAGCTCGGGTCGCAACGGGGGATTCGCCGTGCGGTGAAACTGCCGCAAGTTCACTTCGTCTTGAACCTGCCGAATGCCGTCCGCCGACTGTGTGCCCGCTCTATCAGGAGAGACTGGCGTGCGGGCATTCTGTTGTCGCGAGGAAATCACGCTGGTCACAGTCCAAGCGAAGCTCGTGACCGCAATCATGATCAGAAATAACGCCGGCGGTCGGGCCAGGGGGCTCTTCATTGGAATCCGTTCCGTTGCTTTTGCTGATAGAGTTATGCGCTGGTGCAAACCAACAAACTCGCGGCCTATCAGCGATGTGTCTCAGCCGGCCCTCCCTCAGTTGGGCCACGCGAAACCATCTTGGCCTCGCGAACGATAGGAGTATCGGTCATTCCGAAAAAACGTCTTAACCGGATCAGCTAAAATGTGCCGAAGTCGCCTCTCCGACTGCGTTTCATTCGACGATCAACCGAAGGTCTGTGGTGGTGATCGATGCACTAACGCGATGCTGGTGAGCTTTGCAGATCCCAGGCATCTAGCCAAACGGTTTCTTTTGCTTCCATTCCGAAGTCCTTTTCGAGACGTTCTGCCATGTCGCTAAGGTGCCCGGCACCGTAGAAGACGGCAAGTGTTTCTTTGCCGTCGGCCAGTTCTTCACGAAGTACTTCAAAGGCTTTTGCGTTGCGGCCCTTGATCAAGGTGTTTTCACCGTTGGCATCGTTGATCCCAGTCGTGACGGCTTCCATATCAATCAACTGACGTGCCATCGCGTTTTTCATCGCGGTCGGCCGATCGTTGCTGAACAGAGCCATCAAGACACCGACATCGCCACCCGATTTCGCCTGAGTCGCCAAGCCTGCGCCCATCATCCGGGCAAACATCTTGACGACGCTGTCACCGCGCCGCTCCAAATCCTTGGAAAACTCTTCGGGGCTCATGTCCGCATGGCGAAAATTTTCTGCCATGTAATCGATCCGCTCAAGCTGGTACTCCAGCTTCAACATGTCTTTCATACCCGATTGCATTGAAGCGACGATTGAGCGTCGACGTTTCAGATCTTCCGGACGGATTCGCGTTCCATCCGGTGCGACCAATTCGTACAGCACCGAGTCATATTTCCCGAGCCGTGTGTTGAGATCTTTGTAGTACTCGCGTTCGCCGATATGAACGACGCCGACCAGGTCAACGATTGCCCCGTCGTGGCGAGTTCCAGGTTTACCCTCGTAGCGGACAATGGCGGTTTGCAAGGCAAGCTTTCGCCCTTTGTCATCCTCGGTAATGCGGAGGTATTTCTCTCCTTCTGAACCGGCTCGTTTGCTCTCGTCGTCGGACTTCGAATCCGCTTCGGTCACCCCCTTTGCTGCCGCAGATTCCTTGGCTGGGGCTGCCGTTTGAGCCCGCAAGGCGGCCGGGATGGCGACGGCAACGAAGAATACCGCAGCGGCAATACGAAGTGAGAATTGCATGATCTATTGGTTGAACAAAAAAGAAGGGATGGCAGCATCGATCGCGAGCTGGATCAATCAACCAGACGGCCAAAGGTGGTTTATTCAGATTGTTCCGAACAATCAGCCAAACTGAACATCGGGCGCGGCACGGGATCTGCCGCGTCCTTTTAGCATAGCGCTCGAAAAGGCGACCGGCAACTTTGAAGGTGATTCGTGGGCTTTTTGTGAATCTTGGGGGAACCGTGGGCGCGAATTTGCCGTCGGCAGGTATCCTTGTTCGATAGGGGGCCCCTATATAAAACGAATGCGACGCCCGCTTGAAAAGGGAGAGTGCGGCGTCGGCTTGTCGATTCAGCAATCGTCGCCTTTTGCTCGGTGAAAGCTGCGTCTGTAAAGGTTGCTAATGCGAAGCAGAAAGCGACTCTGTTTGTCGCACTTCTGAGCAAATCGACAAGCCCTTATGTGTCTTTGTCGATCGAGATGATGTTATGGAATTCATTGAACTGACCGGGAAAACGCTCCTCGATATCGTTAACGAAGGCGAAATCGACTTCAAGCAGTTGCATGACGCGGGTGTCAAAGGCGATTCGATCGTCCGGATCAATAAGTTTGGCGAAATTGAACTCCGGGCGAAGTCGGAGTGGACCCTCGTCGGAGGGCTGATCGGGAATTTCGAAGAACGCTTGCACAAGCTAACCGGGCTCGATTGGGTCTAGACCGAGCGTTAGCTGTTGTTGAGCATTGAGGTCCATCCGACCAGTCGGCCGGGGCTGATCGTGCCGGCGCGGTCACCTTCGCAAACTGCCCCTCGCACCGCGATGCAGTCAGGCCAAACCTGATCTTTGAGCAGCGATTGCGTTTCTTGCCGGTCGATCGACCCGGCCAGCGCCCACCAAATGCCAAGCGTTTGGGCCGCTACTGCGAATTCGCCCAGTCGTTGCCGTCCGAGTTGCTTAAGCGACGACCCGCCGGACTTTTCAAATGTGTCGATCAGGACGTGCCGCAAGCCGAACTGTAACGCGAGTTGCGCGACCTGCTCGGGAGAAAGTGTTCCGGCGACCTGGTAATCTGCGTAGGCAACGGCGACCAACGTGACAGGAGCGGGAAGTTGCGCTCGCAGGAGTCGCCAGAATTTCAACACTGCTTCGGCGGAGTCCAGTCCGCTGAGTCCTGCCTTGGCAAACCGCACTGTCCGCGGAACTTGGTCGGCAAATTTTACGGCAGTATCGGGTTCCCCGAGTGCGATCGACAAGTCAATGCCGGCGCAATTGTGATCGCCGGCATCCTGGGTGAGGAACTCACTGACCGACCTCCAGATATCGGGTGATGTCGGGGCGAGCGAACCTTTCGACGGCTCCTTTAGGTCCACAAGCCGAACACCACCGGCGATTGCCACCTTGGCTTCTTCCAAATTGCGGACGCTGACCAGGAGGCGGATTTTCGGGGGGGAAGGCGGCGGGCCAAGACGGGGCGTTTGGGGGGACGTGGCGTTTTCCGCAACTGCCGAAGTGCTTGGGGAACGGTTTAGTTTGCACAATGACACCGATGCACGCTCCAAGTCGGATGGTCGCGCCACGTCGGGCGAGTTAGAGTGTAGGTGTTTGGCTTCAGCGGATTCCGTTTCACGACCGCCGGGGTCGTCATTTGGCGAGAACATCAGGATCCTTTACAGAGGGCTCGTCAAGTCTTTGTCGATGTTGGAATTTGGACGCAATCTTGGATTACGAATCGATCACCGCGATCGACGAACTCCGTCAATTTTGTGACGAGTTGTCTGATGCACCCGTCATCGCCTTTGATACTGAATTTGTCTCGGAGGATCGATACCGCCCTCAACTGTGCTTGATTCAAGTGGCTGCGGCGGGGCGACTGGCGATTATCGATCCGCTGAAAATGCATACGACCGCCCCGTTTTGGGATTTGCTGGTCGAACCGGGGCGAGCCATCTTGGCTCACGCGGCCCGCGAGGAAACTCGGTTTTGTTATCGATACGCCGAAAAACCCATCGTCGGTCTGTTCGACACACAATTGGCCGCAGGGTTCTGCGGGATGGAATATCCGATTTCACTGGGCAACTTGGTCAACCGGATGACCGGGCGAACGCTGGCCAAAGGTGAATCGCGAACGAACTGGCGCAAGCGTCCCCTCTCTCGCGAGCAAATTCAGTACGCGTTGCAGGACGTGACGGATTTAGAAGCGATTTATGAACAACAAAAGGAAACCCTGCGAGAACTCGGCCGCGCCGATTGGCTGGACGAGGAAACGCAAATCCGTCAACAAGCCGTCATTGACTACGAAGACCAAGAGAGTTGGCACCGCGTCAGCGGCTGCGCGGGATTGAAACCGCGGCAATTGGAAATTGTGCGCCAGCTTTGGCGATGGCGTGACAAACGAGCTTCGACGCTGGATCGCCCGGCACGAAGGGTCATGCGAGACGACTTGATCGTCGAACTCGCCCGCCGTGGTTCGGCTGACATCAAGCGTATTCGCAGCATCCGTGGGATGGATTGGCGAGGCTACTCGGCGCACTACGAAGACATCGCGGCCGCGATCGAAATTGCTTTAGAAACACCGGACGACGAACTACCACGTCGCCCCCGACGCAACCGCTCGGTGATCTCGCCGATGCTCAGCCAATTCCTTACGACGTCGATGGCCTGCATCAGTCGACAGAATAAGCTCGCCCCGTCAATCGTGGGCAACACCGATGACGTCAAAGAGGTCCTGGGATACGAATTGGATCGCAAGGAAGGCGACGAAGTTCCGGCGCTGCTGCAGGGCTGGAGGGGTGAAATCGTCGGCAAAACGTTTCGTCGACTCCTCAAAGGCGAGGCGGCGATCCGTGTCGCGGATGTCCGACAAGAACAGCCGCTCGAATTCATTGAACTAGATTGACATCCGTGGACGAAGACCTAACGCCGGAACATGATTCGCCCGATGAACTGATGTTTGTTTGGGCTTGTGGATTCGAATTGGCAATCGGCGTCGTTGGATTGATCGTCGCATCCATCGTTGGCTTTGATGCCCGAGCCTATCTGCCTCGCATTGAAGACGTTCAACCACTTCCCATTCTAAAAGACATCGGGTTTGGGATCGTCGCATCAGTCCCCATGCTGATCGTGGTCTACGCGCTGTTGCAGATCCCGCATCGGTCGATCGATGCAATTAAACGACTCAGCGACGCCCCGACGATGAAAGCGATTTTGTCGTTCAGTTATCCAGAGCTAATCGTATTGAGTATCTGTGCCGGAATCGGTGAAGAGCTGGCTTTTCGTGGTTGCTTGCTGCCATGGTTTACAGCGATTGACGATCCCAGTGCTTCGATCATCAACCCGTACGACGTGGGCGATGGCTTCGCCGTTGCGCTCCCATCGTTGTTGATCGCCGCTATCATATTTTCCTCAGTCGCGTTCGGCTTGCTTCACCCAATCACAAAGCTATACGTCGTCATTGCCTCGTTGATGGGTGTTTACTTTGCGATGCTATTGATTGTGACGGAGAGCTTGCTAATTCCAATCGTGGCCCACGCTGCCTTTGACGCGATTCAATTTGTGATCGCCAAGAATAGCGATGAGGAGGAAAAGGATGACGATGACTCACACACAGATTGAAGAAATCGATTCGGTCGCTTCCATGCGAGCGTATCGCCATGACTCACCGCTCGGTGAAATGCGTTCGCTTTGGACGCCACAAGGCCTTTATTCGTTGAGCTGGATCTCCGAGACGAACGGGGGAGCTGCTTCGTCGATCACCGAGAGCACCGCCGCAGAAAACACGGCCGCCAGAGAGCTTGATCGACAATTGGAGCGCTACTTTGCGGGCGAACCGGTGAGTTTCGATTCGCTTCAAGTTGATCATCAAGGGCGCACCGAGTTTACCCGCCGAGTTTATCAGTGCTGTCGGCAAATCAGTTTTGGCCAAACGTCGACCTACAAGGAACTTGCCACACGCTCGGGAAACGAAGCGGCAAGTCGAGCCGTTGGCGCGGCGATGTCACGTAACCGGGTTTTATTGATTATCCCTTGTCACCGAGTGATCAGCCAGCACGGTCAATTGCGTGGGTTTAGTGCCCCGGGGGGACTGACGACGAAACAGTTCTTGCTGGATTTGGAAACAAAATGAGCGAAACGCGGTTTGCCTTTGGTGACAACTGGCAAGCGTTCTTGCAGTTCGTCGACGAAGAACGCATCGAGCAGGCATGCGTTTCGTTGGTCGATCTTTTAGGGTTGTCGTCTGCCGGCGATCAACCGCTTTCCGGTAAGACTTTTCTCGATATCGGCAGTGGCAGTGGACTCTTTTCATTGGCCGCCTGCCGCTTAGGTGCGACGGTCACCTCGATCGATTTCGACCCCGCGTCGGTCGCATGTACCGAAAAGCTACGGGAACGCGAATGCGGGGCGTCTAACATCGCTGGCTCGGCATCCGGCGCGGGCTCCTGGATAGTGACACAGGGGTCGGTGCTGGACGAAGCGTTCATGAATTCAATGGGCGCTTTTGACATTGTGTATAGCTGGGGAGTGCTTCATCATACCGGCGAGATGGCTACCGCGATTCGCTTGGCATCGGAATCGGTTCGCCAGGATGGCGTGTTCGCGATTGCGATTTACAACGACCAGGGTGGTGCCAGTCGTCGATGGCTGGCGATTAAGAAAACTTACCATCGCTTGCCACGTGTGTTACGCCCGGCATGGGTGACGATGATCGCCGGGGTGTACGAGACCAAGTTTGCCACTGCTCGGCTGATTCATGGCAATAATCCTCTGCCGTTTGCTGACTGGAAAGCCAAGAAGCAAGACCGAGGCATGTCCGCGTGGCACGACTGGGTTGACTGGATTGGTGGCATGCCTTTTGAGGTTGCCAGGGTCGAAGACATCATCGTGCCACTGGAACGAAAAGGCTTCCACCTGTCGAACCTGCGCACCGTCGGTTGTGGTTGGGGATGCAATGAGTTCGTCTTTCGCCGTCTAAGCTGATCGGTCGCCTGCCTTGTCGGAGCCGCAAACGTGCGAAAGTGGATCGAATTTGAGTCTCCGAGGACTGGATTTCTAAAAAAGCGTCCTCTCGATCCTGCTCCCGTTACCCTCCGACGCTCGTCCTGGATTAAAACAATACGCCCCTTCCGCCTCGACTGCATTCTTTCCTGACTCGATCGGGCGACTCTCCATTTTTGTACCTTCTCATCAGAGATATCCCAATGAGCGAACAAGCCAATAGCGGTGAAACGACCAAGACAAGCAATCCGGCCAGGAGCGCGATCCTGTACGTATTATTGGGGTTGATGGTCGTGGCGTTGATCTACGATTACCGCGTCGCGCGACCGGCGGTGAGTGCTGATTATGACAAAGTCGCCGAAGCGAGCATGGAAGCGAATCGTGTGGCCAATGACTTTTTGACGAACACCGAAGTCCGCGAACTGCTTGGGAAAGAACCGACCGAGACGTTTGACGATGGACCCGAAACGGTCGAGGTCTATCACTACACCGGTGGCTTGATCATCAAACCGCACAAACTTTACACCGTGTATCGCAAGAGTGGTGATGAATTGATGTTCTCGCGGCACTCCAAGTTTGCTTACGACGAATCCCAGTCGGTTGGGCCAACCGAATCGGTCATCATCACCGCCGAAGACTCCGCAAGTGAAGATGCGATTTATGATTCAGAGGAGGGGGGAGGAACACCTGCGGCCAGTAGCGGAGATTCCGGCAGTGGGCCTCAGTCGAGCAGCGCCGGAAGCGATTCCGGTTCGAGCGGCAGTGTTGGCGGCGGTGACTCGGGAAGTTCGACGCCGCCCGGAGCCGAGCCTCCAGATCTGTCTGCCTTGGAAGCCGAAGCTGACGAAGCCGAAGCGAAAGACGAATAGTCGCTTCGGGGACTCCGTCGACATCGAAGCTGCGAAGTTGATCTTGGTGAGCCTTTGCGGTTTCAGTCCTCGTCAACTTCCGAGGACGGATGAACAATGAATCGGTACCCGGCATCCCGAATCGTCAACAAGTGAATGGGGTTGGTATTATCAAGCTCGATCACTTTGCGAAGCTGGGCGACCGTTTGATCGACCGCCCTGGTTTGCAGGTTGCCACTGATTTCCCAGACCTCGGTTAGCAACTCCGATCGGCTGATCACGCGGTCGGGATTTTCGGCGAAGTAACGGAGCAGTTTCAGCTGCTTTGGCGTCATCTGAACGACGCTCCCGTCGACGCTGACTTCGTGTGTCAGAAAATTTGCCGACACATGTCCGAAATCTAATCTCTCGACGGCATCGCGCACGCGGCGTGAAGCCGCTGGCGCGGCATGCGGACTGGCCATTTGCAGCAAGTTCTTGACTCGGCTAAGCAATTCGTCCAGTTCGAACGGCTTGTTCATGTATTGGTTCGCCCCGACATCAAAACCGCGCGTGCGGTCTTCGGCCAGCGTGCGCGCCGACAGCATCAAGACCGGAGTGGTTACGCCGGAATCACGGATCGTTTCGCACACCGCGTAGCCACTCATTCCAGGCAGCATCAGGTCCAACACGATCAGATCGATCGGCTCGGCCGCACCGTCGATCAGGCGAAGCGCCGTCGGCCCGTCTTCGACCAGCGTGACGCGGTAGTTTTCGGCTTCGAGGTTGTATTTGATGCCGACGCCGAGATGTTTTTCGTCTTCGACGACTAGGATGTGTGGACGCATGATGCTGGATTTCAGTGGACAAACAAACGACGCTTTCTCGGCCAACGTTCGTAGGCCAGTTTCGGACGGATCATTGGCGCACCGGTTCGATCGACGTTGGCACGACGTGCTTCATCGTTACTTCGAACACCGTTCCTGGTGAGCCATCGACGTCTTTGCGGCCTCGGATACGAATCGTCGCCCCGAGCGATTTACTGATCGTACGGACCAAATACAAACCTAGTCCAGTGCCCGGAGTGCTACGCTCCAACTCGCTTCCCAAACGAACGAATCGACCAAAGATTTTGCGCCGCATGTCGTAGGGAATTCCCGCACCATTGTCGGCGATCGATACCACGACCTGGTCCGACTTCGATTTTTCTGTGCTGGGGCGGATCGACGCGGTCACCTGCGGTGGTGATCCGCCGTACTTGATCGCGTTATCGATCAGGTTGCGGAACAATATTTCTACTTGAACACAGGGGCTGCGGATGCTGGTCGGTTCGCACTCCAATTGGACAACGTCGGGCGAAAGCCGATAGCGCATGCAAGCGGCCTGTGCACATTGGGCCAGCAATTCATCAAGCCGAAACACTTCGGGGGCATCAGATTGGTTACCGCGATCGATCCGCGCCGCATCTAGCAGGTGGTTGATCAAGGCATCAAGTCGCTCGACGTCATCGAGCATGATTCGATGGAAGTCACGCTGCTGGTTTTCATCCACCGTGTGGCGCGACATGGTTTGTAAGTAAAGCTTCAGCGAGGCGATGGGGCTTTTTAATTCGTGCGTCACCGAATCGATGAAGTTCGATTGACGTTGGTTCAGCCGAAATGCTTTCACGGTCAAGGTGACATACACGATCACCCCCGCCAGGATGCTGATCAGAAGCACCGTGCCGATGATGAACAGAATCAGGAACAACCCACCGCGCGACGCCGTGAAGAAACTCGACGTGGTCCAAATCGCTCCGAGAACGACTACCAAGACAATAAGGACGACGCCCAAAACCACGGGGGCGCGAAGTGACCGACGTTCGAGCATGATTTGACTGATTGAAGGCGACCGAAGGGACCGATGGAAATCCTAATCAAACAGACCGATGACTCGGAACCGCCTGTTAGATCAATGGTTCAACTGCGGTACAGATTCACGTTGATTGCCGATCTATTTTTGCTGGTAATGCGTTCAGTTTGCTAGCGGATGTCCGCCGTCAAGGGTGCCCCGTTTGCCCTGCTTGCCCCCGGCTTTCATGAAATTTTCACCTTTTGCACGATTTAATCCCATTTCTGACGATGACGGGGAACAGGTTACCGGCAATAATCACTTAACGTGAGATTTTTATCCACTAGGCGGGTAGGGAGATCAATTTAATGAGTAGTCACTTACAAGTTCTGCGTTTTACCGAAGCGACCATCCGCCAAGTTCGCCTGGATTGCAACCGGGCGATGCTCCGTGCTCGCTTTTGCCCTGAACGCAGTGAAATCCTGCAACTTCGCTGCGTCGATAACCGCGCCGAGACCGAAACAGAGTTCGGCAATCAATTGTGGTACTTCGAAGGCGTCGGTGTGGACGATTTTGACCGCCGACACGCTGTTTTCGGAGTCGTCGAGTATTCCACCCAGTTCGGACTCAACGAGTTGGTCGAAGACGGCGTGTTTACCAATGAGAATCAGCGTGACCGCTATCGCAGCATTTATGAACGCGAGTCCCAGCGCCCCGATTGGAGCCACCCAGCCCATCGCTTACTAGCAACAGGCGTCATCGCACTCTCGGTCCTCTGCCTGCTCTTCTTGACGGCCAAGTCGTTGATGCAGTAGCGCCCCGGCGGGCAGGTCTGCACCATCGCGTCAGCCGCCCAGCCATCGCTCTCGGCGAGTTCCGCTGCTTGGAAACAGAATGCTCAGCTCTTGCGGCTAGCCGGCGGCTAATCGATCCGCCGCTGTTTGCCCCGGACATCGCCTGGATGGGTCACTTTCAAAGCACGCCGCATCGAGCAGTGCTGGGGTATTGAAATGACCATGTCAATTTGATTGATCGAACAACGTGGGGGGCCAAACGCACAGACATCGTTGACGTGGCGAACGTCATGCGGTACGAACCATCCTCAGGCTTCGGCCGCAACGATCATGACGCCCCCGTCAGCAGGTACCCTTCGCCGTCGTGTCTCCATCATCCGTCTCTCGGCCCGCATCGTCGCCAGATGACTTCGCGGCGACTGCTATGCAGCCGATCGTTGACATTGATCAATTGCGGAAAACTTATCGCAGTTGGTCTGTCCGAGGTCGACGTAACATCAATGCCGTTCGTGGTGTTTCGTTGCAAGCGTATCCGGGCGAAGTGTTCGGTTTGCTTGGTCCCAACGGTGCCGGCAAGACGACGCTGATCAAAATGTTGCTAGGTGTCGTCCAACCTTCTGCTGGAAACGCGACGCTGTTCGGTCAAGCAATCGGCAGCGCCGCGGCCCGCCGACGTGTCGGCTACCTTCCCGAATCTTTGCGCGTCGATCGTCACCACACCGCCCGCTCGGCGCTTCGCTACTACGGCAGGATGAGCCGGATGGACGCCGGCGAGATTCAAAAACGCAGCGACGAATTGCTGTCGCTTGTCGGCCTCCAGGGGCGCGACCGTGAGTCCGTCAAGCGATTCAGTAAGGGAATGTACCAACGACTGGGACTAGCTCAAGCACTCCTTCACGACCCGGACCTGCTGGTCTTGGATGAACCAACCGATGGACTGGATCCCGTCGGCCGCAACGAAGTCCGCAAAGTGATTGATCGGCTACGAGAAAGCGGCAAAACGATTTTCCTCAACAGCCACATCCTTCAAGAAGTGGAACTCGTTTGCACTCGTGTCGCGATTTTGTCCCAAGGCGAAATCAAAGCGATCGGGACCCTGGACGAACTTTCTTCGCACGACCAAAAACAATTGGTGGTCGACCTACCGATTACTGGAACACAGCCGGAGCGGTTCGATTGGTCGACAATCATTAATGAGGAACGCTCACCGGCATCGGATGTGACGGTCGTGAACGTGACGGTTGCGAGTGGTGCTCACCGTCTGACGATTGAAATTGAAAGTCAGCAACAGATCGATCAGATCGTCGATCGCTTGCGTGATCGCGGGCAATCGATCTCTCGATTGTTGGTCAAGAAAGAATCGCTCGAAGAGACCTTCATGCGACTGGTGGGAACAACCGAGGTGGACGATTCGTGAGACCATATTGGGCCATCATCACTGATTCGTTTCATGCGGCACTGTCGTCGAGGATTCTATGGGTCGCGTTCGTCGCGATCTGGTTGTTCCTGCTCGCACTCGCCCCGATCGGATACCACGAAGACTACACGACGACGTTCCGCTGGTTCGATTTGGACAACGGAACGCAAATGAAGGCGATGCTTGCTCGAGGATTGATCGATCCGAAAGAGGCTGACACCGCACTCGGGCGGATCGCTCGGGTGTTTCCAGCGAGAGTCGAACGTCAGCTACGCCAGGTTGCCAAAGGTGAAGATGTTCGAATCGATAAATCAGCGCTCGCCGATGCACTCAACGAAGCACTCGACGACGAAAGTTGGTACGACGCCGAGGCATGGCGTTCGACCGTTCGATTGAGAGAGCTTCGAGCGTTAGATGAGATCGAAACGGGGATGTTGACTGAACCGGAGCGTCGACGACGTGCACGGCTGCGCATCGAGGCTGCGCTTCCGGGGGTTTTCTCGGTTCAGTCGGCGCGATCGGTGATGTTGTCGTACGCGGGGTTTGAATTTCCAGCGTTTTTCGCGATCGGTAAAACGCAGTTCATCGCGTTGGTAAATCAATTCGTCGTGCCGGTCATCATGGATTGGTTGCTGGGATTTGCATTGATTTTCCTCGGCATCTTGGTGACCGCATCGATCATCCCAGACATGCTTCAACCCGGTTCGTTGCATCTGCTGCTCAGTAAACCCGTTTCGAGAACGTTGTTGCTGCTCGCAAAATTCGTCGGTGGATGCACGTTTGTGTTCTTGTGTGTTTGCCAACTTGTGATTGGACTGTATTTGATCGCGGGACTGCGATTGGATATTTGGAACACCCGGATCCTTTGGTGCATCCCGGTAGCGGTATTTTTATTCGCAGTCTTTTTCAGTGTATCGATGCTGGCAGGATTACGTTGGCGCTCTCCGACACTGTCGATCGGTGTGACATGCATGTTCGGGGCATTGGTGTTGGTGATCGGGTTTGTCGGAGGCTACTTCGATGGGCTGGTGCAGCGTCCCGATCAAATTGCGCGACTCGCCATCGACGGCGAAGACGTGGTGGTCGCCTGCCGAGGCGGCGGATTGAAATTCTTCAACCGTGATACCAACCAATGGGATGAACTGATCGAGACTGATTTCCGACGACGTGATTTGATCGTCCCGCCGGTTCGTTTGACGGATTCCATGTTCGTGAGCGCGCAGATTCGCAATGGACGGTTCAACTTATATGGCAGCGGATCGTTGGACGCGCTGGTTCTAAGGCAACAGGATCAGTACGAGCCACGACCGGGCATGCGATTGCCGAACGGAACGCGACGAATTTACGTTTGGCATGATTCCATTCTGGCCCTCAACAATGCCGGCATCATGGCGGCGCCGATCGAAACCCTGGTCAACTCCGTCGCCGATGAACCTGATGACGCCCAGGACAATGAAGAGCAGGATGAGCAAGCCCACGGCAAAGACGGGCAGACCGCTGAAGCCTCCGATACGGAGCTTACGGCTAATGTCGCCACGATCGGTGCCACGGCTTGGATATCCGATTTGTTGCGGATGCAAGGTGGGGCAACCGAGGGCTTTGAAGATGTTTTGCCGGAAGGGCTAACGCTCACCGACCCGGTACGATTAACGCTCGCGCCGGGTGTCGATTCGATCATCGTTTATTCACGAGGTCGATTATTGCGTCTTCAGGATGACGCTTCCGACTCGGATACCGGACGGTTTTTGATCGCGGCCGATCGAGTTCTCGAGGACAACGATGCAGCAGCGACCGTGATAGCCGCCAGTGGTACGACCCTCCTGGTGTCTCGCCAAGAAGAACGCATCCGCTGGATCGACGCTCGTGATCTAACAACGATAGTCGAGTTCGACATCCCCGACGGAGATCGCCTGTTGGCCATCGAACCGATCGGGCAGACGGAGCAGTTTGCGCTGTTGACGACGGACGGGCGTGTCTGGATCGTAGGCCGCGAAGGTGACGCGATTCGATCGGCCGCGTTGAGTTTCAGCGAAGTCACGGCGATCGAATTTTCTGAAGACGAGAATCAATTGGTGATCGCGCACCACATCGATCGCCTAGACTTTCTTGGGTTCGAAGGCGCTACGGCATCCGAAGTCGTTCGTACGATCCGTCCGACGCTGACCGGTTGGCGCAACGTCGATCGGTGGGTGATCACACCGCTCCGAACTCTGACGCCCCAGACCGGTGAACTTAGCGAGACGGTTGCCGCACTGGTGAGTGGAAAGCAGTCATTAACGATGGGGGGCAACAACGACGACGACCCCGATGTCGTACGGTTGAGAATCCTGCGTCCGGTATTCAGTTGTGGCATCTTCACAGTCGTCATGCTGGCGATTTCATGCGTCTACTTCAACCGACGCGATTTCTAGCGGTGAACCGAGTATGATGTTGGCGTCTCGCCAGTTTCCTACCTCTACTACCTGCCAAAGATGAAAAAAAGCCTCCTATTGTCCCTCGGATTGTTGGCTGCCATCGCCGGGCCATTGCCCGCCGAGTCGCCAGAAGGGTTCGTTGATCTGTTCAACGGAGAAAACCTCGACGGATGGCACGGTCGTCCGCATTTCAGCCCGATCAAGTTTGCCGAGCTGTCCGACGAAGAGCGAGCGACGAAGGTAGCTGAATGGACGAAGGACGCCAGTGAACACTGGACCGTCGAAAATGGTGAACTCGTCAACGATGGTCATGGTGCCTACCTGGTCACCGATAAAGACTACCGCGACTACGAGCTCCACCTGCAATACAAGACGGTACCGATTGCCGATAGCGGCATCTACCTGAAAGGTAATCCTCAAGTTCAAATCTGGGACGTCAACAACGAAGCTCAGTTCAAACACGGCAACCAAAAAGGTAGCGGTGGACTTTGGAACAACAGTCCCGGGGCTCCCGGAAAAGATCCACTCGTCAAAGCTGACAAGCCGCTCGGCGAATGGAACGACGTCCGTATCCTGCAAGTCGGTGCACGCACTTCGGTTTGGTTGAACGATCAATTGGTCGTCGACCACGCGATCATGGAAAACTACTGGAATCGTGAAACTCCGTTGTTTGTCAGCGGTCCGATCGAATTGCAAACGCATGGCGGTGAAATCCGTTGGCGAAACCTGAAGATTCGTGAACTCTCTACCGAAGACGCCAACAAGGTCTTGGCCGACAAAAACACTGACCAGTTCCAGTCGATCTTCAACGGCAATGACCTCGAAGGCTGGATCGGTGCGACCAATGGCTACGAAGTTGTCGACGGCGCGGTCCGCTGTAAGAAAGGTTCGGGCGGTAATTTGCTGACCGAAAAGGAATATGCCAACTTCGTTGTGCGATTGGAATTCAAGCTTCCTGCCGGTGGCAATAACGGGTTGGCGATCCGTTCTCCCCTGAAGGGCAATCCGGCTTACGACGCGATGTGTGAGCTACAAGTCCTCGATTCGACTCATCCCAAGTATGCCAACCTTGATGAGCGTCAGTATCACGGATCTGCTTATGGAATGGCCGCCGCGACTCGCGGATTTTTGCGTCCGGTTGGTCAATGGAACTTCCAAGAGGTCACCGTCAATGGCAGCAAAATCAAAGTGGAACTGAACGGGACCGTGATCTTGGACACGGATCTTTCGCAAGTGTCCGAATACATGGCCGACAGTGCCCATCCCGGAAAAGACCGCCCCTCAGGCCATTTTGGCTTCGCCGGGCATGGTGATGCCGTGGAATTTCGTAGCCTTTCGATTCAAGAACTGTAGAATCTAGTTCTATCGCGCATGCAAAACGTTGCAGGCGGTTCTTCCTCCTTTGTGGTGTGAAGATCCGCCTGTTTTTTTGATCTGTGCTTGAGCCCTGCGAATCGAAAACCCTTTCTGATCACGAATCATTACTTCGAACCTATCCGAAGACCATTAGCCGAACACGGTAGCGTCGGACCAATGTTGCCAACTCCAGCAGACCGTTGCGCCTACGACAAGTGTCGTCAGCTCTCGAGCTAGAATGAATCAATTTCGGATGGGTTCCCAGACGGAGGTTCTCATGAACGAGCGTTCAAAAATCTGTGTCACTGTCGCACTCGTCGCCGGACTGGTGGCAGCCTTCCTCTTCGTTGACGACCTGAACGCTCAAAACATGCTCGACTTTCGCGATACGGTTCGAAAGGCGGAAGCGTCGATCGTACGCGTCATCGTCGAACCCGGTACGGAAATGCTTCCACAGCATGCCGAATCTGACGCAAACGCCGAGACGCTCAACGAAGACAACGAGGGGGACGCCCCGCCACCGAAGTTGCAGCTCAAAGAACTTGAGCCGTTCCCGCCAAAT
Organism: Roseiconus lacunae; assembly: GCF_008312935.1. Classification (NCBI taxonomy): domain Bacteria; kingdom Pseudomonadati; phylum Planctomycetota; class Planctomycetia; order Pirellulales; family Pirellulaceae; genus Roseiconus; species Roseiconus lacunae. The sequence continues at coordinate 229,032 of NZ_VSZO01000010.1, read as the reverse complement.
GCAAACGCCAATCCCAACTTGGCCGTGCCTATCCGGCGTGCACGTGACTTGAACAGTGCCGCCTTTGCGGCCTCCGAAAACGTAGTACTCGCCTATGTTGAACAGCCCGTCGCTCACGTGAAAGTGGTCACTAATGAGGGTGAGGAGCTTGATGGTCGCGTCGTTGCATTTGACTACGTCACAGGATTGGCAGCCATCGAAGTCGAAGATGTTGTACTCGTACCGTTGGTGATCAGCGTCGCCCCGGCCGAACCGGGCTTGCCCGTCGTCGCGGTCCACCGCGACACGCGGACAATTCGTGTCACGGCAGGCACAGTCGCGACGAGCAGAATTCCACGTGAATCAGGCGTCGGGCCGGTTCCTGAGATTCATTTCTTAGCCACACCCAATGTCCCCGGGACTCCGGTGCTGGATCACCAAGGCATTGTCGTTGGGATCTTGGTCCCTAGCCAGAGCGGCGGACTGGTATGCTCGGATGCGTCTACCGCAATGCGTTTACTCAACGCCGCAGACGCACCCGTGCCTCAAGTACTGAAACGAGGCTTGGTAGGGATTCAATTCGAAAGCAGTGGCACATTGGTCCTGGAAGTCAGCGCGAATTCAGCCGCTGAACGCGCGGGATTGAGGGCCGGAGACTTGGTCGAGCAAGTGGGGGACCAGCCCGTCCGAACGTCAACGGATGTGATCGCCGCTGTCGAAATGGCTCGTTCCGGTGAAACAATCGATGTGGTGGTTTCGCGCGATGGCGAAAGAAAGTCTTTCCCGGTGACGCTGCAGGAACATCCACAGCAATGGCTCCCACCGAGCGACGGTCTCTCTGAATCCGCGCGGCAGATCTTCCGACTTGAGAACGGACGGATCACGCCAATCCCAGAAGATGATCTTCGACGGTTTGAACAGTTCGATCAAATGTTCCGCAACTTCGATGTCCCACAACTAAGAGGCTGGCGACAACTGCCACCGGTGGAAGATCCCGGAGATGGTCCCGACGAATCACTCGAAGAGCTTCGCCGCCAAATGGAACAACTGCGTCAACGCTAACGCCGCGTTTCGATCTTCAAGTTCGGGGGTGAGTCACGAGTCGGCCGGCGTTCACCCCGGTCACCACGGTTAATCCATGGCTAACGTGATGCGGCAAATCTCGGGCGAAGTCAAAACGTCGGTGGTCTCTAACTTTCGTCTTCGGTAACCGATTGCCGTTCGATGGTCTCGATGGCTTTTTTAAGTTGGCCGCGGGCACGGCTGAGTCGACTGCGGACGGTACCGATAGAGATTTCTAAAACGTCAGCAATCTCTTCATACGCAAAGTCTTCCATTTCACGCAGAATCAAAATCCGGCGATGCTCTTCGGTTAACGTTTCAATGGCTGACCGCACCAATCCCACCCGCTCGGCTCGAAGCATCTCTTCGTCGACGGCATCGTTGTCGTCCGCAATCTCCAGCCCGTTGTCCTCGCGGATTTGGTCGAGTGACACCCGGGCACGTTTCTTGCGCCGCCGTGTCAGGGCGCCGTTGAATGCGATACGGTACAGCCAGGTAAAGAATTGGCTGTTGCGTTGAAAAGTATCAAGCTTGGTGAATGCTCGAATGAATGCGTCCTGCGTGACCTCTTCGGCTTCCTCCGGCGAACCCGTCACTTGTAACATCGACGCGAACAATCGTTCTTGGTTCTGTCGTACCAATTCGGTAAACGCCGACCGATCTCCTTTGAGCGCGCGATCGATCAGCCGTGGCTCATCAGTGTGTCGATCTTGCTCAAGCGCCAAGCTACCGCCTTCTCGATGTCGCGTCTAACAGAAGATTGATTTTTAATTGTCGTCCGCAAGTCGCATAAGTTGCGTGCGTTCTAGTAGCTTTCGAGCAGTCTAAGGCGGCTACTGAAAGCCAGCGACGTGAAAATCAACGGGGGCCTACATACCATTCGTTGCATCGAACCAAATCAGATGGCTCGGCTAAAATTGTAAACTGCCGGGCCATGCTTGATTAGCTCCTACTTCCTTATCCAATGCCAATCGGGGTGACTTTCGCTGCGATCTCATCGCCGAATGAGTCAAAATCGCCGTATTTTAGGCAACCTTGGAGCAAACTGAGTGAAAGTTTCTGCGGAAATCAATCGCCGCCAACCACCCTCGTGGTTGTGCCAAACACGCTTGCACTTTCGAAAATGTCCACAGGTGATTGATCTCGCGGAATCGTTCGAAGGCAACCAGATTGTCGGACCTAGCGTGTACGAAGGAAACGCGCCAACCGTTCGAGCTGGTCGGTATTGATATGGTCGACACCGGCATCTGCCAAGACTTTCCAAACGTCCTCGTTTTCCGGAGTCGCCCAAAAGCGAACGCGTTGCCCGTTGGCGTGTGCCTGCTGCACCATTTGCTCCAACTTCGCTTGCTCGGCATCGGAGATCGGGCCCTTACCTCGCCACTTGAACAAACTCGTCCAGCGATCACTGATCAGCGGCATAAGTGCTTTGGGATAGGTCTTTTTGTCAAGGTTATCTTTGCGACCGTCTACAAACCCGTAGCGACTTGTCGCTGCTTGCATCGTCTCGATCGGACGATTTCCCGAGACAACGACTTGAACAGCGCCTTCGACATACCGCCCCGATTCGATATGGCAAAGCATGCCATGGTAATCTTTCAAAATCGTTTCCAGCACCTTGTAGGTGCTTTCACCCTCGGACTTGAAATCGACGAGTAATGTCACGAGAGGTCCCTCTGCAAAGACACGTCCACCATTCTTTTCGACTCGTTCGCGTAGCGGATCTAAATACAACGCCTGCAACGTCCGTTCCGCTTTTACCTCATGAAGGTCGTGTGCGACGAGCAATTCGCCATCGATCAGAAACACATCGGCTTCGATGCTGCAAAAACCATACGAGAGTGCATCGGCCAGCGGATTCTCATGCCGATAATCATTGTGCGCGTGTGCTTGTGGTAACGGTTCGGCCGCGGTCGTTTGACGGGCCAGTAGGGCACTTGTGATCAACAGAAATGCCAGTGTAACAGTGGAACGAAACGTCACTGCAAACGAATGATTACTCACGGTTGAACCTTGCCTTAGATCGAAGTGGGAAAGTGCAGTCATTTTAGCCCCACCTGCCCCGACGACGAAGCATCACCACGGTAATTTCACCGTCAATGCTGAGAGAGTTGCGGTTCAATTCGGCCGTGGTTATCTGGGGCGCTGCCTAGCTGTCGCAATGCTTAGTGGTCGGGGTGTTTGGCCAAGACACCCAGCAAGACGAAGAACGAGATGAAAATCAGGATCGCGCCGAGCAAAAACGGGGCACCGGGAAACTCGAAAGGCGCCGCGGCACTGGTGAAATAGCTGAATAATCCACTGGTAAAAATGATCGGCGCGAAAATACTAGTCAGCCCTTGAAGCGAAGTGAGTGCCCCCTGTACTTCCCCTTGCTCGGTTTCATCGACCGTCTTGGTGACCAAGCTCTGGACCGCCGGGCCGGCTAAGCCACCTAAGGCGCCGAAAAATGCAATCACCGGTAGCATCCATGCTTGGGAAGCAAACGCGTAACCAAGAAACGAGATCGCCGAGATCATCGTGGCAAACAACAGAATTTTGCCTTCCCCAAACCGCTTCACGGCCGGGCGGACCAGGCCGCCTTGGACGATCACCGCTGTCACTCCCACCCAGCATAAGAAGAACCCGACCGTCTGGTCGTTCCACTGAAATCGGAACCCCGAAAAGAGCACGAAGACGTTCTCTAATCCACGCTGGGCAAGTGCTTTCAGTAAAAACACCATCGCCAATCCAAAAACCAATGGATAGCGGCGGAGCGTCCCGATCGTCCCAAACGGGTTTGCGTTGCGAAGTGAAAACGGGCGTCGTTTCTGGGGCGGTAACGATTCGGGCAAAATGAAATAACCGTACAACCAATTCAGCAACGCTAGGCCAGCGGCGGCAAAGAACGGAGCGCGAAGCGAAAACTGAACACTCAGCAATCCACCGAGCGCGGGCCCAATGATGAACCCCAAGCCAAACGCGGCACCGACCAAACCGAAGTTCCGAGCCCGAGTATCATCTGTCGAAATATCCGCGATGTATGCGTTGCCGGTGGTGAAACTTGCCCCAAAAATTCCCGAGATGATCCGGGCGACGAAGAGCAACCACAAGCTGTTCGCCATTCCTTGGATGATGAAGTCGATGCCAAGGCCAAAGAGCGCGACGAGCAAAATTGGCCGCCGGCCAAAACGATCCGATAGCCCACCAAGAATCGGTGCAAAGAGAAACTGCATCGTCGCGTACGACGCCACGATCACACCGTAGTACCAGGCCGCGCCACTTTCGGAGAGCCCCGATAATTCTTCGACGAGGCCGGGAAGAACGGGGATGACGATTCCGATGCCTAAGATGTCGATGAACAGCGTGATCCAGATGAACACGATGCCCGCTTGCCGCTTGCTTTCATTCGGCGACTCGCTGAATTCTTCGGCCGCTTCGATCGCGACCGGCGGCGTGTATGGCGAACCTCCAGAGTCGCTCTCTTCGGGAGCAATCGACTCGTTCGACTCTGGCTGGTTCATGGACAAGTATTGAGGGATTGAAGGCGGGGACGGGAGCGTGAATATATTTGCTCATCGCTCCTGACGGGAGGGCCAAGGCGGACTTTGTCCCAATCGCCGCCGATCTGGCTTCGCAATCGGAGTCCCCCTACCTGACCCCAGTCCTTCCCCCGACCGCTCTCGGGTCTGTCGCGAGCTGTCCGCCGAACGCCTTTTCGTTCAGCCAGCACGGCAAAGGCCGGCAGAAAGTGGGGCCGTGGCGATCGTCGCCGGCTCGCAAATTGGCTTGCGCTAGACGGCTCTTAGGCCGACAAATTTGTCCCCACGTCGGTCCGATAAGCACTCCAGGCGGGCAAAAAACCGGCAAGCAGAGCTAGCAGGGCGACCAATGGGAACAACCAGCCCTCATAGGAACTGGTCGTCAGGATTCCGACTTGGACACCGGTGCGATCTTCGATTTCGCCGCTAAATATCCAAATCGCCACGTGTGCCAAGACCCAACCGGAAATCGCCCCGATCGTCGCGATCAACAGGCTTTCCATCAGAATCACTCCCGTCACGGTCTCGCGGCGGGCCCCCAAAGCCCGCATCACCGCGATATCACGGCGACGGTCATTCATCGAGTTGTAGATTGCGACCAACACCCCAACGGCGGCGACGACACATGTGATTAGTGTGATTACCAACAACGCCGTTAGCATCGGTCCGATGATGGCATCCATCAGTCGTGCGATCTCGCCGACCGGCGCGGCGGCCTGTGCCCGGACGCTCTCCTTGACTTGGTTTTCCAGAACAACGCCCAGCATTGGCATTCCCGTACGGACAAGAATCGATGTGACTTCGCGTTCGGGGATTGTCAGCGGCTTGTGGCCTCCCGCGTCAGCGATCGCCTCGGTTGCCGGCTCGATGACGGCCCCCTCTTCGATCGGTTTGGCATGTCCATCGAGCAGGTAAAAACCTTCCAAATTCACGAAGGCCGCTCGGTCATTGGGCGTCCCGGTCGGATCCATCACCCCCACCACGGTAAAACCTTGGCCGTGTCCTTTGCCCTCCGGATCGCCATGGTTGTTTTGAAAGGTATCGCCGACCGACAAGCCCATTTGGCGTGCCACGCGTGAACCCAACACCGCTTCGAAGTATCCGTATTCTTCGGAGTGGGTTTTCAGCGCACGCCCTTCGCGGAAGGTGAACTTCTCTTCCAGCGTTGGGCCGTGTCGCAGCCGTTCAAAAAAGTCAGGCGTTGTGCCGACCACGCGAAACTCTTTCAGGTAATCGCCGAGCGCCAACGGAATCGCAAAGCCACCGCCGGCGACATAACTGGCGTAGACCCCATCGCGTTCGCCAAGCGCCGGATCCCCACCGAAGCGACGGACCATTGCCGCGCGTTCTTCTGCCGGGAAATACTCCATGTACTCGGTGAACGGCAGGTTCTCGATCGGGCGGCTCAGGTAATAAACACTGTTGAGTGTCAATTGCAGGGCGCTGCCTTTGGGGCCAACGACCAGGTTGTAGCCGACTTGAGCATTACGCGAAAATGCTTCGGTGACGATCCCAAAAATTGCCAACACCATCACGACCAAAGCCACCCCAAGTGCCAATGAAATCGTCGTCAACAAGCTGGACAGGGAGCGATAACAAAAGTTTCGCCAGGCGATTCGAAGCAGCCACATGATGCAAACGATGAATTGCGTTGGAGGAAGGTGTGAGGTGCCGACGTTGGCAACGAAGGCGGTGAGGTATCAGCGAGAGAAGTATCCGCGACACAAGCGTAATCGGTGCACTTGCCGAGTCAGCTTAGCAAAGCAACGCTACATCAACCGCTCTATCTAGGCCGAAGCGTCGTGCAAGACTCGGTTTAGTGATTCAAGTCTTTCTACGCGGGTGAATCGTTCGGTCACCGACATCGAGTGCGTGACCATCATCAATGCAATCTCTTCTTCGCGACACGAATTGATGATCAAGTCAAGGACGTTGTCAGCGCTGGCCGGATCGACGTTGGCGGTCGGTTCGTCGGCGAGCAACAGTTTTGGACGACCGGCCAATGCCCGCGCTATTGCGACACGTTGTTGTTGGCCGACGGAAAGCTGCTTCGGTCGATAATTTGCTCGATCGGCCAGGCCGACTTTGCCAAGTAACTCGCGGGCTCGACCGGCGTCGACTGGCCGGTTACCGAACGCCATGCCAAGTTGGACGTTTTCGATCGCCGAAAATGCCGGCAACAGATTAAACGTTTGAAAGACATACCCGATTGAAGCGGCACGCAATCGATCGCGACCTTGCTCTGATAATTTCGTCGTTTCAATGTTGGCAACGCGGATGCTGCCAGATGTCGGCGTTAGCAATCCGGCAATCAGATGCAGCAACGTCGTCTTGCCACCGCCGCTTTCGCCGATCAAAGCCAACTGTTCGCCCGTGCGGATCACCAACGATTGGATATCAAGCACGGTAAGCTGACCACCACTCGGTTGATCGAACGTCTTGACCAGGTCGCGGATGACGAGCACCGGATCGCCGCCGGTAGCGTTTTCGGTGGACGGTTGCTGAGGATCTTCGGTCGGTTCCATCTGGTTAGCCTCGGCCTCTCATTGCGCGTTGCAGCCCACGATCTGAATCGCGTTTCTTTAGTGATTCACGTTTGTCGTGAAGCTTCTTTCCTTTGACCAGTCCCATCAGACATTTTGCGATTCCGCGTTCATTGAAGTAAACCTTCAGCGGAATCAATGTGTGCCCCCGCTCATGTGCACGGCCGGAAAACTTGTTGATCTCGACCGAATGTAGTAACAGTTTGCGTGGGCGTCGTGGATCGTGATTCCACATGCCGGCATTGTTGTAATGGGCAATGTCAGCGCCGAATAACCACAACTCGCGATCTTTTTCGCGAATGTGTGCTTCGTCGAGAGACAGCTTGCCCTCTCGCATCGATTTGACCTCACTGCCCATCAGCATCATGCCACACTCAATCGTGTCCAAAATTTCGTAGCGGTGACGTGCCTTACGATTCTCCGAAACGACGGTGATCTGCGGGGATGACTTCTTTGCCGCTCCGCCCTTTTTCTTTTTGGTTTTATTCTTCGCCATGGAAGCCGTGCAGGTTTGCTAATCGTGGGGGCGTCGTTTGTTCCTAAGCGGCAATGCTCTCAAACGGCAGTTTGGGGATGCCAACGACTCCGTTCTCGGGGTGACCGCGTTGGGCGGTAATCGTGACAGTGCGAGGCATCAGCCACCAACGTTAGCCCAGGGTGTCTCAGCAGCCTTGAGCGTCCCAGCAGACGCTTCTTGGCGTGCCTCGAAAGGCTCTGTCCCCGAAAGACTCTGTCCTCCGGGGGCTCTGTCCTCTGGTTAGTTTGGCTGTTCGCGGCCCTTTCCGCCGCGATCACCGTCGGTGCTTGCCTCTTAGGGTAACCCTCCCGATGACCGCACGTCAGGACGGTTACCTAAAACATGGACGATCTCCCGGGGGTGGGGGGATTGTATCGGTAACATGTGAACCGGACATCGCCCCGAACCGGGCATCCTTCCGCGAGCAGGTAAGGTTCAAAACGCAGACCGAAAAATCTCGGTTGTTTGCCGAACCAATGCACCGGTTTTAGTGCATAGGATGTCGTCTTTATCGGCGGTAGGAGTGTGGAGGTCCTAATTGGCCCATTGCCCCTGCCGACCATTCACTACAATACGGCAGAGCAAAGAGTTCGCCTACGGTTCACGCAAATCACTGATTTTTACGTTCATGGCTTTTCGTCTCCCTGTCGTCGCCGACCCTGTCATCCCCGAAGGTACCGATCTAAGCGGTAGTGGCCGTTTGCCACGATGGCTGAAACGTCCGATTCCCAAAAGCAACGCCAACCACATGACGGCGGGCTTGTTGGATGAGTTGAAACTGGAAACGGTTTGCGACAACGCGAAGTGTCCCAATCGGATGGAGTGCTACAGCCAGCAGACGGCGACGTTCATGATTCTGGGCAACGTGTGCACACGTCCGTGCGGATTTTGCGCCGTCCACCGCGGGCGACCACCGGCGTTGCCCGAATCGGACGAACCAGAACGCGTCGCCGAAGCCGCGGCACGTTTAGGGCTCAAACACGTAGTGATCACCAGCGTCACCCGCGATGACTTGCCCGACGGCGGTGCCGATCACTATTACCGTTGCGTCGTCGCGGTTCGAGAACGCACCGGCGCGACGACAGAAGTCCTCACGCCGGATTTTGTCAATTGCCGTGAGTCGCTCCATCGGGTGATCGAAGCAAAGCCGACCGTATTCAACCACAACATGGAAACGGTCCCACGGCTTTATCGTCGCGTGCGAGGCCCCAAAAGCGAATACGCATGGACCCTTAGCATGATGAAAAAGGTCAAGGAGTATGATCCCGAAGTCAAAACGAAAAGCGGTCTAATGCTGGGCCTTGGCGAAGAACGCGGGGAACTGCTCGATGCCCTTGCCGATCTGCGTGAATACGACGTCGACTTTTTGACGCTAGGCCAATACCTGCAACCGGGCGAAAAATACCTGCCCGTCGTCCGCTATGTCCCACCGGAAGAGTTCGAAGAACTCGCCGAAATTGCCAAAGGCATGGGATTCAAAAAGGTTGCCAGCGGGCCGTTCGTCCGCAGTAGCTATCACGCCCGTGACATGGCCGAAACCGACTGCTGATCGTCCGGCAAGCTCGAAAACCTTCTACCGGCATCTTTTGTCGGTTTCCGATTTGCAATACCATCCACCGTTGGTGGCCAGCGCGTTGCTGATCAGTGCCTCATCGAGCCAGATTAACGGTTCATCAATCAACCGGTGAGTATAAATCACGGTTGGTGCGGAAGAATCACGGCTAAGCCTGAGGTCAAATCGGACCGCTGATTGATCACGGCCGTTGACGAGCATGAATTGCAGACGCACGTTATCGACTGCGATTCAGCAGGCGCAGGCGCCAAACACGGGATCGGTATTCGAATCGGGAGAGCAGCATGTTTGATTTGAGTCAGTACGAGATCGAAGTCAAAAAGATCTTTCGCAATGCCTCACCGGCCGCGCTCTACGAGGAAGCCCTGCGGTACGAGAAAAATGCCACGCTCGCCGATACCGGGGCACTGATCGCCTACTCGGGCGATAAAACCGGTCGTTCACCGAAAGACAAACGGATCGTCAAACATTCCGACTCCGAAAACGATGTCTGGTGGGGCACCGTCAACATCGGTCTTGACGAACAAGTCTTCTGCGTCAACCGAGAACGCGCGATTGACTACCTAAATACCCGCCAGCGCCTGTATGTGCTCGACGCCTTCGCGGGCTGGGATCCGAAGTACCGGATCAAAGTCCGCGTGATCTGTGCCCGTCCCTATCATGCGCTTTTCATGCACAACATGCTGATACGGCCGACGCGCGAAGAATTGGAAACCTTCGGTGAACCGGATTGCGTGATCATCAATGCCGGCGCTTTCCCGGCCAACCGATACACCACGGGGATGACCAGCAAAACCAGCGTGGACCTGAGCCTGGAACGACGCGAGGTCGTGATCTTGGGCACCCAATATGCCGGCGAAATGAAAAAAGCGGTCTTCACGCTGATGAATTACCTGATGCCGAAAGACGGCGTCTTGCCGATGCACTGCTCGGCAACCTGTGACCCAGAAACGGATAGTTCGTCGGTTCTCTTTGGGCTTTCTGGAACAGGGAAAACAACGCTTTCGGCGGATCCGAAGCGAGGCCTGATCGGCGATGACGAACACTGCTGGACCGATCACGGTGTGTTTAATATCGAAGGCGGTTGCTATGCCAAAGCGATTTACCTCACCCGTGAAGCCGAGCCGCAGATCTTCGATGCACTTCGCTACGGCGCGGTCCTTGAGAACGTGGTCTACGATCAGGCCGATCACCATGTCGATTTCGACGACAGTTCGATCACCGAAAACACTCGCGGCGCGTACCCGATCGAGTACATCCCCAACGCCAAGATCCCTTGTATCTCGGGGCAACCGACCGATGTCATCTTCCTAACCTGCGATGCCTTCGGAGTCTTGCCGCCGGTCAGTCGTTTGACCCCCGAACAGGCAGAGTACCACTTTATCAGCGGTTATACCGCCAAGGTCGCTGGGACCGAAGTTGGTGTAACAGAACCGGAAGCCACGTTTTCGCCCTGCTTCGGAGGACCGTTTCTAGTTTGGCATCCTGGGAAATACGCCGAGCTATTGTCCGAACGAATCCAGCGCTACGACACGAACGTTTGGCTGATCAACACAGGATGGAGTGGTGGTGCGTATGGCGTCGGGGCCCGGATGAAGTTGGCGTACACCCGTGCGATCGTGGATGCGATTCATGCGGGAGAACTCAAAGACGCGCCGTTACAGCAGGAACCATGCTTCGGATTGAACATGGTGACGAAGTGCCCTAATGTTCCGGATAAGATCTTGATCCCACGCCAGACCTGGGCGGACGGCGACGCCTATGACGCGACGGCAAAGAAGTTGGCCAAACTGTTCCATGACAACTTCCAATCGTACGCCGACGGTGTCAGCGAAAAGGTTCGCCATGCGGGACCGTCACCAAGTTAAACGGGGGCGACTCTGGGCTCGGTCTTAGTTGAAAACTCGGACGCGAGTCATCAGCCGCCGGCAATGGCTCCGATTGTTGCTCGCAAACCGTGGCCAATAACACCATTCGGTTAATCCCAAAAGACAACTGGAACGAAGCACCGGTGATTCGGCTCGATTTGTTCAGAACTCACCGTGTTGTGTTTGCGTCGGTTACCTCGCAGCTACCAAGTAATCGCCCGGCAGCGGAGCGGTTAAGCCGGACAATCTGCGCTAGAAAGCACTGCCGCAATTCCGCAATCAATCGCGACGAAAATAGGCGTCTTCGGAGAGATCATCCATCGACAGGGTGGGCAAGCTGCCATCTGCCGCATCAGGATTGAGCGTTGATTTTCGCGGCGGGTTCAGTTGCATTGTGCCGTGGGCGTCACTCTGAGCATCTGGGGCGTCTGTTGATTCAAACGATGCCGTCGAAACAGGCGTCAGGTCGATGATCTTGTCCTGCAGCGCTGCCCCCGATTGTTTCTCTCGGCGGTTGCTGATCGCCGATTCGAGCTCCGGTGTCGCCGGCCCACGATCGAGAGCGAGATTTAACGCCAAGCCGAGCTGCGTATCGGCCCATCGTCGCCATTCGGGACGGGTTTCGATCAGTACCAAGTCCTGCAATTGTTGAATCAGTACTTCGTCACGTTCGTCACGACGAACCCGAAGACGCACAAGGTTTCCAAGATAGTGAGGGTTGGCTTGATCCATTTCAACGGCGAGATAGTACAACTCCAGTGCCTCGTCAATTCTTCCAGACGCTTCGAGCGCGAGAGCTAAATTGTAAATCACCGTTGGGGCATTCGGTAAAAACTGTTGCGCATGTTCAAACGCGATCACTGCCTGATAAAGATTACCTTGATCATAGTGCATCAAACCAAGATTGTTATGGGCTGGGCCATAGCTCGAATCCGCTTCAATCGCCTCACGGAAGTGCTTCGCCGCCGCGTCAATGTGCTGCTTATTCAGCGAGCGAATGCCGGCATGCGTCAAGCGTTTAGCCTTCGCCTGATCGCGTTTCGAGGTCACTTGGACCAATGCACGATTCGCGTTTCGTGAAAGCGAGCATCCGATCGGCGCAGCAAACAAAAGCGCGAGCACCATCGCGCCTGCGGGTTGCAACGTCGATCGACTTTCCTGTCGCAAGCTACTCCTCCTACCGAGAATCGACACTCACGGATGATTGATGCACGTCGCGTTCTTGAGTTTCATCTCGATTTAAACCTAGCAGGATCGCTTCTCATCAACTTGTTTTCGAAATTGGCCGCGTGGTGTTAGCTACGGTTTCGGTGCAATAACCGGGGCTAACGCCCGTCGGCTGATGAGCCGAAACCGAAGAGTTAAGATGGTCGAAGCACTAGGAATCGCTTTTCGGAGAAAATGTCACTTGGGTCAAGGTCAGCTGGCAATCCCATGTTTCACGCGCTCCCTGTTTCATAGGATTGCTAAATCGTAGGTCACGAACCAGACACCCCGTCGCATCGTCTTTGAGAGCATCACACAGAGCGACAACCTGCTTCACCGTTGCCCGGTTCAGTTTGATCGTCACCGCCTGCGACATGTAATCAGAGCGTTCCAAACGCTGCGGTGCCGATGGAGTTTGCGTGGACAGCATTCGCTCTGGCAACCCCGCTTCACCGACGGCGGTATAGATGCGATTTAGAATTTCATCAGCGGCTTGGACTTGTAACGCCGCGACCGATGGTCGGTTCTCGAGCGTCTTGATGTCGTCAAGCATCCGGCGAAATTCAGTCAACTGACTTCTATTTTCAGACAGTTTCTGCGATCGTCGCCATGTATCGGTCAACGAAAACCAAGCCATGACGCCGAGCACAACCAGTCCGATCACCGCAAGGACGCGTTTGCTGTCGACACTCATCGATCGCCTCCTGATCGCTCGCGGTCGGATGATCGGTTCGTTGTCGCCTGTAAGTTGTCTACACGATTCGCTGGGGAAATCCACTCGGCTTTGAGCGTTGATTGGTAGGTTTCGATCGGCTCTTGTTGATTTGGCGGAATTTGTTCGGACGCGGGGGGGGTTACCTGAAATCCGACATTCTCCATTTCACTTGCCAGTATCCCGATCTGGATCGCCGACGCAGCCCGGACGGTTAGCGAGCACTCGCCGTCGTTGATTTGCATTTCTAGCACGCGAAAACGCGCATCTCGCTCTCCGGCTCGTTCAAGACTGTCAAACAAGTCCCGCAGGACCGCGGCAGCCGAAATTGGCAAGTTGACCGATTGGATACCGCGAGAACCGATTGCCCGGGCATGCTCATTTCGAACCGTGCGCATCAGCAATACCGGAACGCGCTGCCGCGGGAAGGCATCTTTAAATGCCTGGCGCTGTTGCTGGTCAATGGCGGCTAGCTCACGTTCGTAGCGTGAACCGCGATACCATGAACCGGCCCAAACGGCCAACAGGCAAATCACAGCGGAAAGCCCCAGCCAACGCAAAGGCGTGCGAATCGCATGAAGCGAATCTTCGGATGCCAAGTCACCGCATCGAAGATTTAGGCTCGGCGCGAGCTTTCCCTCGCATGCCAACTGTGCCGCATGCCCGATCAGATGAGACGGAGGCCGCGAGATGGACTTGGCGTTTGCCAGAGTTGTCATTGCTTGATGACGCCCAACAATCACCCAGCCCCCATCGCGTTCGGAATCAAAATCTGAGCATCGCTTCCAAAGCTCGACCGAACTGTAGCTCTTCCAGCGGATGACGAGCTTGTCGGCGTCCACATCGATGGTTTCAAAGCAACCGTCTGATTGTACGATCCCAATTCGGATCGGAAATTTAAGTTCAGGAAGCGTGATAATCGACTGGGTGATCAGCAAGCTTTCTGGAATGATCGCGACGACTTCAAATCCTTCGGCACCGAGCGCATCGACCAGGACGCTCCATCGCCGAGTTTCAATCGCGATCGCAAAAATCTGCTTCCGATCACCAGTCACGTGATAGTCACAAGTGAACTCTTCGGCATCAATTGGCAGCAAGCGTTCAAGTTCGTAACGAATCGCCGTGCGGTCTCTCCCATCGACACCTTCGGGTATTGCCGCATCGACACCGTAGCACTCATTCGAATGTAATGCCAAAACACAGCGTGCCGAAACATCTCTCACTGTTTCTTTCAGGGCTCGCAGAGCTTGGGCGATTGAGGCGTGACTTGTCTCGGTAGGTATTTCGACAAGCGACTGACCGCATCTTAGTTCCCAGTGCGACCACCGCTGGCGAACAATACATCCGTTGCTTAACGATGTATCATTGATGGTTTTGATCGCCGCTTCGTTCATCGGTTGCGTCGCCGGTTCCCCCGTACGTTGGAACGGTCATCCGAAGACGCGGTCAACGTTTTCTTTAAATGCAACGTGGATGTCGCACCATTGACGTCCAAGATGACTTTTTCCGACGCGATCGATTTCACTTGGACGCCTGGCGGGGCAAGCTCGATGGTTTCACCAACCCGGCGAATGTCCGTTTTGCCACTCTCGTCACTCAAAATTGCGAGACGCTGTGTTGGGTCGATGATCGTCCCAACGAGCGTCCAATTCAATTTCGGTTTTGGCGCCGACGGCCGGCTAACCGGCTTGGGGACAAAACGCGCCGGTTGTTGAGGCTTCGGTGGTGGAGGCGGCGGATCGTAAAGCGGTTTCTGAATCGAAAACGAGAAATCGATGGCTCCGACACTCGTAGCCCCATCAACATCATCTGCGGTCTGAATCGGTGGCCGAACATCCGGTCGCGTGATTGCCGCTAATGTGGGCGGTGCTTCCAACGGTGCCACCGCCCAAACGGCCGCCCAAACCGCCCCGGCGAAACACGCGACGGTCGCGGCGACCAAACATCGTTGTTGTTGTTTCACGTTCACTGAACCAGCACCGTAAGATCAATCAGTAAGCAAAGCGTTCGTTGACACTGACTCCGTCGTCGTCCTTTCGAGTGACGGTAAACGTTCGTTGTCGACGGCGTGCTGTCGCCGAAGCATCGATCCACAACGAAAAATGTTGACTCGAATCGGACAGTAGACGCTTTAAGCGAGTCTTCTCCGATTGTGATTTGGCTTCTCGGTCGACGAGTAAATTTACCGAGAGGGTCGGGGTCTCTCTATATCGGTCAACCAATCGATCCGCTCCAGCACGGGAAAGCACACACCGCGCCACCGCCGCTATCGCTCGATCCGAGGCACGTTTCAGGTTAATTGCTCCGCCGCCAAAGAGGGTCACTTCCGAGGTCAAATTCGGCAAAGCAGCTTGGTTTCCGATGGTCGTAACCAATCTCTGTTCATCGAGGACTGTCCCCCAACTATGGAATGCCCGCGGCAATGGGGGGGGCTCGGTCTCGTCCTGCTTGGTTTGCCGTAAGTCCTGCTCGCTCATTGGTACACGATCCACCGCAGGTGAAATACGGATTGCTTGCGCCGCAACCGGACCGGCTAGGTCCGACAATGTCTCACTTGTCCGCTGGATTCCGGCCATATGGTAAACCTGGTTGAGGTTCACTTTCGCGTCTTCATCAGCAAGCAGCACATCAAAGGTCACTTCGCCTAGGGTCACGGCCGAGCGAAGCTGCCGCGGAAATTCGATCTCTCGAAACTCCGTTCGCTCCTTGCCAGCTTGCTTTACTTCCACTCGCTGCTCTTCGATTCGTTCGAATACCTTCGCCGCCCGCGGAAGCACAGTGGCTTCGATCGACGCGATTCCCCAACGCTGCTGCAGCCGTACCGATGCTTCTCGCGACGCAAGTGCTCGCCGCAAGCTGAGATTCGACAAACTGGCCAGCACGGTAATTAGTAGTACCAACACTGCGATCACGGCCAACAGAATGTAACCGTCCTGTTTTTTTTCGGTGACCGATCGAATTACATTCTCAGTTCGCATGATGCCGGATCACCTCCCGAATCATCAGACGCCCAGAGGAGTCCGCAAGCTGCACACGAAAGCGATCGGGCAACGGCATCAGTCCGCCGGTGGCTGCATCGCCCGTTTCCACCGAAAATTCGCCCAGTGGCTCAAACTGCAGGTCACCACAACCGACCCAACATACGCGACTCTCGTCCTCGACTGATCGGACGAGAACCCGAAACGCCCCGCGCGATTGGACTTCGTAATACACCCGCGAGGCAACATGATTCGGCCCAACAAAACCATCCAATATGATTGTGTTGGTTTGAAGTCCGACGCCACGTGCATTTTCAAAGTCAAATCGCAATTGATCGGCCAAACGCTCCGCCGCAAGTCGATCGAACGAGTTGCGGCGAACTTGGACCGTCTCGGACACGACAAGGTTAGTCACGCGCAACAAGACCACCATCAACATCGAAGCCAGCACCAAAGCGACCGTTAGTTCGATTAGTGTCATCCCTTCTGCGGTTGCTCGGCGACTTCCGCTCATTGAGTCGACTCCGGTTGCACCAAATCAACTTGGACCAGGGGGGGCCCTGACTGCAATGCATCGACAATTTCCAATCGTACGATTCGTACGGGAACGTTCGTGATGACAGTTTGCCCGGCGACCGATGTTTTCCAATACCAATTCGGCGTATCCAAAAGCACACCGCGACCAGGCACCGGTATCCTCTCATTCGATGATAAAAATGTCTCGATCCATTGGTCGGCAAGGAAAGTTGCTTGGACGCGTTTTTCCGCCCGTGATAATTGCCGCCGATGAGTTGTGAACGCCAGAATTGATCCAACAAGTACCGACGCCATCAACACAAGTGCGATGACGACTTCGATCAGCGTCAATCCGTTTCGCCGAGCAGACGATGGTTCAACCAATCGCCGTTGTCTATCGCAGGCTCTCATGGTTTCACGAGTAGACGAGAAACTTTTGTACCGTCTAGATTATCGACGATTTGCCCAGAGCCACCACTGATAAAAATCCAACGTGCCGAATCACCACACACCAACCTGACCGCATAGCTCGGCGATGCCCCAAACTCATTCATCTGAATCCTCGCCTGGCGATTCCGAATCACTTTGCCGCCGTGACTGACGAAACGATCAATCACAACTCGGCCTGACAATCGAAATGTCCGTTTATGCGGAGCTTCAATGATCAGTTGTCCGCGTGACGGATCGATTTGACCACTCGCGCCTCGCCGGCTTAACCGAGCATCGGCGCGACATTGCCGATCAAATTGCTCAACCGTTGCGGCCGCGAGTTCAAGCGATTGTTTCGCGAACGCGGCTCGACTGGTCAAGGTCGCAAGCGATGCCATCACGGCTAGCAAGACCATGACGACGAGCAGTTCGATCAACGAAAACCCTCGCCGTACCGGTTGGCCGGGAGTGTCCATCATGACGCGTCCAGCATCGCACTGGAAAAATCGGCATCCTCACCCTGCCCACCTTCGCGACCGTCGGCGCCAAGGCTGAGCACTTCAAAACCATCGTCGGTAACAAAATACAAATAGGGGTTTTTCCATGGATCGACGGGCAACTTGCTAAGAAAGCCTTCTTCCCAAGTCGGCGTCGGTTCGGTGAGGACTTCTAATCCTTCGTCATCAGTTGGAAAACGTCCTTGGTCGAGGCGAAACGTATCAAGAGCTTTGACGATCGTCGCGATTTCTGCTTTCACCGCATTTTGACGCGAGTTAACCAAGTAGCCTCGTGTACGGATTGCGACCAATCCGGCCAGCATCCCCAAAATCACCATGACGACAATCAGCTCGACGAGTGAAAACGCGCGACGGCGTTGGGATCGCTTCGTCACAGACGAGTCACAAAACATTTCCAGCCTCCAAGATCGGAAGAATAGTGGCCAGCAACAGGAATCCTACCATGGCGGCCAAGACAAGGATCAAAACCGGTTCGACGAGCGCCGTGATGCGGGCCGATGAGGTTTTGACTTGTTCATCATAATCATCGGCAAGGCGAAAAAGCATCTCATCTAGCTTGCCAGTTTCCTGTCCGACCGAAAACACGCGAACCGCCAGTGGGGGGAACACTCCGCTTTGCGAAAGCGCATCGGCGATGTCTTCCCCAGCCGAAATGCGTGTCCCGCAATCTCGTAGTGCCGTACGAAATACCACATTGTTCACCGACCTTTCGGCTAGCTCGAATGCCCGCGTCAATTCAACGCCGCTGCGGGAAAGCGTCGCGATGATCGTCGCGATCCTAGAAATCCCCTGCTTGACGAACATCGGTCCAAGGACCGGGACGCGTAACATCCAACGATCGACAACGCGGCGACCGGCCGGATGACGCACGACCGAAACACCGACAACCGATAGCACCAATAAACCTCCAAGCCACCACCATCGATAGTTCAGTAATCCTTCGCTCAGTAGTTTTGCGATGCGAGTCGGAAACGGAAGCGTCGGTAGCGTTTCTTCCAAATTCTCAAGCAGCGGCGGAAGCACACTGGTCATCAAGAACACCGCAGCGGCGGCACCAAAGCAAACTAAAAATGCCGGATAAAGAAGTGCCGTCGTCACCGCATCGGTGAATCGAGATTGGCGTTGTTTGAACTCGGCGACTTGCGTGAGCACCGCATCCAAATTTCCCGCATTCTCACCGACTTCGACCATCTGAATGGTGGCATCATCAAATGAATCACGACGACTACGCAAGGCTACCGCAAGCGATTCGCCAGCGGCGACCCGTTCACGTACGGCCAGCAAAGCCGTTCGCATCGCCCCGGTGTGTTGATCGGTCATCGTGTCCAAGGCATCCAGCATTGGAATGCCGGCATGCAGTAACATTGCCAGTTCAGAAATCACCGAAGTCCATTGCTTGCCCCCGGTGAACCGTTTCCATCGCGGAAACCGAAACAATGTCGGGCTGTCTCGCTCCCCTTTGACGACGATCTTGCGTACCCGGATGCCTCGATCACGCAGTGAGTCACGGGCTTGCCGCGGCGAATCGGCGTTGATCGTTCCACGGACGGTGGATCGCGATTCGTCGGTACCGGTGTAAGAAAAGACTGCCATCGAACTACTGTTTCGATTTTAAAAAAACGCTGGGGCGATCCTTTTGCCGGCGGCGTTCATCTTGCTCGTCCTGCAAGCCCCATCGCTACAATCGAGCCTCTGCCTCTAACGTCGACAAAGTCTCCTATCTTACAGCGTCGTGACCCGTCGAACTTCATCTAAGGTGGTGATTCCTTGACGCACTTTCTCAAGACCATCGTTGGCCAGCAACTGCAACCCTGATTTTAATCCGGCTTCACGAATTTCCGCGGCGCTTGCCCGCCGACCGATCAATTCTCGACAAGCTTCGTCGATGACCAGCAACTCGAACAGCCCGATGCGTCCGGCATAACCTGTTTGCCGACACGCTTCGCAGCCGACCGGTTGAGAAGCGTGGAGATCATCATTTAGATTTGCACACGTCGTCTTGCAATGCGGGCAGAGTTGACGGACCAAGCGTTGGGCCAATGACGCGACCAGAGAACTACTGACCAAATACGGTTCGATCCCCAAGTCCAACAATCGCGTCACGGCGCTCGCCGCATCGTTCGTGTGCAACGTACTGAACACCAAGTGTCCCGTCAGCGAGGCCTGAATCGCCATCATCGCGGTTTCGCTATCACGGATCTCTCCCACCATGATAATGTCAGGATCTTGTCGCAAGACGCTTCGCATTCCCGACGCAAAGGTCATGCCTTTCTTTTCGTTGATCTGAGTCTGGCTGATCCCTTCAAGCTGATATTCGATCGGATCTTCGAGCGTCAGGATATTTAATTCTTCAGAATCAAGTTCCTGCAACGCCCCATAAAGCGTTGTGCTTTTTCCGCTTCCCGTCGGTCCGGTCACCAAGATCAATCCATGATCACGTCCGATCAGCTCTTTGAACATCGCCAGCTTATCGGTGGGCATGCCAAGTTCGGCCAGCGAATATAAGCGAGCGCCTTTATCGAGCAATCGAATTACGATCCGTTCGTTATGACTTGTCGGCAGCGATGCGATCCGTAAGTCCACGATGCGTTCACCCAGTTGAACGGTCGCCCGCCCGTCCTGCGGCAATCGCTTTTCGGCGATGTTCATCTTTCCAAGGACTTTCACACGTGAAAGCACCTCTTCTTGAACTGTCTTAGGGATTTCGAAGGTGTCGAACAAAACCCCGTCAATCCGCTGTCTGACCATCAAGCGATCTTCATAGGGTTGGATGTGAACATCCGAGGCACCGGATTTCACGGCATCAAATAGCAAGTGATTGACCAGCCGAATCACAGGCGCACGCCCTTCGGTATCGAGCAGGTCTTCACGTGGACCGAGTCGAGCTAATTCGCCCAACAAAGTGTCGCGATCGAGAGAGTCGATCACTCGCTGAGTTTGGCTGGACTGTTCGGTGTAAGCACGGTTGATTGCCTTTCGGATCGCCTCAGAAGTCGCCGGAAGTGGGCGAAGTGCGATCCGTCGCAAACCACCACCCGGGTTTTGTGATAAGGCTCGGCCGATCACGTCGACTTGATTAAGTCCCGACACTGAATCGATTGCCAGCCACAACTCGTCTTCGCCCTTGCCTCGCAAACCGATCACGTTGTGTTGGCGTGCATGCCCGATGCTAATTCGATTTAGAAAATCGCTCGACGCTTCAAACTGCGAAAGATCTTCGGCGACTGGCATGCGCAACTTGGCGGCGATGTCATCAATCGACACATTCATGAATCGAGTACGCAAACCGAGATCAAAGGTAGGTATCGGCAGGGTGTGTTTTGATTATCACCTGGCCCAGTAAGCCGATGACGCCAGACGCGGGCCCTGTCAGACAAGGACGCTGTCAGACGCGGGCGCTGTCAGCCGGCGGCGCTGCCTTTTCGTGATACGGGCCCGACGCCAACGTATGCGATGCACCGATCTTGGATCGGTAATACCGCACCTACCGGCCAACGTGTCAGGGTTCGGGATAAACCAGCTGTGGACGTGACTCCAAACCATCATCGGTTTCGAATCCCGGCTCCGCCAGCAACGCTTTATCATACACCGACTGCGCTTCGATGACCGTGGTGGACTCCATCGGCATTGGAACTGACGGTTCAGTGAAATTGCTGGACCCCCACGTTTGATCCGCCGACGGCCCTGGCTGTCCGGCCGGCAAGTTTTCCGGAGGGCAGTGAATTAACATCGGACCGCTAGTCGGATAATCGGCCGACAACTGCGCGTCGTGTGATTGAAGATCAGAGAGGAATTTCAGATCACGAAACTGACTGTCACGTAGGATTCGTGGTCGAATGAATAGAAAGAACGAGGTTGTCGATTGTTCTTCGGTTCGCAGGCTGCTGAGTTCACGGATGATCGGCACTTTCTCTAGCCACGGTACCCCCGTTTGTGTGTCCGACTCACTGGTGCGTTTGAGCCCGCCGACGATCACGGTTTTGCTATCTGGAATGGTAACGACACTTCCCACCCGATCGATTTGCCGGGGCGGTGGCAAATTGTTGTCACCCGAACCGACAAAGGTACTGAATTCGACATCGAACTCAAGCTGCAGATGATTGTCTTCGTTGATATGCGGGGTGACTTGAATCGTTGTCCCGGCTTCCTGATTTCCACCGAGCCCTGTCAACGTCGTTGTCTCGCCTTGGCTGAAGGCCTGGAACGGGATACTCGAAATACTGTTGATAACACCGGTTTGGTTATCGTTAACCAGCACTCTCGGAGACGAAAGGACGCGTCCTCGTGTGTGCCGACTAACCGCCTGAACGATCACGTCGGCAACGTCGGGATCGACCAGGACACCGTTGAATCCGAGCGAAGGATTGACCGTCAATTGTCCTGTTAGCGGATCGACTTCGCTCAGTCCGAACGATGTAAACTCGAACAAGCGTTTTGACCCCGTGCGATCTCCGGCGCTGATTTCAACGCCTAACGAAAAGTTGTCTGATGTGTCGATCGCGATGATGTCCGCTTCGATCAATACCTGCGGCCGGCGTTGATCCAGCGATCGAATCAGTTTTTCATAGAGGGTTTGCACGTTGGATGGGGCGAACACGATCAAACTGTTCGTCGCGACATCCGCCGATACACGCGCCCCGCCGGGCAATGTCGCCACCGATCCGGTTCCCATGCCGCCGCCCATTGACGATCCCATTCCTCCGGCCAATCCGATTCCGCCCCCCATCATGGCCAAGGCTGCGTTTTGATTGGCCGTGCGCGTCGATGACAGATTTCCAGATAAATTCTGTCCCACCACGCCAAACTGTCCTCCGCCCATACCACCGTTTGGTTGCACGGTAGCCATCGCGCCTGGCATTCCACCGGCGGCATTGTTTGGAAACGTGCCTGGAATCGAACCGTTCGCCCCTCCCACCATGCCAGCAGGAACGACGCCGCCCCCCATCATTGCGTTGCCACCGAGCGTTCCAAATGCCCCGGCACCAAAACCACCCGCGGTTTGTACGCCGCTTCCGGCGGCTTGCTGGAGTGCCAACAACGAATACAACACTTCAATCGCGGTGGCATTCTTTAGCTTGTAAAACCGAATGGGGCTTTCCTCGGCATCGATCGGGCGGTCAAGCTCTTTGATCAATGTTTCAATCTGTTGATGAATCGTCGCGCCGGCCCGGACCACCAACAAGTTGCCTTCTTCGTCAATCGTTGTTTCGAGTGATCGAGTACCGTTTCGATCGGTGGTGGTCTCACGATCTACGAACCCTTGAATCAAACGGTCCAAACGTTGGGCACTGATATTTTCCAGACGATAAACCTTGGTTTGAAAATCGGTTCCCGAATCGAGACGCTGTAGCAGGGACAGAGCCGCATCGACCAATTCCTTCCGACCGGCGACCACGATTCGCCTGCCGGATTTGTCGACCAACAGTTTCGGTTCGGATGCGTTCGCGGTCTTGCGGTTGTCATCGACCGACCGCAAGCCTTCGAATTGCTCGATCAGCATTGCGGGTGGACGGCGGCGCACTTCGTAGAATTCGATCACGCCCTTTTCATCTGGCCGATCAATCGTTTCTAACAACTCGGCGATCATCCGTACGTCGGCGGCATAACCGGTGACGATCATCAACCGTTGTTCTGGCAGAGGGACTATGTTCGATCCGGTCCGGGAAAGAAACGCCTTCAGCGAGGATGATGCCATGGTCAAGTCGATGAATTTGACCGGCAAAACTTGAGTGACCGCGGCAGCCGGTCCGTTGCGACGAGACACCTCGGCGGCATTCCCGGCGGGCGCTTCACTGACGATGTCCGCAATATCAACGACACGTTTCCAGCCGGGGACCTCGCTATCGACGATGGCTAATTTCGCCTCCCGCAGCAGGCTGCCCAACAATGTCGGCAAGACCTTCTTCGGTAGCTTTGCCGGCGTGTAGACCGTCACGTCGCGACGCGCGATGTCGGTTCCATGTAAAAATCGAACACCGAGTTCCTGACTCATCAAATCCAATAGCGTCGTCACCTTGACCGTCCCCGAAAGGTTCAATTCGACGATCGCATCGCCATCAATCTCGTCGGCCAGCGACTGCGCCGATACAGATCGAGGGGGCATGATCGCTAGGCACACCAACGTCAACGGCACCGTCAGCACCCATGCGGCGATCCGATGGGACCAACCGAAACCGTCGGCCGGCACCGAGCCCTCGAGATCGAATTGAGAGGAAGCACGAGGCAATCGAGACACCGGTAGTTCAGGTTTCGGGCGGAAAATCAAGACCATCTACCGCGTCGATAGAAAAATTCCTGAGCGGTGTCAATTCAATCTAGGCAAGAATAGTGGAGGTAGCGGCCGTAGAGAAAACGCAAGCCGAATGCGATAGTGCTTCATTGACCGTTGATTTCAGTATTAGCCGCATGACGTTAGCCACGGTTTCGGTGCAATAACCGGGGCGAACGCACGTCGGCTCGTCGATTTAGTCAAATCGAGCGACTCCACGATCAGCCGACGGGCTTTGGCCCAAACTCGAGTTTGTGCGGAAGAACCGCACGCTATCGTGTTTGCGGCTGAGTAAATCAACGAGCCGTAGGCGAGTTCCGCTACCTTGTGATTCGATTCAGTCGAGGCGTCAAAACCCCAAGCCGCGGAAAAAGCTTTGCACCCGCGACTCGAGCTGCTGCGAAAACGTCTTTTCGTCCTTTGTCTCGGCGGCCGTCGTGAACAATTGGTTTTCCAAACGACGCGAAATCTCGCGGTGACGCCCCAAGGTGTAGTGGTCGGATCCGATCAATCGATTGACTCGCGTCAATGTCTGGGACGCCTCGTGGACGTCTTCCTTCGAGAAGGAATCGGGGTGGCTGACAATCGGCCACAACGTTCGCATGCAAAGGTCAACGACGTCGCTCTTCTCCATTGATTCCGCTTGCATTTGCGACGTAATGCTGATCGATCCGGTCTGCGTCACTACCGGCGCGTCGGTAGCGGGAAGCTGCAAATTGAGCAATTGAGTGAATTCACCGATAGCTTTGCTTTGGACCTGCGGGTTGGAACCGGCACAAGCCACATCGACCAAGACCGCTTTGACGATGCGTGGATCGGTCGCCGTTTCCTGGCGTTCGCGAATCGTTTCCAGAACGGCGTCGGTATTCCCAGCAAGACGCGCCAGGTTCCCCAACGCGATCGACAGCGACTGTACATCCCAGGAATTCTGATTGTGGTATCGATCGTAGCCATTTCGCGACGCAATTCGTTTTCCCCACGGGTAAACCATTCCGGTCGAACCATTAGGAATGACGATAGCGGTCAATGCGTCCGCTAATTGCGATGCCAACTCGGCGTCGACTTGAGGCGCGGGCTTCTCGCTCAGCAGCGGCATCGTCAGGTCGCTTACTCCCAGCGGCTTTGACCAAGACGCAACGGTCTTTAACAACCGCACCCGTAGTTCCGTCAGTTCCTGTTCTCGTTCGTTGACGTTGTTATTGTTTTGACGAATTGGGGTTAACGAAAAGGGATCGTTTCCACCTGAAATCGGCGCGATCGGCGGCCCCGCCTGCAAGGCAATTCGCAGGGCTCGCGCCGAGTCACGGAGTTGCCCTTGATCGACAAATGAGTCGGCGATGTCCAAACAGAATGCAACCTCATCGCGAGTGAGCTTTGATTGTTGGGTCGCTTTTTCTTCGAACTCCTGCAGGATCTCTTGTACGCGATCTTCTCCGTAACCGCCGATGGCCAATAAAGCTAACTCTGCGGTTTTATTACCAGCGACGTCTGCCATCGTTGCCAAGTAGTCCGCCAATTGCTTTGGAACGCTGTCAGCATCAGGATGGTCGGACGACTTTGCCGCAATCAAAGGCACAAACAGATCATTCAATCGTTCCAACGTTCTAACTTCGCCTTGTTCGCTGAGCTTGGCGAGTTCGTCTTCAGAGGGAACCACCTTCATCAATTGATCGAGAGCCTCGGTCAATTCATTTCCCGAGTCTTGGTTTAGCAAAACGACGACGCGAACAATGTGTGCGCACAAATGATCCGGCGTCACTTCGATCTTCTCTTCCACCGTCTGCTTAAGTTGATCGATGACTTCCACGCCTTCGTCAGATTCCCTCGCTTTCTCAATCGCGACGAGTATGCTTGGGGTGCCTTCGGAGCGTCGGATCTGCTCGGGGGATCCTTCCAGCAAACGCGGCAATTGATCGGGGGCATTCTCGCCGAGCTGTTGACCAAATGACAGGAGGTAGGTGCGACCCGCCTCTGACGTGATGTTCTCGAACGCTTTTTGACTGTCACTTTCGTATCGCTCGCGATTGGAACTTCCACCCCAACGCTGTGCACGCTCAAATTTTGCTTGATCGGCAAGGAGTTGCTGATACACCTGATAGGATTCAATTGGAAAATCGTACGTTGAGAACATGCTGGCTATCCCGGCGATCTCATTGATGTCTTGATAGTCACCGTAGCCCGGATTGTTGACGTTCTCGTCGGAGTGATTGATTGCCTCGTAATACCGCATAATCAACTCGCGAGCTTTCCCCCGTTGTCCGAGTTCGACGTACCAGTGAATCAAGCGTGCCGCAGGAGTGAAGCTAATCGCGTTGTTGAACTTCGTTTGATCGATACAAGCGGTTTGATACAGATCGACTAAGAGTTCCGTTTTGTTCTCCAGCGCAAAGTCGTCTTCTTCTAACGCTAGCCCCGCCTGCCAAATCAGTGCTGGGGCGACCTTCTTTATCGTTCGTTCACGATTTTCTTGAACGAACAACTGATGGATGGCGTCGTAAGACGCACGGGTTTCTTCTTTCGCTTTGCTGGTATCCTCCGCATCATCGTCGTCACAGACAATTTCAACGAGGGATAAGAGCAGTGTTGCTGTCAGCCCATGTTCCTCTTGATCGGCTTCCTTTGCTGCGGTCGCCGCTTCTCGGAATTGATTTCGGTACTTTTGGTTTCTCTTGACGATGGCAAGCAATTCTTCCAGTCCGCCACTGGCTTTTCCCGCGCCGGTATAGCTGTAAATGTTCCAGTAAGAGCCTCGCGCATTGAAAGCTGTTTCCTCGCACGCGGCGTCGATGATCGTTCGATCGACCTCGGGGATCTTCACTCGTTCATTCGGTGGGATATTACGCACGATGCTGAAAAGGTAATTTTGCAGATCCGAGCGACGTAGCATCCGACGGAGGAAGTCGCGTTTTGCCTCGCTGTAAGAACTGTTGCCGTTGCGTCCCATCCGCAGCAATTCGTCGATGCGATAGGCGGGAATCGCGTTGGGGTCGATTTGATTGAGCAACTTGAAAGCGAATTCCGTTTCTGTCAGGTTCCTCGCCGGAGAATACATTTGATAGAAATCAGATCGAAACGCGTCTGGCTTTTTGATGTAGGCCTGCAGATACGCTTCGACCGCTTCCTTATTCTTGCCGGCGCTTTTTAGGGACTCGGCACGAGCGAGCAATTGCGTGGCCGAATCTTTACCGGAACTCTCGCTCAGTTTGCCGAGTATTTCGTTCGCTAAAGCGGTTTTCCCGGCCGCGCTGTAAAGCTCGGCCAAACTATTCATCGCACGCCGTGAATTTGGCGCAAGTTCCAGTCGCCGTTTCGCCCGCTCGATCAACGGATCGAGTTTCTTTGCGTTTCGAAGGATCGTGACGACCTGGCGTCGGTAGTAGTCCGCGTTGTTCGTGGTCGACCGACCGCCGTTAAGTTTACGCAAAACCGAATAGGCGACTTCGGCGGCCGCTTCGGGGTCACCGCTGCTCAGGAACGCGTTGGCGATTTGGATTTGAGTTCGTTCGTCTTTTTGACGTCCACCACGCAGACGTTGCATCATCGCTTTGGCTTGATCGTTCATACCCAACTGACGCAACTGTTCGGTCAATGCGAGCTGTGTCGTGGTATCGATTCGCAACCCAAACAATCGTTCGGCGGCTGCCCTAGCGCGTTCGGTATCACCAATCCGAGATGCTAAGTTCATCGCGGCCATTTCCTTGCGAACCAACATCCGACTGTCGAGAGGTTCGAAGGAGTCTAGTTTTTGTAACGCGATCCTTGGCTGGGCGACTTCACTTGCCAGGCGAGCCTGCTCGATGCGTAGGTCAACGTCATCGGGAAACTGCGTGCAAAGGCGATTGATGCGCTGATAACATTCCGTCGCATCGTTGGCCCACCAATGGGCATAAGCCGTCAACACGTCACGCGTTTTCTTTTCGATTTCGTTGGCGTCCTCAACGGGACGATCGAGAAATTCAAGGAACTCTTCGGGCACTTGGAATTGAGCGCGACCGCTTGAGTTCGGCTTCTCGGGAAGGAAACTACCAAATTCAGTGATCACGTTCTGTGGCAACAGGTCTGCCGACAGCGGACTTTTGATCGTCACCCCGTAGTAACCACCTCCACTGCTGCGAACGTATGCATTGGTGGTCCCATTGGTTAATCCAGAACGCCGACTGGTTCGCGGGACGCCACAAACTTCTGCCAAGGCAGCATCAAGAAACTCGAATCGATGCTCGTCATACAAGGCCTTCGCCGTGTCGTTGCCTCCACGAATAGAACCAAAAAATCCCGTCGTGCTTGAACCGCTGGTCCGATTGGTTCGGTCGCTATCCCTCGCCGCCGGCATCAGTCGCGGGATCAACGCTTCGGCGGATTCCATGTCATCAATGGTTGTGTAGAACCGCATGATGTTGACCAGTTCGGCCAACGTCGCGTCGTCCTGAGGGGGTTCAATTTCATATTGTTGGGCGAGTTCTTCCTCGCCACGCGTTTGATGCTTCCAAGCCAACACTTTGCGAAATTGCGTGAGGTGCTGCCAATAATACACGCCGCGAACACTACGGTCGGAGTGTGCCCTTGCTTCGGCTTGGTCGTGCAATTGTTTCACTAGTTCCCATTGCTCGTCCGTCCAAACCGAATCCTCTTGTTGGCGATACTGTGAAAACAGCATGACACGAAGTGATTGTTCCCCGAACTTTGGATCGAGTTCGGCGAGCCGCCAATTGCATCGTTTGGTGCGTTCTTTGTCTTCTTTGTCGAAGTGACTGTTGACCGCTTTGCGGGTCAGGTAGCGGCAACTCGATTCAATCCCTCGATAGTCCCAGATCACATTCGCGTCGTCGATTTCATCAATCTCTGGCATCGCGTACTTCGTCGACAGCAACTCGTAGATCTTCTTCGAAGCGACGCTGTCTTGATTGGTTTTACTAATCGCGACGAATTCCAGCGTCGCCGCTAAGACACGGGCATGACCAAAATTCCGCGGTTGAACGAGCTGTGTCCCGCGAGATGAATACGACGAACTGGAATATTGACCGAGTTTGTATTGGCGGGCAACTTCGTAGTAGTGACTCGACCAATCGGTTGGCTTAACCGGGCGGGTCGACGTATTGTTCCCCGGCCGACTGCCTCCGCGAGAGGCTGTCGGGGCGAGCTCATCAACTTCGATGTCCAGCTGACGCACCTCGTTGGCTAACTCGATCGCTCGCTGATATGGCTGCGACTGACTCTCGTCGTCGTTGCCGTCGACGGGCTGGTGCAACAGCAACTGAGCAAGGTACAGTTTGACATCCCAAAGCCGATCATCTCGATTCAGCGCGGCTTGGCAAATCGCGATCGCGGTTTCCATATCCGATCGGGCCACGGAACCTCGGATCATTCTGCCGAGTCGCTGCGGATCCGCGTTTAGCGAAATCCGTTTGCTCAGCGCCGTTTCGATATCGATCATCTCCGCTTCGAGCTGAAACTGGATCAGCTTGAAACGGTTTTCAGGGGTGTCTTCGATGGCGGCGATGCGCTCCTGGTATTCTGCCGCGTCGGTGACTTCATTCGCCAAATCACACACTCGGACCATACGATCGAGCAGTGAAACGTCACGAGGTGCGTCTGCGATCGCCGTTTCCAGCACCGATTTTGCCGCGCCATAATTCTCGACCGCTTCGTAAGCGGCGGCGGTCATCACGGTGATGCTGCGGCTGTCGACGTCATCCTCTTGGAGTTCTTCGATCCGACGTACCAGATCCTCCACTTCATTTTTTCGGTCATACAGCGGCGCCAAGCTTTCGACCAACAGCACCTGGTCGTCCAACTTGCTTTCGTACCGCATCGCCTGCCAATAAACTTCGATCGCCTCGTCGGTGCGGAAGCGATCGGCAAAGGCCGAGGCCAACGTCCGGCGGCTGGTATTGTCGCGAGGTGCGACGTTCATCGCCGTGCGAAGCGCCGCGATTGCTTCGTCATCACGCCCGGCGCGAAATGCCAAACGGGCCAAAAACTGGTACGACTCGGCGCTCGCAGGATTCGCAGCGATCACCTCCGCACACGTCTTCATTGCCTCGTCGACCTTTCCCAATCGCATCTGCAAATCGGCGACGCGACGGAGGTGATTGGTTTTAAAGCGAATGTCGAGTTCAGCTAACCGCCTAAACTTTTCGGCGGCGTCGGCGAAACGGTTTTGACGTTCGGAGACCTCCGCTGCGATCAGCAAGATGTCCACCGAATCAGGAGACATTTCGAGCGCCGCTTCGATCGCCGAACGGGCATCAGCCAATTCCCCGGCGGCGGCGTGAAGCAATGCCAGGACACGAAGATTGTCGGGCGTTTTTTCCGCGGCTTCCCGTTGGGCGATTTGATCAAGAAGCGTACCCGCATCGGAATAAGTATTGATACGATCACGCAGTAACTGCTCACGTTCATCGGGGGTCTCCGCCAGGGTTGCCGCCCGGTCGAGCCGCTCGAATGCTTCATCGAACAAGCTTGACTCGCGAAGGAGTCTGGCAAACCGCAATTCTTGGTCGAATTGCAGGTCATGTTCCGCTGCGACACGCCAAGTTTCAAGCGCGCGTTCATCGAACTCGAATGTCTGAAAAACTTCGGCCAATCGAACCAGTGATTCACGGTCGCGGCGGTCATCGGCGGCCATCGATTCCCAAGTTTCGACGGCCGCTTCTTTTCGATCGAGCTTATACAGGTACTCACCCAAGTACTCGCGGTATTGAGGCGATTGGGGGGCAACATCGATCGCTTGGCGATACAAGTCGATTGCTTGATCGATCTGATCAATCGAACGCATCGCATCGGCAACTTGAGAAAGAATCACCGCATCGTCGGAACGGGCTTCGGCAAGGCGAGTCCAGATCTGAGCCGCTTCGTCACGCCGCTGGTCGAGCGCACGATCGCCGTCTTCCAGCACCACTCTGCCCCAGCGAAGCAAGTAATCCGGATTGGTCGGATCGGCATCGACGAGTTTTTCGTACTGGTCCGCCGCGGCGGTAAGTTCCCCTTGATGACGCAACACATCGATCAGCGTCAGTCGAA
This sequence comes from Roseiconus lacunae, assembly GCF_008312935.1. Lineage (NCBI taxonomy): Bacteria > Pseudomonadati > Planctomycetota > Planctomycetia > Pirellulales > Pirellulaceae > Roseiconus > Roseiconus lacunae. Next base: position 198,322 of record NZ_VSZO01000010.1, on the reverse strand, counting down.
TTTCGGTCTCCGTGGGGGCCTTTTCGAGTGCCGTGCGAAGCGTTCTTTCGGCATCCTCGAGGCGACGCGATGTGATATAGATCCGTCCCAATCGAGTCATGACTTCTAAGTCATCGGGCGAGGATTCGAGCTTGTCCTCGTAGTATTTCGCCAGGGCGTCGTAGTCGCCCGATTTCAAGAAGCCCTCTTCGATCCGTTGCCGAACGCTGTTGTAGAGCCAGCTTCCCGGTCGAAGTCGCGTCAGGATGTTTTCCAGGTCGGTGACGCTTTCGTCGTGATTGCCGAGGCGGCGTTTCATCTCGGCCGCCCGGACCGCGAAAGCGACTTTTTGTTCGGCTTGGCGAGCCGAATTCGCCAGCGAGGCGTACCGGTCGAGGGCCGATTGGTAGTCCCCTTCGTCGGCCAACGTTTGAGCGATTTGACCACCGACCTTGTCGTCCCCCGGAAACCGCCGCTCAAGTTTTTCCCAGACAGCGAGTGCTTTTTCAGTCTGGCCGGCTCGCCCATAAAGACGTCCTAGTTCCGTGAAGATTGGCAACGCTTCGGCGCGAGCCGGTTCACGTGTGATCGCACGCTCCATCGCTTCGGCGGCCTTTTCGTTTTGGCCAACCGCGAGCTGGCTCTTGCCGAGCAAAAAACTGGCCATCGCATCGTCGGGACGCAAGTGCTCGGCGTTTTCAAAGGCTGCCACTGCCAAGCCAGGCTTCCCACGCTGCAGTTGCAACAGCCCCAAAATCATCTGCTTGCTGCCCGCTTCGGGATCGTCGGCGGAAACATCGAGTGACTCCAGCAGCGACTCCAGCGATCCACCCTGCACATGAAATCCGTAGACGCGATCGAGTGCCGTCCCGCTCCGTGGTCGGCGGAGCAGCACGGTCATAAAACGATCGGCCAATTCGGCTTGCTTCTTCGCTTCCTGGGCTTCAGCCGACGGCGTCTCCGATGACGTTTGGGCCGACACCGGCTCCGAAATCGTCAACTGACTGACTCCGAGGGCGAAAATGATGAACGGCGTGATGGCCAGGCGTGACGCTGCTGGAAGAAATGACGTTCTTCGCACGTGCATACCGATTGTCCTGAGGCAGAGAAGGGGGCGAAAGACTGGCCCCAGTATGGCGGGGGGCCATGCCGTCAAGCAAACAGTTTGCGGCCCGAATGATCAGTCTTCATCGAAAAAGCGGATCGCACCGGGATAGGACCACAAGATGTTGTTGTTCGCTTTGATCGCCGCCAAAATCGGGAACAAAATTCCGACCACGGCGAGCACAGGGATCAACAGAATCCCGATGAAGAAAAAGCACAACACGCCGATCACCATGCCATAAATCAATTCGGAAATTAGCCAGTTCATCATCCGGTTGCCATGACGACGGACCAAGTCCGATTGCTCCTTGCCGATCAGCCACATCGCAATTGGGACGATGACGCCTAGCATCGAAAAGATCAAAAGCTGCGAAAGATGCATCAATGTGCAGTACGTCTTTTCGTCGATGCCATGCACCATGCCGTCTTGAGATTGATTCATTGCTGCTCCGTATCCTGTGGGACTGTGCTGCGTATTCCCGGCAGCACCCGAGTTCTCGTTCAAAACCCTGCGTTTTGCTTCATCAAATTCCGCCTCCGTCAAACTGCCTTGATCACGCAGCTGTTGCAGACGATTGAGTTCGTCGGTGACTGTCATAGGACCACTCCTGGTTGTGATTGATTGGTGGCTACTTACCATGCACGATTGACACCGAAAGTAGGCGCGAATCGTGAAATTCTGACTTGTTCTGATTGTCCCCATCGGCGGTTGGCGGATAATCGTCCAGATCATTCAGCGTCCCGTCGGCCATCGAACGAGCAGCGATTGAGCAGAACGGAGCATGAGAAATCAGAGTTTCATGTCACTCAAGTCGCAGGTAGTATTTGCCCGGCAAAGTCGATCAGAACTCTGGGAAGTAATCTCCGTCGGAGCGCCGAAACGGTTGGCATCTGGCGATGACGACGACAGGGAACGTCGTGTTTTAATTTCCAACGCATTGAAGAAATTGCGATAAATCGATATGTCCGATCATGCCCCCTCTGAATCTGAGCCGACGTTAATGATGCGTCTCGATGACGTCCTCAAGCGAGCGGGGTGGGTTGGGACCGGCGGTCAGGCCAAACTTTGGATCCAGGACGGCCAGGTGACCGTCAATGGAATCGTTGAAACCCGACGCCGAAAGCAGATTTTTATCGGCGATACCGTCCAAGCGATGGGGGAAACCTTGGAATTGGACGCTACGTTTTTTGATAGTTAGGCGAATTCTGCGGGAAACAGGTGATTTCACTGTTGACGCTCGCCGATCCGTCATCGGATACTGCTCCCTTCGAGAGGTCTATGGCCGGACCATCCGGCACTCTCACCCCCATCAAATCGCTGTCAAATTGGCTGCTGGACGTTACCCAGCGATCCAAGCGGCGAGTTCGTTGGGAGATTTGATTTCAAAAATGTCCGGATTGCCAGCCGGCAGGAGAAGAACGTTTTAAGTGGCGTTGGCACGAAGAAACAACCAGCCAGACAACCGCGATACGGTACGCATCAATTCAAACATTAGAATCAGTCCCGTTCGAGTTGTAAGTGAAACAGGGGAACAACTTGGAGTGATTTCAACCGACGAGGCGCTCAGTCGAGCCCGCGACGTTGGACTCGACCTCGTTGAAGTCGCACCGAACGAACGGCCCCCCGTTTGCCGGATCATGGATTACGGCAAGTACAAGTACGACAAGAACAAAAAGACGAACCGCAATCAAAGTCATACCAAGACGAAAGAAATTCGGTTGCGTCCCAAAACTGGCGATGAAGATATCCGGACAAAGATCCGTCGCGCCGAAAAGTTCTTGATGCACAAAGACAAAGTGCAGGTCAGTGTCTTGTTCCGAGGCCGCGAAATGGCCCACATCGAAGAAGGCCGAAAGGTCATGGAACAAGTGATCGAGTTGCTCGAAGAGGTCGGTAAAGTAGAAACCGCACCGCAGCAACACGGCAAACGCATGATCTGCATGATCGCTCCGAAGTAAGTCGAGCATGTCGATTTCGCTCAACTCGCTGTGCCGGTCACTCGCACAGATCGCCCCTTTGTCCCTGGCCGAGTCCTGGGACAACGTCGGTCTGCTTGTCGGTGACCGAAACGCCGACGTTGAACGCGTGATGACATGCTTGACCATCACGCCCAGCGTCGTCGACGAAGCCGTCGATGCCGATGCTGATCTCGTGATCACGCATCATCCGCTGCCTTTCCGGCCTCTCGCAAAGGTGACCGCCGACTCGATTACCGGCCGACTGCTGTGGCGACTCATCCGATCCGGGACCGCTGTCTACAGCGCCCACACCGCCTATGACTCGGCGGCAACGGGGATCAACCAAGCTTGGGCTGATCTGCTGAATCTTTCCGGCGTCGGACCGATCGTTGATCCCGAACCGGGGAACAGTCTGGGCGCCGGCCGGGTGGGGGACCTCGCCCAGCCGATCGCGGCCGATGAAGTCATCCGCACCTGTGCCGTTCATGTCAGCGCCTCGGCACCACGTGTCGTTGGTCCTGCCGATCACGTTGTATCGCGTGTCGGATTCGCATGCGGGAGTGGCGGATCGTTTGTCTCTCAGGCTCATCGCCGTGGTTGTGAATTGCTGATCACCGGCGAAGCGACCTTCCACCAATGCCTCGAAGCCGAGTCACTGGGCGTCACGCTGGCGCTGCTGGGCCATTACTACAGCGAACGATTCGCAATGGAAAAACTCGCCGAAGAGCTGTCTGTGGAATTCGCCGGTCTGAACATCTGGGCCAGCCGTCAAGAGCATGACCCTATCCGTTCGCTTTCTGTGTGAGCGACCTTGGCCACATTAGCGGCGTCCGCGATCAGAGCCAGGATTAGCCGATTGGCGTTAGCCACGGTTTCCGTGCCGTCGTCTGGAGCGACATTCGTCGGCTGACAAGCCGAGCTTAAACCGTGGTCTAGACGGAGCATTGGCAGCTGCGTCGATGCAAACGTGTCGCACGGCGGAGTAGCCTGCGAGGTCATGCTTCCTGCGACGGGAACGTTAGCTTCCGCCTTCGGCTTCGTTAAGAACGGCCATGAACGCTTTCTGGCTGATCTCGACGTTGCCGACCGCCTTCATGCGTTTCTTGCCTTCTTTCTGCTTCTGCAGCAGCTTGCGTTTCCGCGTGATGTCACCGCCGTAGCACTTGGCGGTCACGTTCTTGCGCATCGCGGGAACGGTTTCTCGGGCGATCACACGGCTGCCGATTGCGGCTTGCACGGCGACTTCGAACATGTGCCGATCGATCTCGGATTTCAATCGCTTTGCGACCGCGCGTCCACGCCGATCGGCATCGGCGCGGTTGCAGACGATGCTGAGTGCGTCGACACGCTTTCCGTTGACCAAGAAATCTAAACGCGCCAGGTCGGCCGGCTCATAGCCCACCATCTCGTAATCGAGTGTGCCGTAGCCTTTGGTGCAACTTTTGATCTTATCATGCAAGTCATAGACGACTTCGGCGAGCGGAATGTCGTAGGTCAACATTGAACGTTGGGCGCCGAGGTGTTCCTGCGACTTTTGGATTCCACGGCGTTCGTGCACCAGTTTCATGACCGCCCCGATAAATTCGACGGGGACAATGATATTGCAGCGGACGATCGGCTGGCGAAATTCTTCGATGTCACCGGGGTCGGGCACATCCTGCGGCTTGTGGATCGTCATCGTCTCGCCGCGTTTATTGACGATTTCATACGTCACGTTGGGCGCCGTTTGGACCAGGTCCACATCGGACTCGTTTTCCAGTCGTTGCTGAATGATTTCCATGTGCAACAGCCCCAGGAACCCACAGCGGAAACCGAAGCCCAGGGCGTCGCTGGTTTCCGGTTCGAATTCAAAGCTGGGGTCGTTGACGGCAAGACGTTCAAGGGCGTCGCGCAAGTCGGAAAAGTTCTGACCGTCGCTGGGGAACAAGCCGCAGTAAACCATCCGCTTTGGACGCGCATAGCCGGGCAGCGGTGGAGCGGCGGAATCACCGGGAATGCTGATCGTATCGCCGATGTGAACATCGCCCAAGCTTTTAATATTGCAAATCAAGTAGCCGACTTGACCCGCAGAAAGTTGTTCACAGGAGTGGCGTTGTGGCATGAATTGGCCGAGTTCAACGACGTCGTGGACCGTTCCGGCACGCAAGAAGCGGATCTTTTGTCCTTTGCGGACGGTGCCTTGCATGACCCGAACGTAGGTGATCGCGCCGCGATAGTCGTCGTAGTTGGAATCGAACACCATCGCTTGTAGCGTCGCTTCGGGATCGCCGGTGGGCGGAGGGACGTGTTCGATGATCGCATCGACCAAGCCATTGACGCCTTGCCCTGTTTTCGCGCTGACGCGGACGCATTCGTCAGGATCGGTGCCGAGCGAGTTCATCATTTCTTCGGCGACTTCGTCCGGACGAGCGTGCGTCAGGTCGATCTTGTTGATCACCGGAATGATTTTCAGGTCGTGTTCCATCGCCGCATAGGCGTTCGCGACCGTCTGAGCTTCGACGCCTTGAAACGCGTCGACCAACAGCAACGCCCCCTCGCAGCAGGCCAGCGAGCGTGAAACTTCGTATTGAAAGTCGACGTGCCCGGGGGTGTCGATCAAGTTCAATTCGTATTCTTCTTTGCCGCGTTTGAACTTCATCACCACCGCACGGGCTTTGATGGTAATGCCACGCTGCCGCTCAAGTTCCAGATCGTCGAGCAATTGCTCCTTCATCTCTCGCGAGCTGACCGTTCCGGTTTCTTCCAACAATCGATCGGCGAGCGTGCTCTTTCCGTGATCGATGTGGGCAATAATGCAAAAGTTTCGAATATGTTTTTTGGTCATGTCGGTTTCGCGTGTTGTTTTCGGGCATACCCAGCCAATCCCAGGTAACCCGCGGCCGCACCGAGCGTCGCGAACGCGATCGATGTGCCTTCAAATACATTCGGAAAGGTGCGCTGTTGGAATTCGCTTATTATCCCAGAAAGGAAGCGTCTGCCGATGGGGCATTCCGAACCGCCGAAATTCATGGCCCCACCCAAGGTGACGACCCCCGGATCGAGGGCGTGAACGAGAGTGGCGATGCCAATTCCTAACCATTTTGCGGTTTCGTCAACGATCTCTAATGCTAAATCGTCGCCGTCGTTTTGGGCAGCCTGATAAACCTTCTTCGCGGTTAATTCGTTGTTCGCCCCGCCCAGCGTCCCGCAAAGCGAACTCGTCGCTCCCTCTTGTAGGCGTTCCCGAGTCCGATCGACGACGGCGCTCGCGCTCGCATACGCTTCCAATTGTCCTCTTCCGCCGCCCCAAACGCAAAGTCTGGCCGTCGGCGACGGGTCAATAATGATGTGACCGCACTCGCTTCCGAAGCTGTTGATGCCGTTAACCAGTTCCCCGTCGACAATAATGCCCCCACCGACCCCGGTGCCCAGCGTGAGTAAGATCATCGAATCACTGTCACGACCGGTCCCAATCCAAAATTCCCCATACGCCGCCGCGTTGGCGTCATTGAGAAACGAAACCGGTCGACCGGTCGCCGTTTCGATCGCCCGGACGATGTTGAATCCCCACCACGATGGCAATTGCGGCGGGGCGACCAGCAGGCCTTTGGGCAAATCCATCGGACCAGGGGCCCCCAGGCCGATGTGCGGAACTTGACCGACGATGCCCAGCGACGACTCGGTCCTCGAAACCACCTCCGCGACACGTTTGATTGCCGCTTCAGGCCCTTCGCTTTCCAACGTCGGAATCGACTCAAAAGCGACCGTGTATCCTGCCGAATCGACAAGTCCTAACTTGATCCCAGTCCCACCGACGTCAATTCCCCAGTAAAACGGTCCGTTCGCTTGTGCCACCGGAATGATTTCGGCGAACTTGTTTGGATTTGATGCTTTGGAAACACTCATGGGGCAGTTTTTCGGGGAAATTGAAGACAGCCTGGGGTTACACGGTCGCGGAGTATAGAACCGTCAAGTTGCCCTCACAACGAGCTTTTTTCTCGCATCATTGAGCTGTTCACCTTCGGAGAATCCATTGGCATTTCATTCCCCCCTAACGGTTAATTCAGTCTAAAGATGAAGGTCGTGTATTTAACCGCCGGTGCCGCCGGGATGTATTGTGGAAGCTGCATGCACGACAACGCGCTCGCCCGAGCGCTGCATCAACAAGGCGTCGATTGTTTACTGCAACCGGTCTACACCCCGATTCGAACCGATGAGGTCAGCATCGCCGGATCACGGGTCTTCTTAAGTGGAATTCATGTCTACTTGTTGCAAAAAATGCCGTGGCTTCGCTGGCTTCCCCGCCCGATGCGCAGCCTGCTCGATTCGCCAGGTCTGATTCGTTGGGCGACCCGCAAGGCGAGTTCGACCGACCCCGCATCGCTGGGTGAACTTGCCGTCTCGATCCTAAAAGGGAGCGACGGTTTTCAGGCTCAAGAGTTTGAACGATTAGCCGACTGGATCGCCAACGAGGAAAAGCCCGATGCGGTCGTGCTGACGAACTTACTGATCGGCGGTGGACTTCCGATGCTGCGAAAACGCATGCCAAACTGCAGGTTGATCGTGATGCTCCAAGGGGACGATATCTTTCTAGACCACCTTCCGGAAAAGCATCGTACCGAGGCGATTCGTCTCTGCAGTAAGCTTGTCGACCACGTCGATTACTTTTGCGTCAACAGTCGGTTCTATGGCGACAAGATGGCGGCCCTGCTCGAGATCCCCGAAGCAAAGTTACGGATCGCACCGCTCTCAATCGACCTCGGACCGTACGATCGCCTGCCCACTGAAAAGCGGACGCCGACCACCGATTCAACCGAAGCGTTCAAGCTCGGTTATCTGGCTCGAATTGCCCCGGAGAAAGGCCTGCATCGACTGGTCGAAGCCTTTGAAGCGATCGCCGCCAAACGCCCCCATGTGACTTTGCATGCCGCCGGTTGGCTGGGAGAAGCCAATCGTCCGTACCTGCAAACGATTCGCGACCGACTTGCCAAAGCCGGACTGACCGATCGTTTCACGTATCACGGCAGCCCCGACCTGGATGCGAAGGTGCAGTTCCTGCAAGAGATGGATTTACTGTGCGTGCCGACGGAATACGAAGATCCTAAAGGTCTGTTTGTTTTAGAAGCCCTGGCCGCGGGAACCCCTGTTGTGATGCCGGAACATGGGGCGTTTGGTGAATTGATCCGCTCGACCGGCGGAGGCACACTTGTTCCGCCGCACGAAATCGACGCCTTGGCCGAAGCGATCATCACACTGATCGACCAACCCGATCGCCGCGAGCAGATGGCCGATCAAGGAAGGCAAGGTGTTTATGAGCGACACAGTATTGGCGCCGCAGCAACGTCACTCGTTGAGCTCTGCGGCCCCGAGATCAAACCGTAGCGTTTACACACTCACCGTTTGCGCGGCCGCCTTCGTCTCGGCAACCGCTTGGCGAAAGTCCTCGCCCAGCAATGGCTTTCGGCGGCGGATCAGATCGCAAATGCCGGCGAACTTGTTTCGCATGAGATAGCGTACGACGGTCGGACGCATTTTTTCACGAGTCAAGAGATGCAAGCCGCGATACGAGATCAGATGGCGATCGTACATTTCCGCCACGATCCGCAGTGCCCGCTTGGACCACAAGCTAATATGTTGCCCGCCGTCGAGTACGTAGTACCACCAGTCATTTGGCAACGGCGGATGATCCGGAAGTAACTCCGTTGATACCAACCAGTTATCCGCCAAACAATCGAATGTTTGCAATTCTTGATGTGGATTTTCGAGATGTTCCATGACCTCGAACGCAGTCAGGAAATCGAAGCGAACATCGCTATCGACGTTCGCATTAAACCCGGCGGCAAACAAGTTCTGGCAGTACGGGTCGTGATGCTCAAACCGATGTCCACGGTCACGCATCATCCGTGTGAACATGCCGTAGCCACCGCCGTAATCAAGGCATCGCTTGGCGCCCGGTAAAACAATACGCAGCAAACGGTCAGTGGTTTTGGCAAAGCGTTCGTTTCGTGAAATTAAGCCAACATCGGTTGATACGATCGCTTGATCGTAGGCTTCATCCAACCAGTACGGCGCCTCGGTTTGAATAAAACCGCAATCCCGACATCGGAAATAGTCAACGTCGTACTTCGATAGAATCGTGGCCGTTGCGAAGTGATCGCTCCAGGCGTTACAGAGAAGGCAATCGCTCACGTGACCGTTCCGCGTCAGACGGAGTAGATGAAGAGACATAGCATCGCGTGGAAACTCGCGGTGTCGGTTTCCTGGGGGCTTCAAGTGAAACTTCCAGATAAACCTCGGCCATGCGTTCGGCCGTCGCTCGCCAACTGAATGTCGACGCGCGATCTTTCGCGGCCGCCACCGTGGCATCTCGATCGGGTAGTTGGCCTTCCAGTGATGCCAACATCATCTCCGCCACACTTTCGACATTTTCAGGGTCAAAGAAATAGCCCGCGTCCCCAACGACTTCATGCATCACAGGTAGGTCACTGACCAAGACCGGCGTCCCGGCACACATTGCCTCCAGCGATGGCAGTCCAAAACCTTCTGCTTTGGACGGAAACACAAACGCATTGGCATGTTCGTACAAACCACGCAAAACTTCGTCACTTGCGTTGGGAACCAGAACGGCAGCAGAGTCGTTCTGGAAACCTAGCGCCGTCGCCTCACGTCGTTTCATCGGCGGTCCGACGATCGCTAGCTTGGCATGCTTGGGCCGCCGGTCGGCGATCCGATTCCATGCCTCCCAAACGACTTGAAAGTTCTTGTAGTTATTGCGCCGGCCGACGAAAAGGATATAGGGCGAATTTTGAAGTGCCGTCGGGATCGGGGCCGCCGTCGTGTCTCCCAGAGAGGTCCCTAGCGGAACGATCGATGCCTTGCTACGCGCTTCGGGAAATCGTTCACACAGTTCGTCGTATGTCGACTGAGAGATACACGCCAAGTGATCGGCCAACTTGATCGCTTCGGTTTTCATCGCCACGTGCTTCCCGCTCGGATCGAGTGACGGATACGCTTCGTGGATAAAATCTAATACCGTTACCACGAGGGGACGATTGCCATGACGAATCGGTCGACGACACAGCCCGCCGTAATACGTCCAGTGCTCGATTTCAGCCTCGACCGAGTCGAAACGCTGGGCAATTTGCCGTTGCAAACGGTCGCGTGTCCACTTGCGGAGCCAAGACACTGGCGGCTCCGTTTGCACGCTGATGTATTGCAACGAGCGATTGTTTAGTCGAGTGGCTTCGGCATTCGGCCCCAAAACGATGGGCTCGAACATTTCAGGCAAATGATCGATCAGCTCAGAGAAGTAGCGGGCGACGCCGCCACAGCGAAGGATTTGGAAAATCGCTCCTTCGTAAAGAATTCTCATTCGCCGTTTCTCTTTCGGTTTCGCTCGTTTCGTCGGGATAGCAACACCGCGACATCTCATCTTTAGCAAAACTTCGGATTTTCTGGAAAGAGATGTTTTTGAAGTTTGCGACCGCCCAAATTCGTTCGGCGTTGTGCCGTATGCAAGCGAACCCTGCTAAATTGGGCGTTCATCTTACCCCCAGTGATGCCAGTCAACAGTGATGCCAATGAGTAAAGCCTCCTCCACCCCGATGCTTCCCAAAATCTCACTTCGATTGCTGATTGGGGTCGTGACCCTATCGGGGGTTGCGATGGCAATCTTTCAGCAAGCCATCGCCCATCACACGACCTGGGCAGTGATGGCGATGGCTGCGATCCTGGCATTGGTGACGCCCTTCTTGCTGTACGTGGGCAGTTTCTCGTTGGCGAGCCTTTTTTCGACAGTCGGCGCCGTCGCCGCCGGGGATGCTCAACAACAACGCGTTCATACCCCCACACAATGGATGCCCGGCCAAGTTCCAACCGGATCAGCACAGCTTGGATTAATACAGCACGGATTAACTCTGTCTAGCGACGGCGGACCTCTTCACGGTTCGGAGACCGAATCGAGTGACGTGACCGGGGCGATCGCCAACACGAAAACAGAGGCGGATCACTGATGAGCGGAGGTTTTCGATCCAAGCGTACCGCCGTCACGGGATGGCTCTTGATGGTGATTAGCCTGGTCATTGGCGCGACGCCTAGCCAATCCCTTCGAGCCGAAATTGTCGTCGGCGTTGCCCCCACCAAACCACAGGACGTCGGCTTTCAGTTGACTGTCCTCAGTGAGCAAGTTGGCGGTGACGGTTTCCACCCCCTCAAGCTACGGTTCGTTCCCTTAGGGGCCAGTTTTACGAGGCAACGGAACCTTCGCATTCTACTTCGGCCTCGCACGACTTATCAAACACGACTGGACTATCAGTATGCTGTCGACGTCGTTGTTCCCGAAGGCGTGACGGCGCACCAAGTCGACGTCAATGTCCCCTCGTACTATCGATGGGAGTGGATTGCGATTGTGATCGAAGAAGACGGTCGCCGAACCCACCGCCGCGCTTCGCGTACCAGCATTCCACAACCGGTTCAGTACTGGGGGCAACAACAGTCGATCGGCGTCGTCATCCCTTTGGACGCCCGCTTACAAAATGGTGTCTGGGAAAGATTTCCCGATCTTCGTGCGCTTAGCTCGGTGATCGGGAACGACTCGATTCCTCGTAATAAAAAGGCCGATCGACTTACCGACCAAGACGCTTTCAATTTTGCGTCACAGCTTGACTCTGGACGCTTAAGGTTTCGTATTCAACAAGAGGCATCGCTTCGCGATGATTGGCTGGCCTACAGCCAACTCGACACATTGATTCTCCCCTGCTCGGTACTGTTGCGGCTGGAACGCGAACGCCCGAAGATTCTGCGGGCGATTCAAAAGTGGGTTGCCGCCGGAGGCCAGATCTGGACTTATGATCTGCCAGCTGACGGATTTGAGGCGGGACATTGGTTGGCAACACCAAACGACGTCGATGCCACGAATTACGTTGGCGACTTCACGAATGCGATGGAACTCAATTCCAAAAACATTGAACACAATTACGTGTATCAAGAGTACTCGGGATCGTTTTATTACAACGAAACGATCGTCAGCGCCAATCGAAATCGCGGTGACTTTTACAAAGACCTTGAAGACGCCAACAGCCCGATGGCGAAGAAACTCGATCGTGATGAACTTAAGCAATTGGTACGAGCGTTCCCGTACGGTTTTGGCCGAGTCGCATTGATCGACCAAGCCGACCCTTTCCCCGGATCGTTTCACCTTTGGCTGGCACTGAAACAATCAGGCCGTAGTTGGCATCAACGGCAAGGCGTCAACATCTCCAGCGGCAGTGAGAGCTATTGGCGATGGTTGATCAGCACGGTTGGGCAACCGCCGGTTTCAATCTTTGTTCTGCTCAACGGCGTGTTCGTGATCGTGATGGGGCCGGTGCTGTACTTTGTCCTTCGTCGTCGTGGCAAACTTCACTGGCTATACTTTCTCGCCCCCACGTTGGCATTTCTTGTCACAGGATGTTTATTCCTCTACGCATTTCTCTCCGATGGTCTTTCCAACCGTGCCAAGGTTCGTCAGTTGACTTGGATCGATGCGCGTAGCCCATCGGTGTCGGCTGATCCTGATTTCGCCGCGGGCATCGCCTCCCAAGCAGACCATTACCCGGCTGTCGATCAGCTGCGACACACTTACTACACCATCGCCGATTCTAAGAAAGGCTTACATTTTCCCATCGATTCGATGGTGCTACCGGTCAGTAACTACGAAATAATCACCGGCTATACCTATCGCACTTCGGACCAAGAATCGTCGGGTGATTATTTGATCGAGCAGTTGCCGGAGAGTCGCCGCTTCTATGGTTCGTTTCTGTCAACGCGATCGCAAACCGAGTTCTTGGAAACGCAACCTTCGTTTCAATCGCTGCCAATCAAAATCGATTCGAGTGGTAACGTACCCACAGTGACGAACCAGCTTGACGAACCACTTGAGGCGATCGCGTATCGTGACGACAGAGGTGGCTACTGGGTTGCCTATAAATTATCTGCCGGCCAGACGACAACGTTCGAACGAGCTGAACCGAACATCCTCGGTACAGTGCTACGTGATCGTTTGGAGCCTGACGCCAACCGGGTTCCTGCGGCATTTCGCAACTTCTTTTCCGATTCGTCTCGAACCGGATTGGAACAGAAGGTCGCGGAATTGAACCGACGGAGCACTACGAAGGCTTTCGTCGCGATTACGGCAATCGATCCTGAGCGGTTTGCCTTGGATGATTGTGTTCAGGAAGGTTGCGTACGTGTGATTGCGGGGTTGTTGCCATGACTCAAATTCCGATGACGCCCTGGCAAGGGCCAATGATTGAATTGCAGGAGGTCACCAAGGTCTTCGGTCCAACACGAGCCGTCGACAATGTTTCGTTCATGGTCCCTCGCGGAAGCGTGTTCGGCTATATCGGTCCCAACGGCGCCGGCAAGACCACGAGCATGCGAATCCTTTCGACGCTCGAACTACCAACCAGTGGCGATGCATTTATCGAAGGGCTCTCGTCGGTTAACGATCCCGATCGCGTGCGTCATCGACTGGGTTTCATGCCTGACGCATTTGGATCTTATAGTGACACCAGCTGCGCCGAATACCTCGACTTCTTTGCTCGTTCGAATGGATTGGTTGGTCGTGAACGCACCCGGCGTATTCGCTGGGTGATGGACTTCACCGGGATGCGATCTATGTCCGAAAAACCAATGAATGGTTTGAGCAAGGGGATGCGACAGCGTCTTTGCCTAGGTCGAGCGTTAATCCACGACCCATCGACACTGATCCTCGATGAACCGGCCGCCGGCTTAGACCCTCGGGCTCGGATCGAATTGCGTCAAATTATTCGAACGCTGGCGGCCGACGGGAAAACGATCCTCATCAGCAGTCACATCCTCAGCGAACTCGCCGAGATGTGTGATCGTGTTGGGATAATCGAACAGGGCACACTTCTGGCCAACGACACCGTCGATGGTCTGAAAGGCAAATCGAAACCACACCAAGATTTGATCGTCGTCGTCGATGGCGAAGTGGATTCTGCGATCGAGGTTCTAAACGCCTTGCCACCCGTGACCGATGTCGAGCATCGTGGACAAGCCATCCATTTTCAAACCGTCGCTGGCAACGACAACCGAATACAAATCTTGCATCAATTGTGTGACGCCAAAATTCGTGTGTTGGAATATCGCCCGATCGATGAGTCGCTCGAAGATCTATTTTTGAAAGTCACGACGGGGAAGGTTCAATGAGCGATGCGACTCGACAATCATCAGACGCGCCGTCGCTTGGCGGTGCAAGCGATGCGATCCCCTATCCAAGCTTGGCACTCGATCCCGAGGGGGAGGGCGTCTTTGGGAACATCGAACGTTGGTGCGATCGGTGTGTTTCTAAGCTCAATCCGATCCTGATCAAGGAAGCACGCCAGTCATTAAAGAGTCGGCAGTTTCTGATCACGTTCTTTTGTCTGTTAGTCGCATCATGTGCCTGGACGGTGATTGGGGTGGTCAGTTACGCGCCCGACATCTACTTCTTGCCAAGCGGTCAAGACTTGATGAGTGGCTACTTCATCATCCTTTCGGTATCGATGCTGGCCTTCGTCCCGCTGGTCGCGTTTCGCTCGCTGGCGGCGGAACTGGACGAAGGGACGTACGAGATGTTGGCGATCACCCGCTTGTCGGCATGGCGAATCGTCAGCGGAAAAATGAACAGCGCTTGCCTGCAGATGCTGATCTATTTTTCCGCGATCGTACCCTGCCTTGCGTTCTGCTACCTGCTCCGCGGGGTCGGATTACTCACGATCCTATTGACGGTCGTCTTGGTGCTGGTCACGTCGCTCGTCCTGACGTCGTTTGCGTTGGTACTTTCGACCGTCGCAAAAGGACGCACACTGCAGACGTTTCTGCTGGTCGGTTTGGTCGCGTTAGTCGTTTTTGCCGAGTTCACTCTCAGTGCATTTGTGCTCTCCGAAGTGCTCGGTGAACGCTGGAGCGGAACATTTTTGGGCTACGCCTTACCGATCACAATGGCGCTTTCGTTCGTGGGACTGTTTCTTGCCGCGGCCGCCGCCAGGATTGCTCCGGTAACCGAAAATCGCTCAACGAGGCTACGAGCGATCATGCTGGGGCAGCAAATCCTATGGATCGTCACCATCGTTTATGCGACTTGGGCGACCAAGGAAATCGAGTTCATCAACCTTGGCATGATCATGATCACCGTCTACTGGTTCTTCACCGGAACGTTGATCTGCGGCGAATCACGCGAACTGAGCCCCCGTGTCCTGCGAGAGTGGCCATCGACCTACGCGACCAAAATGCTGCTCAGTTGGTGGATGCCGGGACCAGGGACGGGATTGATGTTCTGCATCTCGACTGCTCTGGCAGGAATGATCGTGATGGCGGGTATGGGAATGTTTGGCTGGATGGCCGGGACCGACATTGTCCGTCATAACGGGTCACCGCCTTTGTTTTTAGTCGCGTTAAATGCGGGGTATCTGTTCGGCTACTTGGGCTGCGTCCGCTTGCTCTCGATGCCACTGTTGAAACGTTTCGGTCCCTCGTTCATCACCCCGATGATCGTCGCCCTCGTACTGCTTTTTCTCGGCATCCTGGTTCCCTGCATCTTCGACGTGATCTTCACTGGAAGGGTCTCCAGCAACTATAGCGTGATGCACGCGTCAAACTGGTTTTGGACATGGGGAGAGTCGTTTCGAAGGCGAGGCATACAGCCAGTCGACGTCACATTCTTAATCCTATTCTGCGGTTTGGGAATCATGGCGCTCAACCTGATTTTGCTCTTTCGCGAATTCCAGGTCGAACGAATCGCCGTGCCAGCACGTGTCGAACAAGATCAACAAAATGACCGATCCCCAAGCGATTCAGCTCCCATCGAACAACCCTAAGCCGAACGCGCTGGCATCAGACCCGCGCAGCAAAACGACAACTTTGAATCGATCGGATTTCCGACAGCCCGCTAGCACGAACCACGCCGCCCCAGGATGCTCAACACGGTGATCCGGCGTTCGAGACAATCGCAAATTCGCTCCAGTTCAAGCCGACGTCGTTTGATTGGTCAGCGTACCGATGCCTTCGACAATCACGCTGCAGCGATCGCCCGGCTTTAAGTACACCGGTGGATCCTTGGCATCGCCAACCCCCGGCGGCGTCCCGGTGAAGATCAAATCCCCGGGCTTCAACGTTACGAACTTTGACAAGTGGGCAACCACAGTGGGAATGTCAAAAATCAATTGTGCCGTCGTACTGTCCTGAACGATTTCACCGTTGAGTTCCATTTGGACGCGTAAATTCGACGGGTCGGGCAGTTCTTGACGCAAGGTGACGCAGGGGCCAACGGGGGCGAAGGTATCGAATGTCTTCCCCAACAGCCACTGTCCGCCGGGGCGGCCCTTTTGCCAATCACGTGCCGACACGTCATGCCCACAGGCGTATCCAAAGACACATTCCATCACCTGTTCGGCTGCAACGTCCTTCGCTTCTTTCCCGATCACAACCACCAGTTCGGCTTCGTAGTCAACCTTCGTTGAAATCGCGGGAAGTTCGATCGTTTGACCGTGGCCAATCAATGCCGTGTTGAATTTGCTAAAGACAACTGGTTCGGTCGGGATTTCGGCCCCCGTCTCGATCGCATGGTCGCGATAATTCAGCCCAATACAAAAGATCTTTTCTGGTGTCGGCGTCGGCGGCAACAACACCGCTGGTGCCGGTTGGAAGGAATCATCCGCAGCGGCGTTTCCCGCCCCGATGATTTCGGTCGCTAGTTCAAACACGTTCTCATCGGTAACCGGACCGTCGACGATCGAGTCGACCGGGCAAATGTTTCCGTCACGGTAAAACGCGTACTGGGTGGTTCCGTCGCTTTTAGGGATGCGGCACAACGGCATCGAATCAACTTTGGGATAATTAGTGAGGGATAGAAAGGTAAGAACCGAACCTGGACCCGTCAGCCGAACGCGCGTACGTCAGTGGCTGGGGCACCGATGCCGGGGCCCGCCGCGAGCGCTGTCGACTCACAAGTTAGCATCAATCGATTTCCGGAAATGTTCGAAACGTGCGAGCCTGCTGCAAGCCCACCACGGGGGACATCAGTCAAAGTCGGCTAGAACATCATCCTTCATCGCCTGCAAGCGTTTGACGATGTCGGGATATCGATCGACGACGTTGGTTTGTTCTCCAGGATCGGACTGCAAATTTACCAGGAACAGCGATTCCTTCAATTTGCCTCCCGCAACTTGCTGGGTCTGTGGGAGTGTCGTGTCGCGAGGATTTCCAATCAGCTTCCAATCTCCGTCACGCATCGCCCACTGCGCTCCTGATCGACGTGCTCCCGACCCACGGCCCATCTGCCAATAAAATGTCTGCCGTGGCGCATCGGCATTCGAGCGAAGTACATCACCGATCGAACGTCCATCCAGTCGAACACTCGGAGGCGTGACCTCGCACAACTCACACAGTGTCGGAAACCAATCGCACGCCGTCACAAACTGATCGCGTGTTTGACCGGCCGGAATGTGCCCGGGATAACGAACGACAGACGGGACCCGAATGCCGCCCTCAAACAACGAAAACTTTGCACCGCGGTAAGGCCCCGCGTTGCCGCCACCGCCAAAGGCTCGCGTTTCGGTACTATGACCATGATCGGGCTGATAGATCACGATCGTGTTCTCGGCCAGACCCGATCGATCCAAGTGGTCCAAAACTTCGCCAATGTATTCATCCATGGTCGATGTGAACGCGCAATACTCTCGGCGGGGCGAAGGCAGGTCCTTATAGATTTCGAGCCACTTGGCCGACCCCTGGTAAGGATAGTGCGGCGCGTTGAAAGCCCAATACAGCAACCAAGGTTGATCGGACTGTTCATCGATAAATGTTTTGCATCGGTCCACCATTAATCGTGGAAAGTACTCTCCAGCGCGGTGAATCTCACGACCGTTGTCCCAAAGGTCATGACGGTTTGGTCCCGACCAGTAGAAAAAGTGTGAGTAGTTGTCGATGCAGCCTTCCAAATGACCGAACCAACGCTGAAATCCTTGCCCCGCAGGATTCGACTTCGCTTCGCGTCCGAGGTGCCACTTTCCGACATGTCCGGTCGCATAACCGGCATCGCGAAACGTTTCGGCGATCGTCGTTTCTTCCGTCCGCAGATCGCCATTGCCCGGCTGGCCGGCTCGCGCCGGGTAACGTCCCGTCAACAATCCAACTCGACTGGCCGAACAAACCGGTGCGGCGGCATACATCTGTGTTAGCCGCACGCCTTCTCTGGCAAGCCGATCCATGTGGGGCGTTTGCAAATCTTCGACGCCAAAACATCCCATATCGACCGAACCTTGGTCATCACCGTAGATAATCAATACATTCGGGCGGGCGTTTTGCTCGGCCGTCTTCGTCGCCGATCGCACTGCCACTGTTGGCGTGGCCTGTCTCGATGTCGACTTCACCACCGGTCGTAGAACGATGTTTCGATAGCGAACCGCAGTGTGATCGCCCTGCAAAAAAATCGGCCCCGGTTTCGTGTCGTTAGATTCGATCCCACCACCGGTACACCCGACCAATAATTCATTGTCGATGACCTTCTTTCCGTTAAGTTCAACGGTGATGTGTCGGTCCACCAAGGTCAAACGATAGTGGTTCCATTGATCGCCCGGATGTGCCGCATTTTCTCGAGGTGCTAAGCGCCCGAAGATCGCCCCCGGCCCGGCGATTCCTTGCATCTTGCTGTCTCGATCGACCACCTGGGCTTCGTACATGCCGCGCAAGTAAACGCCGCTATTGCCTCCGGCAGAAACGTTGTATTCGAGCGACAATTCAAAGTCCTCGAACTCCCGCGTGGTCACTAGGTTCCCGTACGCCCCATAGGCGCCAAAATCAGTTTTCGGAGTCGAGTTCACCAATTCGCCATCGACCACACTCCAGCCGTTGATCTTGTTGTCGCGTGATAGCTTCCAGCCATCGAGATTGCGACCGTTGAACAATTCGATGGGATCACCGAACTCCACGTCGGCCAGATCGGGAGGCGAGGGTGGGTCGGGAATCCGGACGCCTCGCATTCGAATCGTTTCTTGTTCATTGTCGCTCGGTGTTCGTTGCGATGTTTGCCCCTCCCGCACCGTTGACTGTGTCCATTCTAGTTCCAAAGTGTTCTTATCGATCAAAGTTGCGACCATCGGATCGTCGATCAGCTTTGTCGTCGCTTCACCACCGGGCTTCCAGCGGATACGTCGCTTGAAGCGGATCTGGTTGCCCTGGACTTGGACCTCCGAAGCGGGCCGCGCGCTGCCAACACTCCACAACAACTCCACCGCCGGCGACTTTGCCTGATCTTTCTCGGTCGCGACCTTTAACCAAGCCGGATTTCCATCGGGCAACTGAAACGCCCACGCCGATTCCAATGAGGAAACGTCAGTCGCATTGGCATGCGGGAGCGATCGCGCACCGACGAAAACTCCGAACACTGCTACGATCAAAGTAAGGTGAGGCAAACGCATCATCGGCCGATTCATCATCACTAACAGTCCGGAATCGAAGGAAGGAATGGGGAGGGGGGAAGAACGCAGCGAGGCGAACCGGTTGGACAGCGCCTCCAGGCCTGGCTGATCACACGCGTCGTCACGTGTTCTCTGCGCTGGGCCTCATAAAGGCTCGGTTGGCGATCGATTGAACGCAGCCTTTAAGGCAACCGCCGAACTCGCAGTTTCCGAAATTGAATCGGCGACCCTTCGCTTTCCAAACAAAGATGACCGTTCGCCGGCGTTACGCCGTTGCCTCCGGAAACTTCTTCGCCGTTGACCCATAAGCGAACTTCACCGTTGATTGCCCGTATGTAGTAATGGTTCCATTCGCCGTGTCCATTGCACAGATGCTTACGTGGAAAGCTACGTGAACCGTTCGGCGAGGTTGGCGGGAACGGCTTGAACGGCTTACGGACTCCGAAGAGATCGCCGTTGGTACCAAACCAGTCAGTGCTTTTTCCTAACGCCTTCATCTTGTCTGTGTAGCCATGATCGAGCATCTGCACCTCGACACCATCGGGTAGTCCAGGCTTGCCTTCGGCACGTAACTCGGCGAGTGCTTCGGGTGAAACCCAGGCAAACATTCCCGAGTTGCCGGCGGGCTTCTCGTGCATCCATTCGATGACCGCTTCGAAGTTCACAAATTGCTCCTTCGTGGCGATCACGCTGATCGGCAGCCCGGTGCAGTGCAATACGCCGTCTTTCCATGACCACGTGTTTTCGTCGCTATTAACAGGAGCGAAGTCATTTTCGGTCAACGATTCCCACCCGGGGGCTTCGTCATCGATGAAAGCACGAACGGCAGACGATTGAGCATCAGCCGATCCGGGGAACATGCAACCGAGTGCAAAACCAGCAAGCAAGATAGTAATAGGTAACTTCATCGAAAGGCTTCAGGTGGGCAAAGGTAGGCAGAGACCGATTTTGGGGCGACAACAACCGTCCGGCGGGCGACACACTAAACCGATGCGACGCGTTGGAATTGAAGCTGTCTTTCCTGCTTCATCTTCCCGTACGCGGAAGAAATATCGATCTCACCTCCAACAATGGAATTTCAAAATGCGTCGGCGAGGGATCGCGTGAATAAAGCGAAAAGGCGTTCTTGACCACCAGACGCTGGCGATCGGTCCGGGGTCGTGGACGTGTCGTCACCCCAACTGGTCCGCTATCTTAATCGATCTGCAGACCAACGACTCGCCTCTGCAGATGACTCGTTCGCAACCTCCTCGCATCACGTGCGTCAGTTTGTCGGGGCATCTTCCCCCTGACTTTGGTCGCCAGATCAATTTCATCGCGAGATTGATACGCGAGCGCATCAAATCGCTCTTTACGCTCGTCGGTGCCTTTTGCTTTACTGCGATCGAAAAATCACCCAAATTGCGTGCGCGAGTGAGTCGAATGGAATCGCTTACGAAACCGAACCACCCTGAAACGTCGGTCATTATGACGACGTTTCGATCGCCCAAGTATCTGTTCCAGGTCTTGTGGGGATTTGCCAACCAGACCTATCGCGACTTCGAGATCGTGGTCGGCGAAGATGGGCAGACCGACGAAACTCGCGAAGTCATCGATGTCTTTCGCAACAAATCCAACCTGTCGATCCAGTACGTCACTCAGGAACACGAGGGATTCGGAAAAACTCGTATCCTCAATCGTGCGATTGATTCTGCCCACGGTGATTACTTGATCTTCACCGATGGCGACTGCGTTCCCCACGCCACCTTTGTCGAAACGCATCTTCAGTCGGCAACTCACGGACGATTCCTCTCCGGTGGTTGCTTTCGACTCGATCGTGACGTCACCGATCAAATCCTTGACCAGAAGCTCGAACTCGATCAGTTTACCAACATGCGATGGCTCAAAAATCACGGCCACCGTGTGTCATCCAAGTGGCTTTGGGTCGTCCGACATCCTGCGATCGCGCGTTTTCTAGATGTCGCGACCACGACGCGTCCCACGTTTAACGGGCACAACTCGTCCGCCTGGAAAGACGACATCGTTTACGCCAACGGATTCAATCTCGAGATGCGGTACGGCGGCTTGGACCGTGAATTGGGCGAGCGGCTGGAAAACGCCGGAGTGCTGGGCATGCAAATTCGCCATCGCGCGATTTGCTATCACCTTGAACATGAACGTGGTTATGTGACCAAGGAAGACTGGCAGCGGAATCACAACATCCGCAAGCTTGTCCGCCGCCGAGGCCTGACTCGGGCCGAGCAAGGCCTGGAGCAAATTCGCACGAGCGCCGCCTAACGTCTCGGCTAGACAAACTTGAAATCCCAACCGCAGCGTTCGGCATTTCAAGCGAGCGAATCTACCGAGCGAATTGAAACTCTCGGCGGCCGGTTGAGTTGATCAACGGCAAGCAAAACAGCTTACTTGCCACCGACCACATTCAGCGCCGAGTTCATTTCTTCGGTCGCGGCACGGACCGCGTCTTGCCATTTGGCGTCGCCAAATTTGTCCGCAAACTCGGGACGCTTGTGAGCAAAAATTAGATGTCGCGAGCTATTGACCACCGCGCCCAAGCCTCCGTCTAAGAATCCCGCTTTCACGTCGTCGGCGGCTCCACCCTGGGCCCCGAATCCGGGGATCAGTATCCAACTGTGCGGCATCGCTTGCCGTAACTCGGCGAGTTCTTCCGGGTACGTCGCCCCGACAACGGCTCCGATCGGGCCAAAGCCGTGGCTGTCGAGTCGATCGGCGTTGATTCCCGTCACCAGTTCAGCCACCCGAGCGTACACGGTCTGGCCATCGGTTTCGCGGTTTTGTAGCAAGCCACCGCCAGGGTTGGAGGTCTTGACTAAAACAAAAATCCCCGCAGCTCGCTTTTCGCAGACTTCGACAAACGGTTCGATGCTGTCCCGCCCCAAGTAGGGACTTACCGTCAGCGAATCACTCTGCCAAGGACTGTCGGCCCCAAGATAGGCGTCTGCATAGGCCGTTGCGGTACTGCCGATGTCATTGCGTTTGCCATCCAGGATGACCAGCAAATCTTTTTCGCGAGCATAGGCGACGACTTGGCCAAGCGAAATCATGCCGGCCGGTCCGAGCTGTTCGAAGAACGCCGCTTGCGGTTTGACACAAGGAACGATCCCCGCGACAGCATCAATGATCTCCATACAGAATTGCGTGTAAGCCGCCGCCCATTCGTCTGGGCGATCGTTTACAACGGCCTCTCGGATGGGGGCCGGCAAGGACGCTTTGCGGGGATCGAGACCGACGCAGGTCACGGATTTTGTTTTCTGGACGGCTTGAACGAGACGTGTGGCAAAAGACATGTCGGAACGTCGGATCAATCGAGGAAGCGAGCAACCTGGCCCGGAAACATCGGGACCAACGATTTGCCAATTGTGCCATCATCTTATGGTCCCGATAACCTGACGCGATCAGAAATCCGGCCGTCGCCCACCGGGCACCATCTCGCCCTCATGGGGGTGACGTGGCGTTTTTACTATTTGCCGACCATGTTTCACGACGTGTCAATGTGTTTCACACCCCTCACAAACGTCTGATCGTGACGGTTAAACCGGTCGCACGATGCCACGGACGTCCGATCGATGGGGTTGGACGGGTCATCGGGAAGTCGCACGGCCCTGACGGCCGAATACTCCAGTGATACCAGTTGTAGCCGTTCGTCCGATCCCCTGTCGTGTTTTCGATCGTGAGCCAAGTCAACCTTCCATCGGCAAGTCAGCGATCCGGCCCACGTCGCCGTCCGATCGACGCGATAATGCACGGTTTCTGGAATGCGTGCGAGCAACTGGGAACGTTTGGGATCAACGTCGCAACCCAAATTGCCGATGTCGCCGCAGTGCTGTCCGGCACCGTCTTTCTGGCTTGTCGCCCCAGCAGTTGGACGCCCCCGGTCCGCAACGTTTTTTCCCGTCAGATGTTGTTCACGTCGGTCGATTCGATCCCAGCCGCGATGCGATTCGCCGCCGTCGTCGGGGTGATGGGAATCGTCCAAGCGGTCATGTGGATTGACGCGGCGGGCTTGTCACCTTCTGAAGTCGCACCGATCTTATGGCGGTCGGTGGTTCGCGAGATCGCGCCGCTATTGGCTTGCTTGGTCGTGATCGGTCGAAGTGGCATCGCGATCAGCGCCGAACTGGCAACGATGCATGCCGACGGTGAAATCGAAGTCATCGATTCGCAGGGCATTGACCCGATGACATATTTGGTGATGCCACGTGTGGTCTCGGTGATGATCAGCGTCTTTTGTTTGGCGATCATCACCGCGGTCACGATCATGGTCACCGGCTATTTGATCGGTTCGTCCGTCGGCGCGATCCGAGTCACTTGGAATGAATTCTACGGCGAGGTATCACGTAATTTCGAACGCGGTGACCTCGTGTTCTTCACCTCAAAAACGCTGGTCGCCGGCGGGTTCGCGGGCGTCATCTGTTGTTTGGAAGGCGTTCGCTCAAGCGGTCGCCTGACCGATGTTCCACGCGTCGCCAGCCGTGCGGGAATCCGAGCCTTGACGGCGATCTTCGCGATCTCTGCGATCTTATCGGTGTTGTTCTACGAAAAGCTTCTCGTCTTCAAGTTCGGGTAGCCCAGTGGTCGCATCAGCAACATCAACCCAAAGCTCTGTCGCAACCCTCCAGTTCCGCGACGTGACCTTTCGTGGCGCCAGTGAAACCTCGATCGGCATGAACCGATTTAGCGCAGAAATCTATCCGGGTGACTTCGTCCAAGTGCCGCTACGACAACACCACGATCCACGCGACATCGTGTCAGCGATGCTGGGACTTTACCCACCCGAAAGCGGCGAGATTTGCTTTCTGGGACAACCATGGTCGACCAGCGATTACAAACGCCAGTTTCTGATGCGAAGTCAGATCGGACGCGTCTTTGCCGGAACCGGTTGGATCAAAAGCTTAACCGTCTGGGACAATGTTCTCCTCGCGATGCGTCACCACGGTGTCCCAGAATCGTTTGCCCGTCAGCAAGTGCGTCAGTGGAGCGAGCGTCTTTCTGGCCCTCGCGCCGGCGCGGTCCGTCAAGCGATGCGCAATCGCCCGGGATTTGTTGAACCGTCGATCTTGCAGGTCTGTCAATGGATTCGTGCGGTGAGTAATCATCCCAAACTGCTGATTCTTGAACGCCCTCTGCACTATGTGATCGAAGGATTGCACGAGGAAATCGTCTCGGTCATCGATGAATTTCGCTCCGCCGGCGCCGCCATCCTGGTGTTCTCTGAACCGGATCGCCAAGAGGACTATCGCTTTGTCCGTTCGGTCCGCCGCTGGACGATTGTTGGCAAGACAATTTTACGCGACGAGGAGACGGCGTGATGAACGAACCAATTCGCTTGCGTTATGCCAACAAAATCGTCGGCCTTTTCCTCATGGCCGTCTTAATCCTATGCGTCGTAGTTTCGGTGCGATTGATCACGCGTATCGCGATTCGCAAAGATCGATTCTTTATCGAAGTCACCGAAGACATCGCCAGTCAACTTCGGACCGGGACAGAAGTCTTGATCCTGGGACGAACGGTCGGTGAAGTCGACGAATTGAACTATGTCGACGGCAGTAACCTTGTCCGTATCACACTCGCCATCGATTCGCGACAAAGCGATTTGATCACCGATCAATCACAAGTCGAGCTCGACCGAAAGTACGGCATCGGTCCCCCGGTCATCCGAATCGCACGGGCATCGGATCTGCCACCACTGGGACCGGACAGCATTGCCAAGCCGATCGAACCGGGCGAGTCGATTCCATACTTCAAACAGGATGACGATCAGGTCGAAAACACCGCGATCAACGTTCAGGAAGCAAGCCAAGCGGTTGCCGGGGCCGCCGACAGAATCAGCGACTCGCTGCAACAGACGATCGACCCAACCTTTCGCGCCGGGGAAGAAACGTTTGACTCAGTCCGGGAAACCAGCGAGGCAGTTCGTCCCGAAGCCGTTCAGACATTAGCCCAGCTTCGTGCAACAACCGCCCAGCTCGAAGACGAAATTACCAAGCTCACTCGCCGTGTCGATCAATTAGTCGACACCGAAATCCGCCAAACCATCGCCGACATCAACCGTTCGGCAATCGCGGCGACCGAAGCGGCCCATAGCGTTCGTGATGTCGCGATGGGGATCGATGAAAATGCGGACAAGACGACCGCTGACATTGCCGAAACACTCGAAACGTTACGGCAAACGGCTCTGCGAATTCAAACGCTAACCGAAGAAACTCGCGACGTCGTGCGGATCGTCCGTAGTGAAGCGGACGACTTGCCCGGGACGACCGAACGGATTAACAACGCCGTCGATGACGCTCAAGATCTTGTCGGTGACATCAACGACCACTGGCTGCTTCGACGGTACCAAGATCGTCGATCGCAAAGCAAACAAGTGTCTCCTTCGTCGGTCCACGGTGGAGGAGTTCGTTGATGCGAGATCGATGGATCGACCACGCGGACCGCGGAAGGTTTTGTAGTTTCGCTGCCTGGGTGTGTCTCGTGTGCTGCGGCTTGCTTGCCACAGGATGCGCGACGGCCTCCAAACAAGTCGTCGTCGAAGACAAAACGCTTGATCGCTATGTGACCAACGCGCACGAAGCGTTTCATGAGGGCCGCGTTCAAGAAGCCGAAAAGAACTATCGCAAAGCCCTTCTCCGTGCCTGGGCAACCGACGATCCCTACGAATCCGGGACCGCTGCATACAATCTCGCCGCGTGCTTGGTTAGTCAATCAGAACTTGCGGCCGCTTCGGACTGGTTGGTCGATGCAAGAGTCGAGCTTTCTCGCGCCGGCGCCTCGGCCGGTAATACGTGGTTGCTGTCCGCCGAGATTGCGATGACCGAAGGTCGACTCGCTGACGCCGAGTGTTTTGTCAGCTATGCCTCGTCGACCCGTCCCCCTTGCGAAATCGTCGACACGTGCTGTCTGTGCGGGCCGTCGGAAGAGTGTTGCCGTGAAACGGACCGTGATTGCTGTGCCGCCAGCCTTCCCTGTTTAAGTAAAGATGTCGAGCAAGAGCGCGCGAAAGTCGAATGCCAGCAGGCCTATCAAGCGAGAATCGAACTCGCCCGGGCACGCATCGCGATCAAACAGATGATGGTTGACGAGGCCGAACGTCATTTGGGTTTGGCGTGCCGATTGGCCGAGCAGACATGTGACTTTTCGTTGCACGCCGATCGGCATGACGTGGCCGCAGAAATTCACGATGCCAAACAACAGTACTTGCAAGCGGGGGCTCATCGGGACCGAGAAGCGAAACTGTTGCGTTGTATCGGTCACTATCGTGCTATCCCGAATGTCTTAGTCGCCGCGTCTGATTCGTACGCATTCGCAGGCCGGTTCGACTTGGCGGTCGATCGCTTGATCCGGGCCGCAAGGATCGGCTACGCACGCTCTGAATTCCAGCGAGCCTGGGGGCTGGTCCGGCGGGCGAGTGAATGGGGAACCGCATGTGGCTGTGAAGCCGCCGAAATTCGACTCGCCTTGACGGCCAAACAAATCCGTGACGCGCTGCAAGATCAGATGCCCGAGCCGATGGATTCCGATCCCGCGATGATCACCGATCCGAGTGAGTCGCGGCAAGACGGCGTGAAATCACGGCCGAAACCTGAGTTTGAGCTTGAATTGCGAAGTCCTCAAGCAGTTCCACCCCCTCCGGCACAGTCGCCAGAGAGTTTCAGCCCGGAAAACCCCGAGCTAGACCTCAAAAGTTTGCTCGAAACACCAACGGGGGGCGAGAAAACGGCCGATCGCGCGTCGGCTCAGAAATGGCGGTTTAGAACTGCTGATTTGCCGTTGCCGATGATTGAGTGGACAGCTATGCTTGCCCCTCACAAAATCGCCATCGACGTCTTTTAGTGAGGCGTCATTGGCATCGGGATGTGGCTCAGCCTGGTTAGAGCGCAGCACTGGGGGTGCTGAGGTCGCAAGTTCGAATCTTGTCATCCCGACTTCAAATCAAAACAGCTCGTCACATCAATTTGCGACGAGCTGTTTCTCTTTGAATGGCAAGGGTTTACGCCAATATCGTGGCGTTGACTGCCAGTTCAACCGACTCCCTTATCAATTCCGAATCAGGTCGCTGCTTGCCGTAAGTTGATTGATTGCAAGACGTTGTCGAGTTCAAATCCCGTCGCCAGTCAACGCATTGGACACGTCTCACTTACAGCCAGTTCTTATAAATGACAGCACGCCTTACGGGCTGATACTTCGCGGATCTGTGCACTCCGAGCTGTTGTCAAGACCTCATCAGGCCATGCCGCGACTGACCAAGGCATTGCGTTTCTGGCTCAATAGGCTTTTCGCCCGACGCCAAGCTAATCGACACCACGATCTCCACAATCGACAGAAAGAAGTGGTCGCTATATCGAAACGACTCCGCAGTAAGCGTTTGGCTCAGATGTAAAGTTCTGCAGATCTGCGACTTCTGCCGAAATGGTGACGCTTCTACTGGCGGCGAGTCCTTCCGCTTTCGCAAGGCCTACGTGCGAGCTGTCTACCGCGTGCACATTTAATCCTATTGTCGCCAAAAGAAACGCGTTGCGTCCTTCGCCTTCTACAATTGACAGAACCGGGTTTGCCAGAAGGTTTGCATTGTTCGCAAGCAACGATTAGGGCTCCGTGCCGTAAGCAAAATCGGTTTCGGCAAACCTCGCGTTCCAGTCAGCCTGTGGCAAAGTAGCCCTCCTCTATTGACTGAAGCATAGCAGGGTTTTGGCGATGAACCTTGACGCACACTTCGTCTCGTAATAGCATAAGTTACATGAAACGAGATAGCAAGCTTTCCGGTGTGCTGCACATCTTGCTGCACATGGCGGAGTTAGAAGTACCGGTCACGTCCGAAGGCCTGTCGAAGATAATGGACACCAATCCAGTTGTGGTGCGTCGGTTGATGGCCGGGCTGCGTGAGCAGGGCTACGTGTGTAGCGAGAAGGGGCATGGGGGCGGTTGGACTGTGGCTTGTGATCCTACCCAGGTCACTTTGCTGGACATTTACGAGGCGGTCGGTAGCCCGTCACTTTTGGCGATCGGTAATCGCACCGAATCGCCCGGTTGCCTGGTGGAGCAATCCGTGAACGCGGCCCTGGGCAAGGCGTTTAACGAAGCGGAGAAACGATTGCTGCGGCGACTTGGCGAAGTGACCCTCGCTTCGCTGAGCGCCGATTGTCACAAACGACTCAAAGCCAAAGGCATCTCACTGAAGGCGAAACCGAATACACATGGCGTCTAACAAAGAACTGCAGCAAGCGGCGTTTCACGATCCGAAGGCGGTCGCACAGTACGCCGATTCGCCGCGACGAGCGGTGCCCGGATTCGAAGAAATGCAGCGAATGGCAACGTTGTTGCTGATTGAGCGAGTTGGCAGCGATGGTCGCATTCTCGTGGTAGGAGCTGGCGGCGGACTTGAGTTAAAAGTCTTTGCGGAGGCACAACCAGGCTGGACCTTTGATGGTGTCGATCCTTCACCGGCCATGCTGGATCTTGCGAGGCAGACCCTCGGTCCGCATGTTTCGCGAGTCGCACTGCACGAGGGAAAAATCGACGTTGCACCGGAGGGGCCGTTTGACGCAGCGACTTGTCTCTTGACCCTGCACTTTGCCGAACTCGAAGAGCGGCATCACATGCTGACCGCCATTAGAGGGCGACTTAAACCGAACGCCCCATTGATCACGCTCCAATTGAGTTTTCCCCAAACAGAAGGCGGGCGAAAGCTATGGCTTTCTCGCTACACGGCTTATGTGGTGAGTTCCGGTGTCGATCCGCAAAAAGCCTCGCGGGCAAGTGAGGCAATCGACTCAAATCTCACGATTCTCGATCCACAGCAAGATGAATCGCTGCTGCATGAAGCGGGGTTTACCGACGTTAGTTTGTTCTATGCCGGGTTGGCTTTCCGAGGGTGGGTGTCCTATGCGAGATGAAGAGGAATGAGAAATGGATCGACGAGAAATGATGACTGCCGTCGCTGCGACTGCCGGGACGGCGTTCCTGCCGCAGATCTCCGCTGCGCGGGACCGGAGCAAAGAAGGGATACAGTTCGACTACGAGGCGATCGTGGTGGGCGGTGGACCTGCGGGGTTGAGCGCGGCGTTGGTCCTGGGGCGGTGTTGCCGAAAGGTTCTGGTCTGTGATGCCGGCGAACATCGCAATCGCACCTCTCCTTCCGTCCACAGCTTCTTCTCGCGAGACGGAATCAGTCCGTCGGAGTTACTCAAAATCGGTCGGGACCAACTGAAACCATATGACGTGGCTTTTCATCAGTGTCGAATTGTCAGCGCCCGCCAACTCGACAAGGGGTTTCAAGTGCGGGCCGATTCTGGGAAGTCGTTTACGGCCAGCAAACTGATTCTTGCAACTGGGGTGAAAGACGATCTGCCCCACATTAATGGGCTTGCAGAGCTATGGGGAGCCGGCGTTTACCATTGCCCGTATTGCCATGGCTGGGAAGTTCGCGGTAAACCCTGGGCATACATGGCAGATCAAAAACTTGCTGTCGAATGGGGTATCGAACTAAAAGGTTGGACGGACAGTTTGACGTACTGTTCTGGCGGCAGTTCCAGTTTGACAAACGCCGAACGAGAGAGACTGCGTCAACACGGTATCGGAATTCGTGAACAGGCTATTGAACGAGTGACGGGCGAAGGCGGAAAAATCCGAGGCATCGATTTTTCCGACGGCGGAGTGCTGGATGTCGACGCGTTCTTTATTCGAGCTCCGATGATCCCTCGATCGTCACTTGCCAAACAGCTCGGTTGCAAGCTCGTTTTCGTACCAGGAGTGTTCAGCGACACGGCAGAGACAGATCCCTACGGTGCCACTTCCGTAGCCGGCGTTTATGTCGTCGGCGACGCGTCCGTTGGTGCTCCCCAAGTCGCTACGGCAGTCACCGACGGTGCCATGGCAGCGATCATGTTGAACAAATCGCTATTCCAGGAAGCCCCCGCGCATTCCAGCAAATGACGGCGAACAATAAGCGATCAAACTCTTACGAACATTAATACAGCCATTGGGAATTTGATGCAAGCGCGGATGAAGAATCCAATGTTGGTGGTCCCCGACGTCATGCCAGGTCTTGTGAGCTGGTGAAGGCAACGAAGCAATCCGACGCGGTACCTCAAACAACGTTGAATCTTGTCAACCTGCGAATCAGCTAAATCAACGGGAGTAGCGTTTGCTTGGACATGCACACTCGCGAGGATCGAAAAGGAACGGAATCGGACCATCGACTGTTTGCTCTTGCCGCTTGGCGCGAAGCTCCCTGTTTCAGCGACTCGGAGCGAGCTGCACTCGCGCTCGCCGAAGCGGTGACTCGTATGTCCGATCGGACCAATCCGGTACCTGATGAAATATGGAACGAATCCGCACGTCGCTTCGACGAACAGGCACTCGCGACTCTGATCCTGAAAATTGGCATGGTCGAATTCGGCAACCGAGTCAACGCTACCACGAAACAAATCGTGGGTGAGTGTGGTTGTGAATGACGCGGTGCAAGGCTCTGCGGTTTGATGGTCTCGTTTCAAGACCCACTTCACCCGGAAATTCGTGCTGATGAAAGCTATCGCAATTCAAGCGTTTCTCTTCGCCATTCTGTTCAGCTGTGCTGGGTGTAGCACACAACAGGATTCCTCAGTGGTCAGTGCGGATACCGAATCGTCGACCTCGATAAGCGAACCACACCAAGCTCAGAACGACGAAGCTATGCAAAGCAAGGAACACCAAGACAAAGGCCACCATCACGCGTTTGCCGACCCAGAAAGCCTTGCGGCGAGGTGGAATGATCCATCTCGGGACGTCTCGGGATGAATGGCAGCACCCGGAGGAAATTGTTGCCGCGTTGAAGCTTGAAGCGGGACAAACCGTCGCCGACATAGAAGCAGGAACAGGCTACATGGTTGCTCACTTGAGTGAAGCCGTTGGCGGAAATGGAACTGTTATTGCGATCGACGCCGAAGCCGCAATGATCGAGTACTTGGCGAATCACTTACCGGAGCTCGGGCCAGCGCATATTGTTACTCAGAAAGTCGACTTTCATGACCCTGAGTTGAAACCCGAGAGTGTTCATGGTGTCCTCACCCTCGACACATGGCATCACATGTCAGAGCGGGAGGCTTACGCCCGGAAAGTGTACGACGGTCTAAGAAAAGGGGAGCGATTCGCCATTACACCTGCTATTAAAACCCCCATCCCCTTTTTTTGTTCCATCAGGTGGATCGAGCGAATAATCAAGT
Source organism: Roseiconus lacunae (assembly GCF_008312935.1). Taxonomy (NCBI): domain Bacteria; kingdom Pseudomonadati; phylum Planctomycetota; class Planctomycetia; order Pirellulales; family Pirellulaceae; genus Roseiconus; species Roseiconus lacunae. Next base: position 166,626 of record NZ_VSZO01000010.1, on the reverse strand, counting down.
CGTACTTCTCTGTCAGCGTTGCGGATCGGAACCTGGCGAGGGAAACGTGAAGACGAAATTCGGACTCGCGTTTCTTGCGATCAAACCGTTTAATCTCATTGAACAGGTCATTCTGTGCAGCCTTAGAAAGGATGATGGGGATGACATTCAACTTCGTGACGCCCGATCCATAGTCGTTGGACTTCAAGATGCGATTCACGTCCTTCTCAATCTGTGCCCACACGATTCGATAATCATCGTAGACCTTGGCATCACACTCACCGCTCATCCAGAACTTCATGTTTCAACCCAACTTGCGTGTGCGATCTAGACGATCTCAATGATCTGCGGTTTGACCTTTCGATCGTAGGGATTACCAGGGACGATGATGACATCCATCGGAAATGGCCACTTAGTGGATCGCAAAATCGGCTCGCAAACCTGAAACGCTTCTTGTGCATCCGGGCACACGATGTTGATCGAGAAACCTTGCTCGCCGGGATCAACTGATGAAACGGTACCCATGAAGCCGCCGGTGTCCGCACCGAGCTTGGAGAATGCTGACTTGATCTTGTCAGCGAGAGCAAACGCGTTGCGATACTGCTCTTCAGTCGGTTCGTCGTAATCTTTCGGCTCGTCACTGATTGTCAGCTTGATTTCGACACTCTGGCCACGAAGTTCCGCTAGTTTTCCCTCTCGTTTTCGCTTCCGGCTCAGTTGGCGATCGATGTCATCCCAAGACTCGTCGGCAGCGTAGGGCCAAATCTTGGCGAAGTGCAGGCCATTCAAACCTGCGTCTTCGGCACGAGTCTTAAATTGATCGCTCACTACGACCATGGGGGGATACTCGCGGACTCGGAAGATCGCGTGATCACCGAGTAGTGACTCGTTAAATATGAAGTGTTTGATTCCAAACGCGGTTTCTTTGCTGCTGCCAGGATCGCCCAAACTAGCGTTGGAACGCTCTCGATCAAGTGCATCGGACACAACCTGAATGTTGAAGGCAAAGTACTCGCCGATTGGAGTCAACAAAGGCAGCAGCTCTCCGCACGGTTCGAGCAGATCTCTCAGCACTGCAACCGCGCGGGCACTGAAAGCCGGCTTGTTGTCGACGGTTGGGTAATCGCAAAATCCAGCAACATCGCCGATCACCTTTTGCGGTTCCCACACATCAGCGAGCTTATGCGGATTCCAATCCAGCTTGCCGGCGTTGTCACTGTCAAAATCTTTGGACAGATGCGGGTTGCCAAAATACGATGGCGCATCTTCCGGAAAGCTGAACTGCGAAAACCGGGGATCATCGTATTCAAACTTAAGCGAAAAAAGTTCTTGTGGCATGCGAGCAATATTCTAGATAGTGAAGGTCAAGCAATAAGTCATTGGAGAGATCAAAATGACACGAGCGGAGCGCGCCCTTCCTCAACTCCGTTCGGGAGCCCGTGTTTTTCAACTTGCTCTATCAAAGCAGCAAAGCCTTTGTCTCGTTGGAGAATTATCTCCTCAGCGTAGAGAGGAAACAACTGGTAGAGCTTCACCGTAGTGCCATTCGACAAAACGCAACGATGCTGTTCGTTTTGGGGGGCGGCAAATAACCAGCCGGCGAATCGTGTTTGTTCGCAAAATGATTTTGGCGGATCTTCGTTGGAGAGAACGCCAAAGTCGCCACGGAGCTGCACCTGGTTATTCATGATGCGGCGTGCGAGTTCTCGCATGCAAACAACTGGCCAAGCATCAGTGGGATTCGAGGAAAGACCAGACGCGGACGAGAAAGCCGGTCCCAGCTCTAGATAGAATTCATCGCAAAAAAGGTACGCGGACTCTTTTGCTGCCCAGCGGGATGTTGATGGAACAGTTCACGGTGGAAAACGATCGGCACCGTTTCTCCTATCCCTTGTCGCTTTCGCTAATCTTTGAGGCCGCTTTGGACGACTCAAGTGTGCGGCGATTGTCTTCCGGGCTTAAGCCATCAATGCGGATACGACATGCAGGACAATGTCGACAGCAAAATGCGCTAAGACTGCGGCGAGCAGGCTCCGCCGCCAATACAGGTAACCAAACAGGATACCCACGACTGTGTTGCCCGCCATCGTTGCCATGATTCCAATGCCATTGGCCGCACCGTGGGAAGCCAACTGAGGTAGGTGGATGGCCGCGAACGCGATCGCAGAAATCACGACTGACACCCATCCGACGGACTGCGATACTTCTCGGCTGCCAATGACCCACAGGAAGCCCCAAGCGAGAATCGTCAACACACCGAGACGCAGCCAGACCTCCTCCGCGACCGCCGCGCCGATCGATACGAAAAGCCCACCTAGCACACCGCGATGTCCCAATGCCGGTAGCTCTGGCGGCAAAAATGGTAATGCAAAATAGCGAAGCAACAGCAACAGGGTACCGAGACTAAGCCCGAGTGAAATCGATAGTTTGGCATCCGTGACGAGCCACCTTCCTGATCCGGGGTCTCGGTTGAGAAGGCTTGTTAGCAGTGGCGCGCCAAGGCCGATACGCTGCCCGAGGGAAAGCCCCGTGATTGCCAACGGTACTGTGATCAAACTCAACACCAAAGCACTCGGAACTAGTACCGTCAGGAAACGACCGTCGTAGGTGCAGGCCAAACTGCAGAGCTGCGTTACCAATGTCGCGACGACAACCACAACAAGAGGCAACATGATCGAAGGTGGTGTCGTTGTCGGTTGTGGTCGTTCGGGTTGCTCGTGATGCATGTCGTCGACTGTGGCAAGGAAAGTGATTGGCTAGGTCTGATGGCCTGCAACAAAACCAGTCACGTTCTTTCGCCGGCCAGGGCGCGAGGTGTCAGAGCTTTTTTTAGGGCCGACACGCACTTGAACAATACGGACGGGCGGGGGCGTCAGTTGACGACTCGCCTCGGATTGGGAGTCGTCTTCTGCTGCCCCAATTAGCTTTTTGGGTCAAAAAAGAGTCCTGACACCTTTTTGGGGAAAGTTGGTTTTTTGGGGCGGTAACCGCTTGACGATTTTGGTTTTGTTGCTTGAATACCGCGCGAGGCAAAATGACATTTTGCCGGCTCGGCGTGCCAGTCTTTCGGGCGAGTGAGTTGTTGCTCCATTTTTGAAAAATGATGTTGCAACAGCACCCCAAAAGTCGAAGACTGACACTGGTTTTCAATCGCGGTTTGTGACGCCAACTCTCGATGGTAGCGGCACAGCCGAGGCAGGACGGTCCGTAGCGAGATCAGCCCACACCAATGCCGGTACGTCGCCATACCGTAAGGCTCTTTAGATCCCCCAAGGTCAACGCGTTGTCGCTGCATGATTGCGGTCAGATGACAGCTTAAGAAAGGTCGGCCAACAGCCCTCGAGGCTGCTTTGTTTGTCGTTTCTTTTACCAACAATGGAGAGGATCCCCCTTGATCCAACTACAGGGTGTTGCGCGCACCGCATTCGTTCGTGAAGCTCGTGCGGTTCTTGATTTTGACTTGGCTCGACAACTCGCTTTCGAGTACGGGACACCACTTCTGGTCGTCTCTAAATCCAAACTGATCGACACCTATCATGCGATGCGTCAAGCGTTGCCAGGCGTAGACTTGTACTACGCCGCAAAATCAAATTGCGACTTGAACATTCTTTCGACGCTGTGCGCCGAAAACGCCTTCGTCGATATTTGCTCCGAGGGCGAACTGGACGCCGCGTTGGCGGCCGGTTTCACCCCAGACCGAATGCTGCACACCCATCCCTGTAAGACCGACCGAAACCTGTTGCGTTGCTACGACGCGGGCGTCCGTTGGTTTGTGTTTGACAACTCTTTCGAGGCCGAAAAGATCGCCCGACTGGCCCCCGATGCCTCGCTGCTGATGCGACTGGCCGTTTCGGGGAACTCGAGCATGATCAACCTGTCGTCTAAATTCGGTGCACCACTCGAAGACGCCCTTGAAATCCTGCAGTGCGCCCGCCAGTTGGGATTGAATGTGCGTGGGTTTTCGTTTCATGTCGGCAGCCAATGCATCGACCCCGAAGACTACCGGTCAGTCCTACGATCGGTCCGTGGGTTCTGGGATCAGGCTGCTGAACTGGGCTTCGGTTTGGAAATCCTGGACATCGGTGGCGGTTTCCCGGCTCCCTACTTGGAAAACGCACCCACGATGGACTCGTTCGGCTTCGTCGTTTCCGAAGGCTTGCGCGAATCATTTGGCGACCTACCGATTCGGTTGATCGCCGAACCTGGTCGTGGCTTGAGTGCCGAGTGCACCACGTTAATCACCCGCGTGATCGGCAAAAGTACTCGATGGGGAACGCCTTGGTACATCATCGACGACGGGTTGTACGGTAGCTTCTCGGGCAAGGTATTCGACCACGCAGACTTTCCACTGATTGTCGAAAACGCATGGGATCGCGGTGCCGAAGCCTGTGTCATTGCCGGACCGACTTGCGATTCCAGCGATGTGGTTAGCCGTGACCAATACCTCCCGGTTCTCGAAGTCGGTGAACTATTGCTTGTGCCCTCAATGGGGGCATACGCAGGTGCCAGCGCCAGCCCCTTTAACGGGTTGCCGGTCGCCCGCACGATCCAAATCGATTGACGTCACTCGTCATAATTCGTCAACGTCATAGGGTTTAATGCTCACTATCGCAGTACTGCTTTATCTTGCACTGACCATCGGGATCGGTTTGTATGCCTCTCGGTTGGTGGGAGATTCCAAGGACTTCATGATCGCCGGTAGATCCCTACCGCTTTACATGAATTTCACCTGCGTGTTTGCGACTTGGTTTGGCGCGGAAACCGTGTTGTCGGTTTCGGCGACTTTCGCGAATGAGGGTCTCTCGGCGATCCCGGGAGATCCGTTCGGATTTTCAGTTTGCTTAGTACTGGTCGCGATTCTGTTTGCCAAGTATTTTTACCGTCTGAACTTGCTGACGATCGGTGATTACTACCGCTTGCGCTATGGCAAGCGGGTCGAAATTCTGACCTCTGCGGTGATCGCATTTTCCTATCTGGGGTGGGCGGCGGCGCAGTTCACGGCGTTCGGATTGGTGCTTTCAGTGCTCGGAAAATCCGCCGGTGCGACTTGGATGACACTGAAAGTTGGCATCGTGGTGGGGGCGGTCGTTGTGGTGATCTACACGGCACTCGGTGGGATGTGGTCGGTTGCGCTAACGGACATGATCCAAACCGTTGTGATCGTCATCGGCTTGCTGATCGTCGCATTCCTGGTCGCTAATTTGGCAGGCGGTTTCACACCGGTTTTCGAATCCGCGCGTCACGCTGGTAAGCTGCAACTGTTCCCACAAGGCGGTACTCGCGAGTGGTTCGCCTATGTCGCTGGCTTTTTGACGGCGGCACTTGGCTCGATCCCGCAACAAGATGTCTTTCAACGCGTCACCAGTGCTAAGGACGAACGGACGGCGGTGCGCGGCACGTTGTTGGGGGGCTCGTTCTACTTTGTCTTCGCCTTCGTGCCGATGTTTATCGCATACGCCGCGACCGTGATCGATCCTGCGTTCATGGAGCGTTTTGCAAGCGACGACGAACGTGAGATCCAACGGACGCTGCCAGATCTGGTACTGACGACGATGCCGTTCTGGGCTCAGGCGATCTTCATGGGGGCTCTGGTATCAGCGATCCTCTCGACGGCCAGCGGTACGTTGCTGGCACCCGCGAACTTGCTCGTCGAAAATGTTTTGCGATCCTCGCGGAGGAAGCTGTCGGAAAAATCCATTCTGTTATCGTTGCGAATTGTGGTGGTGCTGTTCGCTATCATTGTGACGGTGCAGGCAATTGCCAGCAGCAAAACGATGTACGAAATGGTGCAAGCGGCCTACAGCATCGTGCTTGCCGGGGCACTCGTCCCGCTCGTATTTGGAATCTACTGGAAGCAGGCGACGACGCAAGGCGCACTGATGGCGATCGTGCTTGGCGTCATGGTTTGGGCTGTGATGTGCTTTGGTTTCGGCGACGAATTCATCGTCCCTTCGCAGTTGTGTGGATTGGCAGCCAGCGTGCTTGGCATGATCATCGGATCGATCGCCCCACAGTGGGTCAGCGACAAGCAGCTACAGCCCGCTGCGAGGGCTGAATCGTTCGTCGGTAATTGATTCGCATTGCGAAATGCGAATCGCCACAGCTAGTTACGCCCTGGTTTCGCGAGCCGCGGCTTTGTCGCCTGCTGCCTTGCATTCAACGGGGTCATACTTAGCTTCGAGCTGGTTGAGTGAATCTTGAATTCGAACCCGGTAGTCCTCGATTGATTCGTTCTCGTCGGGGATCAAGGGCTCGCCGAAGTAGGCATCCACACAGCTGAACGGCCATGGGATTTGCATTCGATCCCAGGTGCCAGCTAATACGATTCGCTTCCTTGGTACCATTGCCACATTGACGACCGCCGCCCCCGATTGCCTAGACAACACGGTGATGCCTTTACGGACGTGGTTACGTGGCCCGCGTGGGCCGTCGACGGCCAGAACAACGGGTGAGTCGATCGCGACATATTTGACCAACTGATCGAGTGCCTCCCGGCCGCCTTTTCGGCGACCGGTCCGTTGGCTTGAGCCACGAATCGCTTTGATCCGCAACAGGCGATATGCGGGGATCAGCAATTGCCCATCCTCGGACTGAGACACCATCGCCGCGGTACGAGGCTCGCGATTGATCGCAGCCGCGACCGAGTGGGCATGAAGAATTGAAAAGGCGTATGCCTGGCCACGCTCTCGCAATTGTCCGCGTGGATCGTTGTGTACTTTCACACGGCACGTCAAACGCAACCCCAACATGACGAACCCCAACATCCAAGATTGAACGGTTAGCAGGAGCGTCATGTAGTTTCCGTTAAAAGCTCGTCGGTTTATCTGGCACTAGAGTGTATTGCCATCCGAGAGTTTTCAAAGGCGTCGAAATCAAATCTCCCCAATAGACGGGGGGTGATGGTGGTGTGTTGGTCGTCTCCTCTTGTTCAGCAGGCATGCCAAAGTTTGCGAACTGTCTGACGTCGTCGCAGTCAATTTCGACAGGAGACGCACTGATTGAAATCTCCGCTCAATTTTCTACACACAATCGCTTGGTCGAGTGATTGGTTTGCCCCCGTGCGTAACCAAAACTACGAATCAAGCTCGATACGAACGCTGTGATGCAGCTTTCCCAGACGGTCGATCCATTTCGCTTCGAGCGTGGGCCGATCGCCGGTCGCGTCGACGGCCACTGTCAAAAACATGTTCTTGAGTGGTTCGCCCCAGAGAAGATCTGGGTGCTCGACATTCAGTGACGGGATGACTCGATCGTGCAATGGACTGATGATGAACTGGTGCAAATCGTATCCGATTCGATCTTTCATCGGATACTTGAGGTGACGCGATACATGGATATCGCCTCCGATCAAGACCACACCACCGATGCGATGCTCTCCGATGAAGTCGAAGATGGCTTCTCGTTCGTGTGCATACGTTTGCCAATCGTCCTTTTCGCTGTTTCGTTTGTCGTCCCAGATCATTCCGGTCGCAAGCAACTTGAACGGAGCCGTCGACGACTTTAAGCCTTCGCAGAGCCACTGCCATTGCTGTTTGCCAAGACAGGTTGGTTTATCGGGATCAACGGGGCTGGGTTCTGTTTGTGAAAAATATCGTGGGTCAATCATGAACACTTCGACGGGACCACGGCGAAACTTGGTATAGACGCCATGCTCGCCATCGCCAAATTGCTTCTGAGCCCGATACTCGGTGAATGCTTGGCGGATCAGGTGCTTCGCGGCAATCGTCCCATCGGTGTCGTTGCCACCGAAATCATGGTCATCCCACGTGCCCCAAATTGGCGTCGATGCCCCGATCATCGCAAGAGTCGGGATCGATAAAAATTCGCGATGCCGCAATCGATTGACCGATAGAGTTTTGTTGTCAATGTAGGGTGTATCCCCCAACAGCATCAGACCATCGATGTCGTTCGCCGCAATCTGAGTCCAGACATCAAAAAAGTCCGTGCTCGAAGCACAGGACCCCATGGCGAGAACGGTCCGCGATGGGTGCTTCGGTTGCGGTGCGGTATGAATACGCTGATGCTTCGCCCGCGCGACCGCTTGCCCCTTTTGAGTGATCGAGTATGTGTATTCGGCATCGGCTTCCAAACCATCGAATTGCCATGTGACGCAGTGGTCATTTTCAGGCAACGCGTTTGCCTTCGCCGAAACGCTTGCTTTTGATTGAGTGTTTGTAAGCGTTGCAACGAACTCACCATCCGAAATTGGCCGATACCAGATGATCGCCGTCTCGTGATCGACGTGCCCCAAAATGGGACCCACTGGGTTTCCTTCGGATTCGGCGGCAACGGCTTGCCGGGGCCGGGTTGCCAACAGCGGTGTCGCCGCGGCCCCGACCACAAGAGCTTCCCGTCGAGTCAGTTCTTTGCCGGCGCCGGCATTCTTCGAGTTCTTTGAACGCATCCCCTTCCCCTCGCAATACCACAATCAGTTCATGAGTCAATGTTGAGCTGGCAGTCTACTTTGGCAGAGGGTCACAGGTAGCCCAAAGCGTCATCCTTCATCGAGGGTTCACGAATTAGACGCGACCAAGAAGGACTACCTGCCGCTGGGAGGCGACGAATGTCCGCACAGATCCTTGCCGCGTCTTAGCTGACCAAGTCGCCGGCTCGTACCATCCCGGTGCGAAACGCGATCGCTTTTCTGTCACCGAACAAGAAGTCGCCCAACTTTTCCATGATCGCGTCCCGATCCCGCTCTTGAAAGTTGACTTCGGCCAAGGCATCGACGTAGCGACGAAACGTCGGCGTGATACGCTTCCCGGTTTTTTGGCGATAGAACCCTAGCTGGTGCCATGAAAACTCTGGCCGGTACCCAAATGCACACAGCCCGATCAGCTCTCGCGCGAAAACCCGCGGATTTCCATCATCATCATTGAAGAACATCCCGGTGTTCATTTGAAAGAACTCTTTCCAAGCCTGCTTGCATTCATCGATGTCGAATTGCGAACGCAGCACGGCATAACGGGTCACCTTTTTTCCATGCCGTGCCTCCCAATCGGCGCGTTCGTTTTGGGTGAGTGCGAGTTTAAAGACCTGACCGAAGGTCGCAGCTCCGATGATCAAGGTGTCGTTTAAAATCGGGCTCCATTTTTTTTCACTCAGGATGCTACCGATCTTGGTCACGGGTGTCGCTCGTACTCGTCTATTTCGAGACAGAAGATAGCGTTGCTTTGCGGCGGCATCACGACGCAAGAATTCTTGCCTGACGATTTTTCGTGTCGCCTCGTCTTGGATTCCGTTGGCGGCGGTGACACCAAACGATCGAACCAATTGCGAATCGGTTCGGATTTCGGTTCCACCCAAAAGAGTCAGCTCGAGAGCGTTTGATGCGGTCGCGGCGTAAAGCTTGTACGCCGCATTGATCAACGTCGTTAGTATTTCTTCTTGGGTCCAATCTTCGAAGTTAGCAAACCATGCGTTGTGGCGTCGGTAATCGGTTTTCAGTCTGTCGGTGAATTGTCGGACGAATTCGTTACGCGATAACATGGCGATCTCGATTATGTTGTGGACGAGGGACGATTTTATGGACGACCGCACCAGAGCGATGAATCGGCATTTCGGTGTTGTACCAACGCAGTGCAGATTCACGAACGCAGTGCTCGTCTGGCTATTTGGCACCGGTTTCCTATACTGAGTCCGGGTGCCGGCGGTCTTCTTGACAGGTACTTCCGGGAGATTTCCGAAACCTAATGGCGATTCTCTCGTTTTTTTAAAATTCGTTTCCGGACGGCTGACGTGAGCGAAGAATTCGACCTTTCCACCAGTGCAACGCTTCTCGGGCAACTGCGGTCAAGGCCCGAAGATTCCGCGGCATGGCGTCGATTCGAAGCCCGATACGCCCCATTGGTTTCCGCCTGGTGCCGTCGGTGGGGGATGCAATGTTCCGATGCCGATGACGTTGTCCAAGAAGTCCTGCTGGCTTTTTCGCGGCAAGCAGCCTCATTTGAGTACGACACCCAGCTCAGTTTTCGTGGTTTTTTGCGCACCATTGCCCGGCGTGCTTGGGCAGACCTGCTAACCAAGAGGCAGCGTCAAGCCATCGCAACCGGTGACACCGTTGTCCATCAGTTACTCGAACAGCATGGCGATGGCGATCAATTCGCCGAGCAATTAGAGGCTGAGTGGAAACGCGAACTGCTGGAAAAAGCAATGCTGCGGGTCCGCGATCGCGTCCAGCCGAAAACATGGCAGGCGTTCGAAGAGCTCACACGCAATGGACGATCCGGCGAACAGGTTGCCGAACTCTTAGAAATGAAAGTCGGTGCCATCTGGGTGGCGAAAAGCAAAGTCAAGAAGATGCTGCAGGAGGAGGTCGCGATCCTGGAACAAGCCGAACTCTTGCCGCCTCGCCGATGATGGCCGACTGCCCCAACGAAGATTCGCTGCGATTGCTGCTCGGCGGCAACCGTGACCCAGCGTGCGACGATCCGAGCGATGAATTGATCGAGCATGTCGGCGAGTGTGAGGCATGCCAAGAGCGTCTCGAAAGATTAGCCGACGTTGGTGTCGCCGAGGACGATCGATTGGAAACATTGTTAGGCGACGTCGACCTCGCTTGGCCGACCGACGCGTTCGGCAAAGACCTCAGTTTCGATCTCGACCCGCTCGCCGAGCAAACGAAGCCTGATCGATTTCAGGCCGACTGCTACGACGAACCGACGTTGGCCCAAACTCAAGACATGAGCTCAAGACCGACCGTCGGAGCTGCAAAGAGCAAACCCAAGGGCGATGCGTTTGTCGGCGAGTTCGGTGACTACGAGTTGCTACGTCAAATCGGTGCCGGCGGTATGGGGCTCGTCTTTAAGGCTCGCCAAAAAAGTGCGAACCGTATCGTGGCGTTGAAACTAATCCGCCCCGATCAGCTTTCGATATTGACACCGGAGCGTGCCGAGACGTGGAAGAAACGGTTCCGAGCCGAAGCCCAAGCGGCGGCGCGTTTGGACCATGATCATGTTGTGACGATTTATGACGTCGGCGAAGTCGACGGCACGTTGTATTTTTCGATGCAATTCATCGATGGCCCCAGCCTTTCGTCGGTCGTTCAAAAGAGCCCGATCGAAAACCGGCGAGTGGCCGCGTTGATGGCCAAAGTCGCTTTTGCGGTCGATCATGCCCATCAAAATGGAATTTTGCACCGCGACCTGAAACCTCAAAACATCCTGCTACGCGAAAGCCGAGAATCGTCGTTTTCAGATGCTGCTACGGTTGTATCTTCAAACACATTCGATCCAGGCCTGCACGGTCGAGATTCCGTAGCAAGAAGCCCAACCGACCGCCGAGGTGTCGACCGAGCTGCCGATTTTTCTGAACGGCCCTATGTCGCCGACTTTGGTTTGGCAAAGGCGACGGACGAAGGGATCGCCAGCAGCACGCATACGGGCGAGGTCATGGGGTCGCCATCATTCATGTCGCCCGAGCAAGCCCAGGACGCGTCGCGGTGCACAAAGTCAAGTGACATCTATAGTCTTGGGGCGACCTTGTATTTTTGTCTCACCGGTCGGCCGCCCTTTCGATCTGCATCTGCGATCGAAACACTGCGTCAAGTCATCGACGAAGATCCCGTCGAACCGCGCGAGTTAAACCGAGCCATCGATGCCGACCTGCAAACGATCACGCTTAAGGCGCTTTCAAAAGAACCTTCCAAACGGTACCCATCCGCCGCCGACTTGGCAGACGATTTAAACCGCTATTTGCGGGGTGAACCGATTCTTGCCCGACCGGTCGGACGGATCGAAAGGTCGATTCGTTGGTGCCGCAGGAATCCGGTCGTAGCATCGCTGGCAAGCGGTATCGCGTTGCTCCTCATTTTGGTCGCAACGATCTCGCTGTTGTCATCGATGCGCCTTCGGCAACACGTTCGACGCGAAAGCGAAGCTCGTGCGGAAGCAGAAGAGTTCTTTTCGGTATCACTCAACGTGATCCATGACATGGTCACCAGCTATGCCAGCGACTCGCTCGAGCACGTCCCACAAATGCAAACGGCGCGTCGTGATCTGCTTTTGCGTGCCCTGTCACTTTACAAACGTTTGTCACAATCGCGGCCCAGCAATCCACAACTGTGGAGTCAGTATGCCCGGACGCGATACCGGATCGCGCTCCTGCACAGTTTACTAGGTGAAACTCAACAAGCCGAAAATGCGTTTGCTGACACCATCGAAGTACTCGAATCGTTGATCGATGAGTCTCCCGGTGACATTGAATTAAAGGCCCAATGGGCACGATCTCACACCATGCTGGGAGAAACACTCCGCATCACGGCCGCCGATGACGCCCGCAAGCACTTTGATCTTGGGCTTGCGTTACAAACCAAGCTTCACCGGCAATTTCCGGCCAATACCGACTACAAGTTAGAACGCAGCCGAACGCTCAATAACCTTGGTCTACTCCTCACGCAAACCGGTGAATTTTCCCTTGCCGAAGTCAATTTCAATGCGGCAATCGAGCTTTTGAAAGAGCTGGCCGAAGACGGATCGATTCAGGTTGAGGATCGATCAAGTTTTCTGGCCGACCTGGCGCGGTCTCAGATCAACCTGGGGGTTCTACTTCGAAAGCTCCCCGATCGAGTCAAGGACGCGCGTCGGTCTTACATGCGGGCGATCAAAAACCTGGAGAGTACACTTACCCTTCAGCCCGACAATCGAGACCGCCAATTTCGATTGGCTGTCGCCGAGGTCGATCTGGGGAACTTACTGCTTACCGAATCTGATAGTGAAAAAGAACTTGCGCTCACGTATGCAAACGACGCGTCGGATCGGTTCGCCAAGCTGATCGACGAATTTCCCGGAATACCGATTTACCACTATGAGTCTGCGAATGCGGCGAACAGTGCTGCCGGAGCTCTCGCAATGCTCGGGCGTCGGCAGCAGTCGATGTCTCGGTTTCAAACGGCGATCGATCGGCTGAAAATCATGACCGACGAGTTTCCCGAATTTACCGAGACCGAAGCACGCGTTCATAGTCTACGAGGACGATTGCTAGGCGGAATCGGGTTCTTGCATTCACAACAAGGTGACTGGGAGACCGCTAAGGAGTTCGTCGATCAAGCGATCGCCAGTCAGCGAGCCGCACTTCTTCGGCAACCCAAGAATCCGGAGATCCAGGAATTTCTGGAGCAACACTTGGGCTTCGAAAAGTCAGTCTCGGAAAGGCTGAACGATTGACGCAATGATGCCGATAACAAGACTGTGTACTCGATTGTCCGTCGAGTAACACATCTGTCGTCTCGGTTGCAGATGTTTTGGGGAAGTACTCAGGACTTGCGTTTTTCCTCGACACTGTCCCGCTGGTGGGAACATAAAGTGTCTTGAACGCGATTCCACCCGAGACCTGTGCGGGCAAATGTCACTTCGTCGTTCAACGCCACTTCAAAAGACATGCGTCATCAAGTAAGTCAACGTGTCGCTTGGATGGCGTTTAGTATCGCGTTTTTTGGATCGCTTGTCGCAAGCCAGCCGATTCAGGGACAGATCGTGGTCGGTGATAGCGGTGTCGGCTACATCGATTCCGCCGTCTTGGGAACCCAGGCCCGGGTCCGTTTTGACGCTGCGTATTCCAGTCGCTTCGCCGATCGGGCAGAGTTCTTCTACGCCCAGTACGGTGTTGACGGTGCACCGGAACTCGAACGCGGTATCGACAACCATCAAGAACTGGCGACATATCTTGAGTGGCATCGTTGGGAGAATTTTTCGTTGTTCGCCGAGATCCCGATCCGATGGATCGACCCGGTCGCCAATGATAACGCCGGAGACCTGTACGATATCCAAGCCGGCTTAAAGGCTTCGTTACTCGAAAGCGAATCCACCCTCCTGACCGCACAGTTACGTGGCTACTTTCCGACCGGCGACGCGAGTAAAAGTTTGAGCACCGATCATGTCAGCCTCGAACCCGGATTGCTGAGCCTGCATCGGCCCAATCACAGTCTGACCATTGAATCAGAACTCCGGTACTGGATCCCCATCGGTGGTTCGCTGGCGCCGCCGGTGGGCGGAACAAACGAGCGTCGAAATTTTTCCGGCGAAGTGCTTCGATACGGATTGGGCGCCGGCTACAAAGTTCACGAGGGTTCCCGGTTTGACGTGACACCTGTTGCGGAAATCGTCGGCTGGCACGTCTTTAGCGGTCTACGCAGCGATTCAACCGGACAGCGCAACTCTGCCATTAACGACGCGATCGTTAACTTCAAAATTGGCTCCCGCTTTTCGATCAAATCTAATTGCTACGACGGCGTCTCGCCGACCAGTTTGTATGTCGGCTATGGAACCGTACTGACAGAAAGCAATTGGTATAGTGACATCCTTCGAATTGAACTGCGCCGATCATTCTGATCGATGGTCCGATTAGCCAGCGGCGCACATCACGTCCACCTGATGTCATTCGTTACCACAAGCAACGGCGACTTCAGCACCACGCAATTTTCGGGCGGCAGAAATCATGTTGGTCAGCGCCGGAATGACCTCGTCCCACTGTCGTGTCTTTAGTCCACAATCAGGGTTGACCCACAATCGTTCCGCAGGGATTCGCTCTCCGGCCTTCGTTAGCAAATCGACAATCTGTTCTTCGGTTGGAATGTTGGGTGAGTGTATATCGTAGACCCCGGGGCCGATTTCGTTGGGATAGTTGAAATCCTCAAATGCTTTGAGCAGTTCCATGTCGGAACGAGAGGTTTCGATGGTGATCGCATCGGCATCCATGAGAGCGATCGATCGGATGATGTCATTAAATTCCGAATAGCACATATGGGTATGGATCTGAGTTCTATCGGCGACACCGTTTGCCGCGATGCGAAATGATAAGACGGCCCAATCGAGATAGTTTTGCCATTGTGAACGACGTAGTGGCAGTCCCTCGCGTAACGCCGCCTCATCAATTTGGATGATTTTGATGCCGGCTTTTTCCAGATCGAGTACTTCTTCACGGATCGCGAGTGCAATCTGTTGACACGAGACGGATCGTGGCTGATCGTCGCGCACGAACGACCAATTCAATATCGTCACCGGTCCCGTCAACATGCCCTTGACCGGCTTGTCGGTCAGGGATTGAGCGTACGAAATCCATTCGACCGTCATCGGCTTGGGGCGACTGATGTCGCCGAATAGAATCGGTGGTTTGACACAGCGCGAACCGTATGACTGAACCCAACCGAACTCGCTGAAGGCGAAGCCATCGAGTTGCTCACCAAAGTACTCAACCATGTCGTTCCGTTCGGCTTCGCCGTGCACCAATACATCGAGGCCGAGCGACTCCTGCTCCCGGACACAACGGGCGACCTCGTTCTGCATTGCGGTGCGATAAGCAGCCTCGTCGATGTCTCCGGCTTTGTACTGCCTTCTGGTTCGACGAATTTCCGCGATTTGAGGAAACGAACCAATCGTTGTCGTCGGATACTTTGGCAGGTTCAGGACCTCTGCCTGAGTCTCCGCGCGTTGGGCGTATGCACTTCGGCGATTTCCCCATTGTTCGCTCATTTTGGAAAGCGATTCCTGTACTTCCGCACGATTCACCCGTGGCGAATTCCGGCGTGATTCGATCGCGATCGCGTTGTTAGCCAAGTCGGCCCCGACGGCTCCTCTCCCGTACCGCAGTGCGATTTTGATGACTCGCAGTTCGTCCAGTTTTTGTTTCGCGAACGCAAGCCATTGCTTGATTTCGGGATCAAGCTTCGCTTCACTATCAAGGTCCACGGGGACATGAAGTAACGAACAGGAAGGCGCGATCCAAAGTCGATCCCCCAGTGAGTTCGCGATTGGTTCGAGCCAATCCAACGTCGCATTCAAGTCTGACTTCCATACGTTACGCCCATTGATAACGCCGAGTGAGATAACGCGATCCTGTGGTGCCGACTCGATCAATGCATCAACTTCTTCGCGGGCATTGACGGCGTCTAAATGCACGCCGTCGACCGGCAGCTTCGTGACCAGAGACAAATTATCTAGCAGCGGACCGAAGTAAGTCGTCAATAGAAGCTTGACAGGACATTGCGAGAGTGACTGGTACGCCTCTTCAAACGCCTCCTGCCAAGGCGTCTCCAATTCCGTCACTAAAATGGCTTCATCGATCTGCACCCACTGGACGCCTTCGGCAGCTATTCGCTCAAGCAATTGCCGATAGGCTTCGACCAGTTGCGGCAGCAATGCTCGTTTGTCAGAAGCATCCTTCGACTTACCGAGCGCTAAGTAGGTCACCGGGCCAATGATCGTCGGCTTGACGTTCTGCCCCTGTAACTTTGCCTCACGAATTTGTTCGATCAGTCGCGACGCATCCAACGAAAACGTCGTGTCGGATTGAAACTCGGGGACGATGTAGTGATAGTTCGTGTCAAACCATTTCGTCATTTCTCCGGCAGCAACGCCTGCCGGATTCTGGTCGTCCGTTGCCGATGGTGCGGAACGTCCGCGGGCGACACGAAAATAGTTGTCCAGTGCGTTGCCATGGTAATCACGCACGCGATCGGGAAGATTCCCAAGCGTGAAGCTCATGTCCAGCATCTGGTCGTAGTAGGAAAAATCGCCGACCGGCACCCAGTCCAACCCTGCTTGAGTTTCCCAGTTTTGACAACGCAGTTCATTGCCGATCAAAGTTAGCTCAGCTTGTGAGATGAGTCCCTTCCAATATTTCTCTAGAGCAAATTTCAGTTCTCGCTTGGCACCGATACGTGGGAAACCCAAATTGTGCGCGTTAACCATGTGTTCTGTCGTTCCTTTCGATCGCGGATAGAAAAGAGGCCTGGTGGAAGATTCCCGGGCAAACATATCCGCTTGAATCCATGAACAAAAATGATCATATTTCACGGAACCATGAATTCTGTTTATCTCTCTTGAGGCCGGAAGGATGCCCACGATTGAACGCTCTCACCTGGAGATCGTCCGTGCCGTGAACGAACATGGCTCGTTGACCGCGGCGGCAGACCTCCTGTACGTCACACAGCCTGCGCTGAGCCACTCGATTCGGAAGCTCGAAGACGCCCTGGGATTAAAGATCTGGACGCGAGAAGGTCGCACCCTGCGTCTGACCCAAGCCGGTGAGTACCTGGCCGCAGTGGCCAATCGATTGCTGCCCCAATTTGAGCGGGCGGAACAGCAGCTTCAACAGTTTGCGCAAGGCGAACGCGGGATCATGCGAATTGGGATGGAGTGCCATCCTTGTTATCAGTGGTTGCTAAAGATCGCCGCCCCATTCTTGCAGGCTTGGCCGGGAGTTGATCTGGACGTAATTCAGAAGTTTCAGTTTGGCGGAATCGATGCGCTACTCGCCCATGATATTGACGTATTGGTCACGCCGGATCCACTTAAGAAACAAGCACTAAGCTTTGAACCTGTTTTTGACTATGAACAGGTCTTGGTCGTCGATGACGCCCATCCGTTGCGTCGAAAGAAATACGTCCAACCAGAACAATTGGCCGATCAGACATTGATTACCTACCCGGTCCCCACCGACCGACTTGATGTCTTCAGCCGATTCCTAACGCCGGCAGGTGTGATCCCGAAACGGCATAAGTTGATCGAGACCACCGACATCATGTTGCAAATGGTTGCCAGCGGCCGAGGCGTTGCCGCACTTCCTCGTTGGCTGGTTGAACAACGGCGAGATCGCTTCGCCATCCATCCGATTCGCCTTGGCGAAAAAGGTGTCGACAAGCAGATTTTTCTTGGCTTGCGAACGAAGGACAAAGACATTGACTACATGAAATCATTCGTCGAAATGGCTCGTGAAAGCCGTGCAATTGAGAGCAGACGTGGGGAGAACCGTTGATGCGTATCGTTTCGCTTCTTCCCAGTGCAACAGAGATTGTTTGTGAGCTTGGTCTTGGCGATCAGCTCGTTGGCGTGACTCATGAATGTGACTTTCCGACGTTCGCGGGCAAGCTTCCCAAGGTGACTAAGGCACTGATCCCGCACGATGCATCGAGTGCTGAAATTGATACACTCGTCCGGGAGCAACTGAAAACGCGGAACGCGCTCTATACGTTGGATTTGCCAACACTTCAACAATTGCGTCCCGATTTGATTGTCACCCAAGCGCTTTGCGATGTCTGTGCGGTTGCAGAAGCCGAAGTCAGTGCGGCGGCTTGCAGCCTGCCCGGCCGACCGCAGGTGGTCAACCTCGAACCGACGTGCTTGGAGGACGTGTTCGAATGCCACCGCCGTGTAGGGCAAGCAGCCGGTGTGCTCGATCAGGCAATTCGAGTTGTTTCACATTTGCGTGATCGTGTCGATCGAGTCGTCCAACGTTCGGAAGAGAGCCAGGAACATCCTCGAGTCGTCTTGCTCGAATGGATCGATCCACCCTTTAGCAGTGGCCATTGGTCACCAGAGTTGGTTCGCTTGGCCGGCGGCACCGAACTGATCGGCAGCGAAGGGCAGCATTCCAAGACCATCACTTGGCAGGAGATTGTCGACGCCGATCCCGAGGTCATGGTGATCGCGTGCTGTGGTTTTGACATCCGTCGAACCCAACAGGACCTTCCCATTTTGGCCGCGTACTCGGGATACAACGAATTGAACTGTGTCCGCAGCGGACGAGTTTACGTCGTCGACGGAAATGCATATTTCAACCGTCCAGGGCCAAGGCTGGTCGATAGCCTTGAAATCCTAGCCCACCTGTTGGATCCAGAAACGCATCCGCCGCCGGACGGCTCGCTAACGTACATTCCTGTTCATCGATCGAGCGCTCCGTGATAAAACGGGGCATCGTCAATGCCACCAAACGTTCGAAGATGGCTTGGATTCCGAAACTAACCGAGGCCGACTTGCCAGCCGGCGGCGCTTACCGCGAGCCCGCTTTGTATCTGGTCTCGGCGAGGGACGTGCGGCGTGAACGGATTCGACGCAACGCTTCAACGTGTTGCGGGGCGTTTTAAGGCTCTGGGGCGATCTCGTACCGAAGACGTCAGCGAGCTTTCCAGACTCGCGACTGACGCCGTGCGGCTCGTCCTACGGTCGTACCGCAGCGGCGTACTCGTGGTATTGTCCAACGACGCTGCGCAGCCGCGTTACAATGACGACCGTCGACTTTTTGTCTCCTCCCGAGAATCTCTGACATGCGATTGCCCGCCGTCCCCATCAAGAGTGTTGTTGCGTTTGTTGTATTGATGACCGCCGCCGTCGTCGATGCGGCTGAAGGATCCAACCCGGAGTCTCCGCCGTCCACGGCCCTCCCCAGAGCGACACCGGAATCGCAAGGCGTGGCTTCGTCGGCGATCACTTCCTTCATCAAAGCAGCCGATGCCGAAGTCGATAGCATGCATAGTTTCATGCTGGTTCGGCATGGAAAGGTGGTTGCGGAGTGTTGGTGGGCTCCCGAGGCGGCAGACAAGCCGCATATACTTTGGTCGCTCAGTAAGAGTTTCACATCGACGGCTGTCGGTTTGGCGGCCGAAGAAGGTCGTCTCGATATTGATGACCCAGTATTAAAGTTTTTTCCCGATGAGGCACCGGCCAACCCATCGGACCATTTGAAGGCGATGCGAGTCCGTGACCTGTTGACGATGACGGCAGGGCATGACCCACTTCCACGCCTGGCCGAAGAGGATCATTGGGTTAAGAAGTTTCTTGAAACCCCGGTCCCCAATCAACCCGGGACGAAGTTTCTCTACAACACACCGGCGACGTATATGCAGTCGGCAATCGTGCAAAAAGTGACCGGACAAACCGTTCGCGATTACCTGATGCCACGGTTGTTTGAACCACTCGGCATCGACGAGCCAACCTGGGATGCCAGCCCACAGGGGATTTCGATCGGCGGTTATGGTCTGTATTTAAAAACGGAAGACATCGCGAAGTTCGGCCAACTGTATCTGCAGCGCGGGCGTTACAACGGCAAGCAACTCGTTCCCGCCGATTGGATCAAGCTTGCGACCAGCAAACAAACCGAGAATGCAGATGCTCCTAGTGGCCGCAATCCCGATTGGCGACAAGGTTATGGTTTTCAGTTCTGGAGATGTCGACACGGGGTTTATCGTGGCGACGGAAAAGACGGGCAATTCTGTGTTGTCATGCCAAAGTTTGATGCCGTCGTCGTGATGACCGCAAACTCGCGAGACCTGCAAGGGCAACTGGCGTTGGTCTGGGAGCATTTGTTGCCGGCCTTTGAATCCGCGCCGCTACCGGAAAACGAGGCCGCCCGGGAAGCATTGCGGCAATCGGCCGGAAAACTGACCGCGTCACGTTGAGTTGAAGAGTCGATGTGGCCGCGATGAATCTTTGTGTCGTTTGATTGCCGATTGCCAGTCGTTGCACTGTCCGGTTGTTGCACTACATTAGGCTTCGTCCCAGCCATCGCTTTCTCCGGAGGCGGCGCGACAACGTGGTGGCCTGATTCGTCAATCCTTTCAACAGATCCGTCGGGTAGACGTCGAATGGAATCAGATGATGGGTTCCTGCGCGCCCTTTCAGCGCATGATGCGGCCGTGTCACAACTGGGGTTGCCGATTTGGATCGGTGCCGAGCCGACGTTCACGGATCGTTTTTCGGAGGCCCCCGAGTGGTTGTTTTGCGCGTTGGGTGATGACAAGCGTGAGCGGGCCGAACGTGTCTTCGCACGCTTGGCATCTGCTTCGCCCGGCTCCGCCGTCTTTCGATGTGTCGGTCGTCAGTATGAAGACGAGGATCTGCCACGTTGGAACTACGGCCTTTATAGCCATCGGCAAGGCCGCACGACTTGGAAAGGACCGCCCGATCCGTTGTTAGTCGGGTCACTGGAAAACGCGAGCGGGGCAGGCGAATCACCGGACCCTGTCAAGCTAGACCCAGTCCAATACGCTCGTCTGCTCGCCGATCGGCTCAACCAACGTTGCCTCTCCGCCAGCGTGTTGCCGGAACCTCAGGCAGGTCGATTGGTGTTTCGTTGTGACGATGTTCCGCTTCCGACAGACATCAAGCAGTGTCCCGACCTCGGCAGGGCGTTGCTCGGGCAGGATCGTGTCGAAGGTGTTGAGGTTTGTGACGAGCTTGCTCGTGACGGAAGCTATCTAATTTGCTGTGTCCCGAGCGGCGACGCCCTGCAGGTGGAGTTGCCGGCGATCTCGGATATCGAGTTGTTCGCGAGGGTGTTGGAAACGATTGGCGAGACGGCCAATGAGTTGGAGATCCCGGCGATGATGTTGACCGGGTTTCCGCCACCGATCGACGATTCGATCGCGTGGATGACAGTGACGGCTGATCCCGCGGTGATCGAGGTCAACATGGCACCCGCAAATCAAATCAGCGACCTTTGGCGAGACCTCACGCAGCTGCAGCAGGCAGCCAACGCCGAGGGGTTGGATTCTTTTCGGCTGCAGTACAACGGCGAAGAGAGTGACTCCGGAGGTGGTGGTCAGATCACATTGGGAGGCCCCACACCTCAGGCCAGTCCGTTTCTGCGAATCCCAGGGATGCTGCCCAGCTTGGTTCGTTATTTCAATCGCCATCCATCCTTGTCTTACCTGCACGCGTTTGCGTCGATCGGTCCGGCCAGTCAGGCACCACGGGTCGATGAAGGGGTGCGGGGGACGATGAATGAGCTTCGTTTGACGCTCGAATTGCTTCGCCGAGTTGGAAACCCAGCACCGGAGACTATCTGGGGGGCGCTCGCACCGTTTCTCGCCGACCCCGGTGGAAACACGCATCGGGCGGAAATCAATATTGAAAAACTTTGGAATCCGTACTTGGGTAACCGCGGTCGACTGGGGCTGGTCGAGTTTCGTTCGTTCCGAATGGGGCCGGTTCCCGAAACGACGACGTCACTTGCCGCGCTGCTCCGATCGATCGTGGCCATGTTGGCCGCCCATCACTGCGATCAACCGCTGGTCGATTGGGGCGGCGAGTTGCACGAGCGTTATTCGCTACCGTTCTTTTTGCAAGCTGACTTGCGTGAGGTGCTTGAAGACCTAAATCGTGAGGGTTTTGGTTTGGGAGAGCCGATTGTTGAGCACCTGATGCGAGACAAAGATCTGCTGCTCTCTCGGTTTCAGCTTGGCAATACCCAGGTTGAGCTTCGACGGGCGATGGAATTTTGGCCGCTCGTCGGAGACGTCTCGATGCAGCGGGGTGGTTCAAGGACGATCGATGCAAGCACGCATCGAATCGAAGTCCGGTTGCGAAACAATGACAACCCCGAATCGCTCGACGACTGGACGTTACGTTATGGCGATTGGGAAATTCCGCTGCGCGCCGTTCACGATCGTGTTGGGGATGGCAGGCTGGTCGGATTGCGTTATCGGAGTTTTTGTCCACAGCAAGGATTGCATCCGACACTTCCGGCGCAAGATCCATTGACCCTGGTGCTTTCGCATCCTGACGATCGGCATTGGGAGATCTGTTTGCATCAGTGGGAGCCCAATGGGCAAGCCTATCCCGGTTTACCGGTTGACCTCCAGGAAGCTCGATCACGAAGGCAAGCACGTTGCGTCGTGAAGCAGCTCCACCGCGCTCCAGATCCCGGAAACCCACCGCCACCGGAGGCCCTCGGTGACCATATCACTGATTTGCGATGGTATTAAAGACGCGCAGATGATTACGGTGATGTTGCCGGATCGCAGGTTTCCTGTGGGGGGCAATTCATGCTTTTTGCGAGCACGAAAAGAGGCTAGGTTCCTAGGAACCTAGCCTCTCGATACATCGCTCTAAATTTAATGGATTCTGTCGTTACTGACCGATAGCTTCTTCGATTGTCTCGCCAGAATCCTTCGTTCCGAGTGCACCCCAGACACCGTAGGGGCTTTCGCGTCCGGCCCCGGCGGTCCCGTAGGTCGGGTCGAGATCATGGTAAGGCACTTGGTTTTGGTCACCTGAGTCGATGCTATCAGTGATGAAGGTTACGGCGCCGTCGCTCATCAGGATGTGAACTCCACCTTGGTGCAAGCTGGAGGCAGAGCCGTAGCCGAAGTCACCGTGACCCCGGTAGACGCAGTAGCTATTGGGTGGGCGGATCGTATTAAACTGCGAAAATTGAGGGCGGCCATCGGGCCATCGGCGGCCACGACCGTGACGATCCGCTTCATCAAGCCCGGGGTCTGCATTGGTCAGTGAAGGATCCCAGTAATTCGGGCGTTCAGGATCAAGGTACTGTTCCCACGTGTTTGGCGGTTGTGCCATGTCCGCAGCTTCGGCAACACGGTAAGGAACCGTTGCAACGCGACGTTTACGATCATCAACGATATTTTCGCCACACATCACGGTGTTCGACAAACCATCACGGATGTCGCGGAATTTGGTGAAGTGTCGGTTGTGAAACACACCCCGTGCCCAGCGGCTTCCTGCTTCAGAACCCCAGGTTCCATTATTGCTAGCGACCCCTTCGTCATTTACACCACCGTGGTGTTGTTCGAAATAGGCATCGCCCGCACATGCGGAGTAGTTGGTGAACGCAACACGATAGGGTGCAGCGACGGTCGAATCGCTGGGGCACCGGTAGGCAG
The DNA here is from genome assembly GCF_008312935.1 of Roseiconus lacunae. Lineage (NCBI taxonomy): Bacteria > Pseudomonadati > Planctomycetota > Planctomycetia > Pirellulales > Pirellulaceae > Roseiconus > Roseiconus lacunae. The sequence continues at coordinate 143,252 of NZ_VSZO01000010.1, read as the reverse complement.
GGACCTGTGTCAACCATGGTTGATAGTTATCGTTCCAAGGGACCGGACCCATGGCAGGATAAGGTAAGGCTCCTCCGTCAGTACGTTTCGTCCCATCGCGATTCAAGTCGAGAGGATTGCTGATCTGATCCCAGAGACCTTGTTGTTCGAGAAATGGCAGGATGCCTACCATCCAGCTTAGGCTCAGGCGGTTGTTAAAGTCACCGTTGTCGCCGTGGACATGGGTCCGGTAGGTCCCACCGCGGTTCATCGGCAAGTTCTTGTACGCCGAGTGATAGTTGTGTAGCGCTAGGCCGATTTGCTTGAAGTTGTTGCTGCAACTCATGCGGCGAGCCGCTTCACGTGCGGCTTGAACAGCGGGAAGCAATAGCCCCACTAAAATTCCGATAATGGCAATCACCACAAGTAATTCAACTAATGTGAACGCCTTGTTGTGATTCCTGTGATATCTGTGTCGCATAAATTCCTCTGACTTCGTTGGTAAAAAACTAAACAAATATAAAGCAACCGCCGTATCTCTCTGTCGGCAGTCGGTCGCACCGCGATCTTGCCAGCTACTCCGTCTAGCTGGAGAAGATCGGATGCCAAACGCTCAGGTGTCGCCACTAAGTTGCAAGCCAATCCGGTGGCAAACACAGTCGAATCAAATGTCATCGGGCCCAAGATTCAGAAAGGCTCTGAATGCGGTTTTACGATTCTGTGCTTTTGCAATAAGCCAATGACGTATTTTTAAGCAGGTAAACACGAGTCTTTGGGTTTAAAGATCTGGAAAACACTCTCCCAGTGGGAGAGTGAAAAGACTTAAGCCGAATCATTCGTGTTCAACTACTCGGTGTTGTCTGTTGGAGGTCTATCTATTCATGTTGCGGGACCAAAGGGAAAACGGTGCCAAGTATCAGCTTGGTGATTTGTTTTGATTGGATATTAAGGGCGATCTATCAAACGTGGCGATCTCGATTCGGCTAGACCATGATGTTTTGAGTTGACCAATTCACTCGAGACTGACATGGGTTTCTAATCACTCTTCTTCCGGGAAGGTCGAACATCAATCTCGCGAGGATCGCCTTCATCTTGGGCAAAGTGACGTCGAGTCAGATTGCAGCGTTCTTTACTGATCGAGGGCTGCAACGCTAAGTATTGACTCGCGTCCGAGTCTCTCCGCGAACATGAAAATGGATTCGTCGCCTTGGGAAAATTTCTTATGCCTAATGCTCTTGCGGTCGGTGCGTTCTCTTGGTCTCCATCGTGGCAGATGCTGTAAGTTGGTTCATTAACTAACTATCTGCCCTATGGTTAGGGTTGGCATCAATGTCGCCTGTTGAAGCGTGTAAAACGATTTCCATTGATACGACGCCTTCAGCGTTGTCGCGACACTTCATAATGGCGATAACTGGTCGTGCCGAACCTGTATTGGAACGGTAGATCCGTACGGCGGGCGGACTTTTAGCCTGGTGGGTTTGCCGAATCCTCTGTGACTATTTTTCTGTCACGTCGGTTCGTACTATCTAGTTAAACAAGTAAACCATGTTGGGTGGGTCGGGTACCGTTAGGAAAGACGAAATCGCACGATCGTCTTTATGAAAGCTCCAGTGATAGGTGGCATGCCCTGGTCGATTCATGGAAAACATGTTGCTCTGTCGTCCAGGTTGATGAATGCAGAGGCGAGTGTCAGAGATCCGACACTCTTTCTTGCGTTAGGATCGGACATTATGTTTCTACTTTCACCGGTACTCAGTTCCCGGTAATTAAGTCGCTTGATATCTCTGGTGCGATCTTGAACATGGTCCGTCATTTCACTTTGATCGTTTCTCACTGCAGAGTTTCTCGGGGCATTGATCGATGGGGAATATGGATTGGCTTCAGCCTGGTGATTCTGTCTGGCTGCATGTCGGAGCGGGGCGATCAGTCCGCCGATCCTAGAAGCGGCTCCTCGGGCGCGCGTGTCGGGGCGTCTCCTCTCTCCTTGACGGAGCAGGCCGTTGATCAACACCAAAACGGAAATTGGCGAGAAGCCGATCGGTTAGTTCAGCAAGCACTCATTCAAGATCCGGGCGATCTTCTCGCACTTCAATTGGCGGTAGAGCTCTCTGCAAACCAATCGAACTTTGGACGCGCTGCCGAACTTGCGGAGAGAGTGGCCGAGATCGATCCCGTGAACGCCCCAAAGATTTTGGTGAATGCTTTCGACTGGCGTATCAAGGTCGGAGATTTTTCGGCCGCCGAAGCGAACTTGCGTAACGGGTTGCGACTGGAGCCCGAAAATGTCGGAATCAACCGACTGTTGGCTCAGTTACTGAACGCGCAGGGACGTCGTTACGAAGCCAGTCAATACGTCCGTGAGTTGATTCGGTTACGGGCGGTCACGCCGATCGAAATACTGAGTTTGGTTGACCTTTCGGGACCTTTTTATTTGGCTTCATTTGACGAATTCGAGAAGGAAGGCGAAGTCACGCTGCTTCAATTGGGGAAAGCGAGAGAACGCTATACCAAGTTCAATTTGCCACCGGATCAAATTCTCGAACAGATTCAAAGGATTCGATCGGCGTTTCCGCAGAGTATCGCCGCGGCAGCATTTCATGGCCGTGTATTGTCCGAGACAGCACGCTTTGACGAGCTCCCCGATTGGTTCAATCAAGTCCCGGAAGGTATCGCCGGCCATCCGGAGTACTGGAGCGCAATCGGGAATTGGTTGGTTCACATAGGTGAGGCGGATGCATCGATTCGGGCTTTCGGAGAGGCCGTGCGTCTTGACCCAACCGATCGAGAGTCTCTGCGCCAAATGATGCAAGTCTTAGCGAGGCAAGGGAATGACTCCAAGGTAGCGCATATCCGCGATAATCTTGTGGTTTTAGATCGTATCTTTCGGATCGCTAAAGACGCGAAGCATGAAGAGAAGCTCTGGATCGCTGAACAATTGCGACGACTCGCGCGGCCGTGGGAATCGGTCGGATGGCTGATCTATGACGCACAGCAAATGGGTGATCTTCGCGAACGGATTCCACAGATTCGCCTCCGCGCGGAAGCCATCGAGCAATGGGAACGAGCCGGGAGTGAACATCAAATCCGCCAAGCTCGACTAACGCGGCTGATCGGTTTTAGTGTTAGCGAGATCGAGCTGCCCGATGTCAATGGACTTCGCTTGCCAGTTGAGTCATCGAGTCCCATGGAGAATCGAGAGAAGCTCCGTTTCACTGATGTGGCAAAGCAGTGTGGTATCGACATGACATTCCAAAGTGGCTTTCCAAAAGACGGTAAAGGGTTCTATCCGTATCAGGTCAATGGTGGGGGGATCGCTGTCTCGGATTTCGACCTGGATGGATGCAATGACCTGTATTTCGCAAACGCAGGGAATGATCCGCGGGAAGACAAGGGCTCTCAACCGAACCGTTTGTTTCGGTCCGAAGCTGACGAGCAATTTGTTGATGTGTCTCGTCTGGCCGGGGTTGACTCTCAAGGCTTCGGCCAGGGCGTTGCGGCGGGGGATTTAAACCAAGATGGATTTCAAGATTTAGTTGTGGGCAATATCGGTCGAAACGAAGTCTATCTAAATCAAGGTGACGGAACCTTTGTCGATGTCAGTGACTCGCTGGAATCGCTTGCGGACTCTTGGACCTCGTGTGTCGGCATCGCCGATATCAACGGTGACATGCTGCCAGAAGTCATCGAAGTCAACTATATCGATGATGAACGCTCTTTTGACGCACGATGTGACGAAGGCTATCTGGAATGTCAGCCCCAGCGTTTCTTAGCGGCCGCGGATCAAGTCTTTCTTAATCAGGGGGATGGTCAATTCTTACCTTGGGAAGGTTTCCCACGAGGCGACGAGACGCGTCAGCATGGATTTGGCCTCGTCATCGCAAACTTTGACAACGAGTATGGCAATGACTTTTTCGTCGCCAATGATGGGGATTTGAATCACTTTTGGATCAGCGGGCCGAGCTCGAAAAAGGAACTAGGGCCGTATCAGCTGACAGAATCTGCTAGCCTTCGTGGATGTAGTATCGGTCGTGGGGGAGATAGCCAGGCATGTATGGGAGTCGCACATGCGGACTTGGATCGCGATGGGACACTCGACCTGCTCGTCACGAATTTTCATCATGAGCCGGTCAATCTTTTTTTGCAAACGTCCTCCGGGTACTTTGCCGACGAGGCCGTGAAGTATGGGCTCTTCGAGCCAACCTTTTCGGTGTTGGGGTTTGGTACGCAAGCGGCCGACTTTAACAATGACGGCTGGATGGATCTTGCGGCACTTAGTGGTCACGTTTTCAACGCCACCGATGAAGGGATTCCATTTCGAATGAAGCCACAGCTGTTCTGCGGGGCCGCGTCAGGATTCACGCTGCAAGAAGCGAAACAGATAGGTCATTACTGGCAGCAAGAACAGCTCGGTCGCACGTTAGCGACACTGGATCTTCACCGAGATGGAAAAATAGACTTGGTGAGCAGCCATTTAGATCGTCCGATGGCACTCTTGCGGAATGAATCATCGGCCGAGCGGTGGTTGCAATTAGAGCTTTTCGGAGTTGATAGCGAACGAGATGCGATTGGTGCGGTGGCACACGTGCGCTGTGGTACTCAACAATGGCACGCTTGGCAAACCGCTGGGGATGGTTACATGTGTAGCAACGAGCCCGTCCTGCATTTCGGTCTCGGGGCATTTGAACATGTTGATGAACTTACGATCGACTGGCCGTCGGGGAAATCACAAAGGTTCACACAGCTCGATGTCGGCCAACGCTATTTTGTTGTCGAGGGTGTTGATGAAATTCAGCAACGTCAAAAGCTTTCGGGAAACTGATCCTGGTCAACCCATCGCAAGCAACGCTTGCCGCGAGACCCGGTTTGAGTCGGATTTGGGCAATGCCGAGCCGCCGCGGATGCGTTCGGGACACGGCATTCGAATCGGTGTTTAGTCGTACGATGATTCCAAAACGACTCCAAGACCTTCGACCACCGTGAAGCAGCGGTTGGCCGGTAGGCCATCAATCTGCTGAACGTCACCGGTAGGCCAAGTGATTTCTAGCGAATCGATCGAGGCATGTTCTGCGATACCAAACTCCACCATCTTTTGATTAGTGCATAGCATTCCATCTCCTCCGGTAACCCAGCCATGCCATGTTTCGTCTGCGCATCGGATCTTTAGGGTTGCCCCGATCGCGTCTCGCTCGGAATGCACGCCTACTAAGCAAAATTGGACACCGTTGCCTACGGTCGTTCGGTTCTCAAGTAGGGTGACGGGGCGGTCTAAGTGATTGACCACTAAGTCGAGTTTGCCGTCCCGGTTCCAGTCAAGGGTGGCCATGATTCGCCCCAGGGCCGGTGTTGACCAATAAGGATCACGAGGAGTTTCGATATTGAACTTTCCGAAACCGCCACGAAATAACTGGGGGAGCATTTGGTAGGGGCGGCCTTTCCATCGGTGGTCGACTAGGTTTCCATTGAGAACCGCTATGTCGAGATGCCCGTCCCGATCAAAGTCGGCCGCTTGGGTTCCCCAGCCGACTGTCAGTCGTGAAGGTTCGTAGATCCCGGCAGAGCCGGCACCATTGATGAATTGGCTACCAGGCTGCTGCAGATAAAGGTCGGCAGATTGATTCCAAAAGTTTGTTACATGGAGATCCAACAACCCATTGCGATCGAAGTCACCTGCGGCGACTCCCATGCATCCGTTTCGCTGCCCGAGAACTCCGAAAGCGCATCCGAGTATCGCGGCGCATTCGTTGAGTCGGTAGTTGTGTTCATTACTCTGCAATTCTTTGCCGGCAACCGTATGATCTGGGGGCACGGATCTCCAAAAATGATTGGCTTCGGTGTCATTGGCGATGAAGATGTCATTGCCCGCGAGCCCGTCGAAGTTTGTGATGATTCCCCCGAACCCATAATTGGGTCTGTCTTGCATGCCCAGGCAACCGTTCCACTGCTCGATGGTACCGTCAGGGTTGGTTTGCCAGGCTCGGTCCAAAGCGGGGCGAAACGCACTCGGGTTACAAATGTCGTGCTGGGGAGTGCATTGGGTGGTGAGTGCTGAATCGTCGTCGACGTAGTTGATCTCGATCAGTTCGGGCAAGCCGTCACCACTCAGGTCTCCGCAAATAATAGAGCTTGTCCATCGATCCGAAATCTGCCCATTACCGAGTTGGCGAGATGTGAAGGTGCCGTCCCCGTTGTTCTGGTAGTAGACGTTGGGACCAATGTTAGCGACCAGGATATCAGTGAAACCATCTTGATTGATATCGACCGCAGTTGCGCCTTGGCCATAGCCGAGATCTCCGAGTCCGGTGCGGGGCCCGGTATTCTGCCATCGAGTTCCGTCAAGATTTCGGAACAGCACGTTCGCTTGGGATCCATTAGTGTCAAATGCATCGCCTCCGCCCTGGACTAGATATAGATCAGGGAAACCGTCCAAGTCGTAGTCAATCGCTGCAATGCCTCCGCCGGTCAGCTGATGTAGCGCATGAGATGTCGAGTTCGGATCGGCCCCATTGTTATATTGAAACGACAAGCCCACCTGATCTGTAATATTGTCGAGTACTATGGGAGGCTTGGATTGACCCAGTTGCGTCTCGGTGGTGTGGTCAGGCCAATCGCTCGTATCTTTTAGGGCGAGTGAGCTGGTGAGTTCGTGCGGATCGGGTGGGGACCATTTTCCGAGATCTCCCCTAAGCAAACCACTTGCGTTTCGCCAGCCATCGGCATCCCGCGTCGATGAGATTGCTTGCTCGACGTTGAGACGCCGCGACGAATTGACGGCTCCGGGACGCAGCGTAGCATCGATCTTGAGCCATGCGGATGCCTCCGGTAATCGCTCCAGTTTTTGCAGCAACTCCGCTAGCCGTACAATTTCTTCCTGAGTCCCCGGACGTCTGCCGATTCGGTCAACGATGTGTGCCGCTTCTGAAAGCCATTGATAACGTTCGTGTGCCAACACGGCTTCATCGAGCAGTGAGAGTTTTTCGAGTGACCGGGAGAGCGCAAGGAACGCCATTCGATCGGTTGGGTCTAACGAGATCGCTTCGACGAGGCAACGTGCTGCCCGTTGATGCCGCTCGTCACGTTGAAGTAGCGTGCCGGTTACAAACCAAAACGAGGGATGGTCTGTGGCGTTTCTCGGTGATTTAGTCAGTATGCTGCGAAGCGTGTCGTCCTCGTTCATCTCGAGGAGCAAACGGCAATAGAAAGCGGCGATCGGGACAGAGTCCGGAAAGGCGGCGTTCAGGCGTCTTGCCAGTCGCAGAGCCTCGTCGAGCTTTCTGTCAGCGCGGTAAAGCCGGGCGACCGCTAGGGCGGCGGGGGTGAGCTCGTTTCCGACGTCTGGCTTAGGCATGGTCGTATCGATAAAGGCATCGCTAAGCGTATTGAGGGCAAACAGTTCCTTTTCTGTAATGTCACCGCTCTCAGCTAATCGTCGCAGGTAATTAGCCGCTTCTTGGCGTTTGCCTTGGTTGTTGAGCAGGGCGGCGATGCGATGTTGCAGTCTCGTGCGCTGCTCGGCCATCGTTTCGGTCGAGTCATCCTTGATTAACGAGAGCGCTGTCGTCAGCCTCTGCTCAGCCTTTTCGTACTGTCGGTCGGTGGTCAACCAACCCGCGGAGGCTTCCATCGCGAGGATGAATTCCGGAGTCGCTTCGGGCGAGATGCGGTCGATCAGTTCTTCGGCCGCTTCGATGTCGCCTTCGGCGGCTAGGCAGTTCGCCGCAAGGGTGAGCACGTCGGCGGCATCCGGCTCTTCGATCAGCAGCGGACGCAGGATTCGTGATGCCTCGACATAGTTTCGCTGCTGAAAAAATACATTTGCCTCCGCCAGTTTGCTTTCTGGCGATCGACTGACGGTCGCTTCTCGGGAGTTTTGCCTTTGTTGTCGACGTAAGAGCTCTCGTGCAGTCGTCTCCGAATCTCCTGGTTGGCAGCCAAGGCACGCAAGGGTTAGTGCCAGAATCGCGATTGGGGTGTGAGATTTCACTGATGCCCTTCGAGTTGAAATGCACTGTCGCTATCTTCGACCAACAAATAGTCATGGCCGGCTTCGAGATTGCCAAAGGACTGTGAGAAGCCGGATGGCCATGTGACGATCACATTCTGTGCTTGGCGATGGCTGCCCATGCCAATCGAAACCCTGCGTTGGTTCGAACACATGTATCCATCACCGGCGGTCAACGCAAAGGTCGCATCGCGATTCCCGATTCGGGCTTTGACGGAAGCTCCGATCGCGTCTCGTTGCGATTGGGTCGATTTTAGTAAGATTCCGATGGAATTCCCGGAGGGTTCGCTGCGGTTGATCAGCAGCACCGACGGTTCGTAAAGGTGGGTCACGATAAGATCCACTCTCCCATCGCGATCGATGTCGCCGGTGACCAGTGCCCGTCCGAGGTGGTCTCTCCGGAAGTAGTCTCCGAGATCTGCACGATCGTGTTCCACCCACTTTCCGTCTGACTGTCGATAGAATAGCTGTGCCGGCATTCGAAAGCCGACGTCGGAACGGTAAACGTTATCAACATGTCCATTGGCGACTACCAATTCTTGTGTCCCGTTGTTATCAAAGTCTGCCCACTCGGTGCCAAAACCGAGAAGCTTCATCGATGGTTGCCCGAGTTGGCTAAGGTAGGACTGGTCTTTCCAAATTCCGCTCGCGACCTGTTCGTAGAAGGTGTTGTGGTCGTCCGCAAAGTGAGTCACAAAAAAATCAGTGTCGCCATCACCATCGGCATCGGCTGTCGCGATTCCCATAGATGCCTGTGAGTGAGACTGGCCGCTGAGACCGACACCTCGAACGGCAGCGATGTCGGATAGGCGGAAGTGACCTTCACGGCGTTCTGGAGACCAAAGATGGTTCACTGACATGTCATTGGCGACATAAATGTCCATGCCAGGACGTTCATCAAAAAATCCGCCGACCAGTCCTAAGCCTCGTCCCGGTGTCGATTGGTTCAGCCAAACGTCACTGACATCTGAAAAGGTACCGTCGCCATTTCCACGCCAGACGCGGTCTCTCTCTGCCTCAAATTGAAGCGGCGGGCAAGTGGAGTGTCGGCCGCGATTTTGGCAAGGAGCTTGATAGGGTTCTAGGCCGGCGCAATAGTTGGTCGCAAACAGGTCAGCGATCGAATCGCCATCGAGATCTGCGATCATTGCCGAGGTTGTCCATGAGTTGTCGCTAAGGCCGCAGGTCACGGCGGTCTCTTGGAACGTCCCGTCCCCGTTGTTGATGTATAGGCGGTTGGTTCCGATGTTGGAATCAAAGATGTCAGGGAAGCCGTCCTCGTTGATATCGCCGACGGTGATGCCTTGTGAAAATCCGTTGTCACGGTACGAAGCCAACTGTCCCGATTCATTGAACCGATCGCCAAGGTTCCGAAATAGACGGTTCGGTGATGAATTCGTCTTCAACGGTGCCCCGTCGAGCATCGTGATTGCAATGTCGGGGAACCCGTCCAAATCGAAATCGACTATGCCGACGCCGCCCCCAACGCTTTGGTAGATCCAGTGCCCTTCCTCTTTGGTTTCTGGGGCTAGCTCGCAGGTGTGGATGAAGTTTCGCTCTCGAGATTGGTCATCAAAAAAAGGCGCTGTCGACGAGTTCGCGTCGCTACTCGGGAGTGCTTGCGGCGGAGTCTTCGGGCCAACAATGGTTTGGTCATCGACTCCATCTAAATTGATCAATCGTTCTAGCTGATGTGACGATGCGATCCATGACGTCTCCGATTTTAGTCTTGACCGTATGGACTCGAATCGCGGACGGAGGTCATCAATTTTATCTACCGATAGTGTCAGTGCTAACTTACACCAGCCGTCAGCTTCCCAGAGACGCCCCAGGTCCGCCAGTGATTCAGCGACCATGATCGCAGCGGATTGGGAATTGGCTTTGCGTTCGAGAAATGTTTTTAAATTATCCCGAAGGCGACTGAATCGATTCACTTGCTCAGCGACAATGCTTGCGTCTTCTGGGCGTCCTAAATGCAGTAGACTTTGGTGCAACGCGGTAAGGTCGGTGGGGTAGAGCGTTGGGGCTAACGTTTGCACGTTCAGAAAGCTTTTTACGGCCAAGCCATGTTGTCCTGTTAGCTGAGCCCAGTTGCCGACAACACTCCAATATTCGGCTTCGTGTTGCACCCCGTCAGGAACATTGCGGTTCCATTCCGGGATCCTCTCTATTTGTCCCGTTTCAACGAGGGCACGGCCGTAAAGAAGGTATGCGGGAAGGAAGTTTGTGTGACGGTTCAAAATTCGATCGGTTCGGTCAATGACGTGCTCCCACCTTAGCTTTAGCGCATCAAAACGTGCGAGTGAATACTCTAGCCGTCGATCCGCATCAGGCTGCTTCAGTTTTTCCTTGCACCACTGCACATCAGGTTCAACGCGGGTCGGGTTTGCCAGGACCAGCAGGGAATCAAGCCCACCACCTCCTTGCTTCGTCAGCCATCGCAATGAGTCGATCGATCGCTCTGGTAGCCCGATAAGGTTGAGCAGGCCAACGAGATCGAATCGCGCTTGTGGCTCATCGGGGAATCGGTCGATGAATGCAGTCAGTGCATCGACTGCGGAAAAGACTTGCCCGCGTGAGACCTGCATTCGTGTGAATTTGTCAAGCAAAGCAAGGTTTGCAGTGTCCGATAACTCGAGTGCTTCACGATAGAAACTCGCTGACATTCCATGTTTTCGCAACGCATTCGCGACATCGCCACTGATTTCGATCGCGGTGAGGTCATCAGGGTGTGTTATCAAGTGATCGCGGAGATGGGTTTCGGCGGATCGCAGGTCTTGTCTGTTGATCGCTCGCTTCGCCAGGCTCAGCGATGTGTCCTGAGGTGCTGACAAGGTTCGTGGGGCGGCGTTTTGATCCTCGCGGCCAGTCTCGTCGCAGCCAGTGAGTACCAGCAGTGACGCGATGCTTATCACAAGCGTGAGTGAAACGCTGGTCACACGCCAGCGATTCATCTCGGGTTGTTTGGGGCAGCAGCTTTCTGTGGGGATTGCGCGATCCCAAATCATTTTTGTAGGGGCGTGCACTCTCCATCTCTCCATGCAGTCACTCACCAGCCATTCTCGGCAAGTCAATTCGTTTTCGCTCTCGCCGCGAGATAGTTCGGATAGCATTTTGCGAATAGGTATAACACGAGAGTTATTGTAAATGATGAAGTAGGTGACCAGCATCAATTAGTTGGCATTCCCAATGCTCCGGAGTGATATGCTTGATTCACTGTAAGCTGTTGGCAGCGAGTCATGCCGGGCAGAGCTTTGGGAAAGTTTGGTTTATGAAAAAGCCAGCGGGGCCAGGACGGGCGCAATTCGAAACTCATTTATTTGAATTACTCCGTTCGTGCAATGGCTTGGTACGTGAAGGTCTATAGTGTGCTGCGCTGATTCAGTCTGTCGTCGTTGTAAGGATTTGATTTGACCGGAGTGTGTTTGAGGATCCAAGGTAAAGGGAATGTGATCCGTGTTTGTAAGCGGTAGGCCGTTTAGTCCGAGTCTGTCTTGATGCTGATCCATTGATCGTGATCTCGGATCGGACTTTAAATGTCGGCTCACATTTTCCTCGTGCGATAGTTTGATATCGATTGTCGATCTCCTCTGGTCTTTCTTTCAGATTCTTATCATCTCCTAGGTAGGTAAATAGACTGATGGTCGAGAACGGATCATGAGATCCTTGACGGCAAACTTTTGTAAACGCACAATTCCAATCTTGTTTTCAAGCATTCTTTCACTCGCTAAGGCTAATTAAATGGTCGCTCCAAAGTACGTTGCGTTGCCCTTGTTTGTGTTGCTGTTCGTGTTCGTAGGCTGTGGCAGTGAAGGCGGATTCGAGGAGTCGGAACCACAGACTCAAGAAGAATTGGAATACGCCGAAAATTACGAAAAGATGCTCAACGAGCAGCAGAAGGAAAACTACGGCAATTGATTCCTTGCCGTGTTCGATGCGTGACGCGAGTCGCGGTGAGTGATCCTGTCGTGAGATTGCGACGGTCTGAGTCCGAGGGCGTCTTGAGTCGCATTCTCCTGCTCAACCTTGTCAGGCAAGGTAGTCGATCTCGCCAGGCAAGACACAGGTCTGGTAATCCGTGGATACCAAGGCTCGCAAGTCGTGAGTCGGCAACGCCGATTGCGGTCGGTGGGCGTTGTTTGGCGGGTTCGCTCTCGAGAGGGGAGAGCGGAGAGGGGATTTGCGATTCGCCATCATTTGAAGTTAAAGTAGAGGCTGCGTAGCGGTCGGAGTTTTAAGTCGCCGGTCGACGCTTTGGGGAGTTCCTCGCCTCGGAAATCAGAAATCTTTGAAGCCCTCGATGCACCAAAGTCGCTTGGATGGTGATCTGCGAAAGCATGGTTTTTGTATGCTTACGGGGCGGGTTTGTGTCGCCGACGTTGCGCGTCTCGTTCATGCTTGTCGGCGATCCTTCGCAGGAGACGGTGTGGGTGTCTTGGCCAAGTCGAGTCGTGGTCATGTTTATGCGGCACGCAATCTGATCGGTAGCGTCCCCGAGGTCAGTTCGATCTGGCAGCGCGATCCGATTCGCTCGTTTTTGGTGACTCATTTAGGGGGACGGTTCGGTTTGGTCCGTGCATTGTTCTTTGACAAACCGCCCGACCGTACATGGGCGCTTGCTTGGCACAAGGACACGTCCATCGCCGTTGAAGGTCACGCCGGCGATTCGGCCCACTTTTCCCGGCCGACGACGAAGGCTGGCGTTCCGCATGTCATCGCCTCCGATGACATACTCGGCGAAATGCTGACCCTTCGCATTCACCTCGACGAAGTGACTGACGAGAACGGGCCGCTGGAGGTCATCCCCGGGTCGCATGTTTCGAATCAGAGCGCGGGGGTCGGGGTCGAGCATGCTGTCAAGATTTGTGCCGCAGCTGGCGAAGTTCTGGCGATGCGTCCCTTGATCACGCACGCCAGCGGATCATCTTCACCAGGCACAAGGAGGCATCGCCGCATTTTGCATCTGGAGTTCGCGGCCAGCGAGCGACTACCCGATGGCTATCGTTGGCATGACTTTGTTCGATTGGAAGAGGGTCAGTTGCTGTGAAAATCGACGTGGTTAAATCAAAAAGCCGCCGAGAGTTTCGGTTGGTCCACTGTCGAAAGCTTTGGCGGCTTCCGCTACGAAAGTAGCGAGGGATGACGAGATGCCGCAGCATGTATTGCGCGGCTATTGATTGACATCGTCGAGGCTTCACACGATGATGGCGGATGTGAGGAGCGGGCTTTACGCCTTCATCAGGCAGCCCTCGATTGTTTATTAGACGCGTCCAACCGAATCATCTTTTTCCGGCCCGAGCGGTTCGCCCGGTCGCTGCTGGACTGATTCTGACGCTTGCGATCGGTATGCTTGGGGTCCCCCTGCCGGTCCGACAATCCAAGCCCTCCAATGAACGCTTCCCCTGCGAAGCCTGCCCCTGTGGTTGCTCGACTGCGGATTATTGCTGGGATAAATGCTGTTGCCACACCGATGAAGAAAAGCTTGCTTGGGCTGATCGGAACGGTGTAGCACCGCCCGCATTCCTGGTCGCACGTGTGGAAAAACGCTGTCAACAAAACTGCTGCGTTGCAACCAACGACACTGAGGCATCCGATTCGTCGTGTTGTTCTCGAAAATCGACTCCTCCGAAAGCCGCTCTCTCTTGCTGTGGTGAGCGAACAAACCTTGGGCAACGCAAAGCATCCGCTCGTGTTGGTTCCGCCGATGGTGATCACGAAACCGGAATGTTGTCACCGAAGCGATCGCCCCGCGTCGTGCTGCTCGATGCTGCTCTCAAGTGCCGCGGGATCGATGTGGCGCTGCGGCTCCTCAAAGATACCTGGATCCCCGGTCTCACCGAACCTCTTCCCGTCACTCCGCCACTATTGGCACGGTTGATTCACCGCAATGAAACCATGGAATCAAGGAGTGATCCGCCTGACGGGCCTGTCCCCCGTTGGGTTTCTTGTTGAGCTGTCGTCCGGAGTGACGTCGGTCGATTGTCAGCCACTTGCGTGATGACTTGATGCGTCAGTGCTCTGTTTCATTCGAAAAAAAATACGGATACGAGTCTTCAGCCGATGGGCGTTAGCCCTGGTGATTGCTCGGAAGCCGTGGTCAACGCCACTTAGCTAGACCCAAACTCGAACTGGAACGAAGCCCTCGCTGAAGCCCTCGTTTAGCGGGCTAGAGCCAAGCCATAGGTCTGTCATGTGTGATTGTTTGGCGATGTTTGATCGCTTGGTGGTCACGTGTGGACTGTCGTCTGCCTTCTTCACCGCAGCTCTCTTCTAGCGCGTGATTTCGGTCGCTATTTGCGATCGTTTGACGCTTGGATTCGCCCAGCCGCATCCGTCGCTCTCATGTGGGCGACCGCCTGCCTGCTCCTCACAAAGTTGGCACGACCATAGCCCACATGGGCGCGGCCGATGTTGCTTGGCGCCCCGACGCAGCGATTTCTTAGTCGCTGTCTGACTCTCGCTACCCCTATGTCTTCATCCTTAATGTCCGGTTTCAGTTCGGACGACCGATCATGCCCAAACCTAAATCTTTGCCCACCATTCAATCCTGCCGTCTTTTCAGTGTACTCAGTTATGGAATTGTGCTTGCCGGCGTATTGCTCGGATCGACAGCTCGCGGAGATCTCGTGACAAGTGCGACCTTGAGTATCAATTTCGATGGCGACGCGTTCGCCGCTGCTGCGGATGAAGTGGCCCTGCAGAATGTCGGGGTCGCATTGACCCCGGGACAGTCATTCATGGAATTTGGCCTCCATGCTGATGCGTCCATGCCGGGACGCCCCGCACCAAGCTCAATCGTCACTGACTTTCGTGACCTGCGTAACCTTTGGGTTCGCCCATCAACCAGCAATCTGGATTATTCGTTCGATTCGGCGGCTTTGAATCCGTTGAGTTTTGATCCCTCTACGATCGCCTCAAGTGGTGCGAAAGGCGCAGCCACATTTTCAGGAGGTGATTCATTTTGGTATGCCAACGATGCGGTGATCGCCACGGGCAGTTCCTGGCTTCAGTTCGGAAACTACGAACTTCACTACGATGGGTCTCGGGTCGACGCGGACAACTCAGGTTGGCTGTTGACCAATACTTTCTTGCAGACGCTGCCCCTGTTTGATATTCGAAATCTCAGTATTGGATCGGTGCCGGCTGACACGAGTCTTGCCGGAAACCTTCTGCTCTCCGGTGACTTGCATATCACCGACGAATTCAGCACGAGCTGGTACATGGAATCCGGTCTGAATGTCGGCAGCTTCTCTTTCGCCGGAGTGACGGCGGTACCAGAGCCATCGGGCGTTTCGGCATTGCTGGTCATTGCCGCCGGTCGAGTGTTGATCCGACGAAGGCGATGTCGTCCCTCGACAGTGAAATAGCGCGACGGAGTTGTCATGAACGAATTGCCATTTAGTACCGTCGATACCTGCGACACCCTTTGTAGTGCCTGTCACGTTTTGGCAAAGACGGGTGGTGATCGCGATGCATTTGTTTCTGAAAATCGTTCGATCCGTTTCGATCAGTTGCAGATATCAAGCCATCGAGTAGCCAACGCATTGCGAGACGAAGGGTGCGATGAAGGGACGCGAGTGGCTGTGATTGGCGGTGACGCCATCGCCAGCTACGAGCTTTTGTTCGGGTGCGCCATGGCGGGTTGCGTACTAGTGCCTGTGAATTGGCGGCTATCGCCGACGGAGCTGATTCGGATCATTGAAGATAGCGAAGCTCGTTTGCTGATGATTGATACACCGGCGCTCGACAAATTGCGTTCAAGCGGTTGTGATCTACCCGCCGGGGTGAAGTTGTTGACGTTTGATGAATTCGCCCGTTGGCGTGACGAAGCTGACTTTGCCGCGATCGACTGCAGGGCCACTTCCGAAACTCCTCTCGTGCAAATCTACACTTCGGGGACCACCGGTGTCCCAAAAGGCGTCGTTCTAGCTCATCGATCATTCTTTCAATTGCGTCGTTCGATGCGAAGTGTCGGGGATGATTGGATGGGGCTTCATGCCGGTGACCGGCTGTTGCTGACCTTGCCACAGTTTCACATTGGTGGACTGTGGTGGGCCATCCAAGGCTACTTGGTTGGTGCGACGGGATATCTGATGCCCGCGTTCACCGGCTGGCAAGCGATCGAGCTGATCGAACGCCATCGAATTACTCAGGTCCCGATGGTGCCTGCGATGATTCAGTTTTCCATGGCAGAACCCACTTTCGAATCAGCCAACTTTTCCAGTGTCCGTGGATTTTTATATGGAGGTTCACCGATCTCAGGTGATTTGCTCGCCAGCGCTCAGCAAGCGTTTTCTCAGGCCGAATTCTTCCAAATCTATGGGTTGACCGAGACCGGGAACATGGCTGTGTGCCTGCGTCCGGAAGATCACAACCGGGATGATCGGCGTCTCGCGACCGGACGACCGCTGTCCGGTGTATCGTGCAAGATCATTCAACCCGATGGCACTACGGCACCGGCAAACGCGGTCGGGGAAGTATGGCTGAAATCTCCATCGGTGATGCTCGAGTACTGGAAGCGTCCGGAGGAAACTGCAGACACTCTTTCCGATGGTTGGATTCGAACCGGCGACGCCGGGTATCTAGCCGAAGACGGGTGCCTCTACGTCTGCGATCGTCTCAAAGACATGATTATCTACGCCGGAGAAAACTTGTTTCCCGCCGAGATCGAAACCGTACTCCGGCAACATGACGCGATCGGTGATGTCGCTGTTATCGGTGTTCCCGATCCCAAGTGGGGCGAATCTCCCAAAGCCTTCATCGAACTTCGCCACGGATCGGAGAAGCCAAAGGTTCGCGAGCTTCTCCGTTTTGCGAAATCTCAGCTCGCCGAATTCAAGGTCCCAAAGTCCTTTGAGTTCGTCGATCAGTTGCCACGCAATCCCAGTGGCAAAGTCCTCAAGAAAACACTTCGCCAACCGTACTGGGAAAACCAGCAACGCAAGGTGAACTAGCCCTAGGTACTTTTGTAATGACGACCACCGAAACACTTCAGATTCAATCGCCGCCGAAAGACCAGATCGGAGCGATCGTGACCGGCATCGATGTCAACGAACTCGGCGCCGACGCACCGCAATGGCAGCTGCTGCGCGATGCTATCTACCGACACCGGTTGATCGTGATCCGCGACCAGCAACTCGACGAATCACAATACGTCGAATGTGCGCGCAAGCTTGGGCGGCCTCAGGTCTATTTTCAATCAAACTATCATCATCCCAATCATCCCGAGATTTTTGTCTCGTCAAATATCGCCGAAAACGGACAGAAAGTCGGCGTCGCACGTACGGGGCACTACTGGCACACCGATTGTTCGTTCGAGCAACAACCGTTGTCTTGGACATCGATCTATCCACAGGTTTTCCCACATGATGCCCGTGGGACGCTGTACATCGATATGGAAAAGGTGTACCGCAAGCTGCCCGATCACTTACGTGATCTGGTCGATGACGCGGTCGTCATTCACGCGGGACAACTGAGGTACAAAGTTCAGGCAAGTGATATCGATCGATCGCTTCAAGAACTGCTCGACCGAATTAACGAAGAAGTCCCACCCGTTCGTCACCCTGCCGTGATCGAACACCCGGTGACCGGGGAAAAGATCCTGTATCTCAACCGTGGTTTCTCGGTCGCGATCGAAGGTTTGTCCCACGAAGAAAACACGGCGAAGCTGGCCGAGCTGTTCGAATTTATCGAACGACCCGAGCACATCCATGAGCATGCGTGGTCAGAAGGCGATTTGATTATTTGGGACAACCGGTTCTTGATCCACATGTCGACCGCGGTCAAACCCGGACAGCATAGCAAGAGTTATCGCATCGGTATTTACGATGATCATCCGTTTTACCGGGGACTTGTCCGATGAGTTCAATCTTGGTTGCAAAGCAAGCGATCACGACGGATGCGTTATTCGAGGTTTTTGAAGTCGATCATGACTTCATCAATCGAGTTCTCACGCCCTATCGAGATTCATGTCGATACCTCAAGTCAGCCCGAATCGGTTTCGCATCCGAACAGCGTCGATGGTGGGATTCGATGGTCGCGGTCGGTGATTTTGAGATCGATCGTTCTTGCTATATCGACGATACCGGACACTTCAACGCAGTCGAATTTAATATCTGTTACAACCAGCTCGCGTACGTGTTGCTGGCAGTCTGCATTCGCGAACGGTTGTTGCCAGCACTCGACGATTTCACTCTCGAGTCGTTTTTTGAAAAACAGCTGTCGAACTATCTGATTGCCCAGATCGATAGTCACTATCACACGGAGCTGAACCCGCGTGGGTTCCGCGGTGAGGTTCGAATTACATCGGCAAAAACGAGACGTAATCTTTCGATCTTAAAGACCGCATGTCGGTTCCATGATCATGCTCGCGGTCGAAGCGACGGCGAGGTCAAGCTGGTGGTCCTGGGGGCAGCATGATCGACACGGTTTCAAACAACGCCAGGATCGGTGGAAAGTCATCGGAGCGACTCTCGCTGGAAGTCCGCGAAAAGTTGGTGGATTTTCTAGGATTCGAGTCGATTGACGAGATCCTTCCCAATGAAGCGTTTGCAGACTTAGGGACCGATTCCAGTCAAGCTGTCGAATTCAAGTTAATCTTGGAATCGATGTATGGAATCGAATTGAAGACTTCGGTGCTGTTCGATTACCCGACGGTTGACCAACTCGTCGAAATGCTTGCCGATCGTTTGGGACAGATTGAATTGGACGGAAAGGCAATCTCCCCAACCGACCTAAGACCGCGATTCAATGAGCATCTCTCGGACTCGTTTAAGCTTCGGGATGGCGATTCGTTTCCACTGTCGGAAACACAGCAAGGGCTGTGGTACATCGGTCAGTCCCGACAGCTTGATTCGAGCTTTCATGTTCCGCTGTTGTTTCAGATCGATGCCTCTCATGAATTCGATCCAGGTCGATTCGATGAAGCACTCAAGGCGATCGTACGGCGTCATCCGGCGCTACGTGTGACAGTGTCGTACGACGACTCTCAAAGCTCACTGCATCAAACGGTTGTGCCAGCGGATACGCTGGCTGCTTCTCGATCAATTGAACCAAGTGGTGATCTTCTGCAACAGTTTCGGAAACTGGTACAACAGCCAATGGAGATGCAGTCTCGCCCGCCAATTGAGACGTACTATGCGATCGATCAGCAAGCGACCTGGGTGTTGATCAAGGTCCATCACATCGTGATCGATGGTTTGTCCGCCGTACCGTTGGTGGGTGAACTATGGACGGAGTACTTTCGGATTAAGGAGGTTGCGGGCAATAAAACGGACGGAGAATCAAGTCGCATTGACGACGCATCAACAGAGTCGCTTGACACCGGCTTTTTTCAGTACCTTCGATGGGAATCAGATTACCTGAGATCCCCGCAAGCAGAGGCGGATCGAGCGTACTGGAAAAAGGTTTTGATCGGGGCGGAAGGCGATGTCGGTTTGCAACCCGATCTTTCCAGTGATGACGCACCTTCGGACGTCGGGGGACAGGTCGGTTGTGTCTCGGTCGACCTAGAGAGTCACCACAATGTCGCTTTGGAAAACTTGGCGCGAGAACTTCGCTGCCCACCTTCGGCGGTGCTTTTGTCGCTGTATTTTGTGCTGCTCAATCGAATTGGTGACAAAGATGATTTAGTGGTTACAACACCGGTTTCAGGACGCCCCGGAGGACTTCGTGGGGCGTATCAGTCCAGCGTGGGGTGCTTCATCAACCTTGTCGCGACGCGATGTCAGATTACCAAGGGCACATGCTTCGCATCGCTTTGTCAAACGGTTTCCGAAACGTTTTTGCAGGCCGTACAGCACGGTCACCTGCCGTTTTCGGAACAGTTGCGTGCTTCCGGTCACGCGATCGCGTCAGATCATGGGCGGGCGACATTTCCCTATTCGTTTACGTACCAAAACATTTTCGAAGCTTGGAACGATCAATCGGATTGGCAACGGCAAACGATATTGGATTTTGCGTTGTACCAGGAAATCGAGGACGACCTCACATTGGAGGTTTATGAGCTTCCGAACCGACGGCGCTTAAATTGGAAGTATCAAAGCACACGCTATTCGGTCGAATTGGTTCGGTCCTGGTCAAACTTGTTGATTTCGTTGCTCGAACAGGTCTGTGACGAACCGTCGGTGTCGATCGATTCCTTAGCCGTCCGTTCGGAGTCGGGGGAGTTGGATCATCGGTCTGAATTTGATCGACGCGAAGCAGCGAGGACGACGCCAGACACGGTGATTGATTGGATTGAGCAGGCCTTTGAAGCATTCCCCGACAAAGTCTGTGTTTTCGCTGCCGATGGTGACTTGACTTACCGGCAACTCAATCATCGCAGCCGTGTCCTTGCCGATAAGCTTGGTGCAGCTGGTTTCGGTCCCGGGGATCTGATCGCGATCAATGCGAGACGCGACAGGCAGACGATCGTTGAGCTAATTGCCGTCTTGCGGTGTGGTGCCGCCTATCTGCCGATCGCGGTGGATGAACCTTCAGAACGTCACTCCGAGATCATACGTCAGACATCAGCTACTGAGTTGGCCGATGCGCTCAATTCGAAAGGCAAGTCAAGCGAGCTGGCAGACGCGCCGTCTTTGTTTGACGAACACACTGCGTACGTTCTATTAACGTCAGGGACGAGTGGAATACCCAAGGCAGTCCCGATCGTCCATCATAGTTTAGTGAACTTGTGTCATGCGATGATCGATCTATACGATCTGTCCTCGGATGACGTGGTACTGCAATTCGCCTCGTTGACCTTCGACATGTCTGTCGAAGAAATCTTTCCGATTCTGTGTGCCGGTGGGGCAGTTGTTCTATGCGACGAAGATCGTTCGCCGCGGCAGATTCGACGATTGATCGAACGTTATGCGGTCAGTGTTTTGAACTTACCGCCTTCCTATCATCGCGCGATCCGTGAAACATTCGACCGCACCACCGACTTCTACCGCGATGTCCGACTCGTCGCCTTCGGAGGAGACTCGCTTTCGGCCGAGACACTTGGCGATGTACTGCGAACCGTTCCTCGTGTCTTCAATGCCTATGGTCCCACCGAAACAACCGTCAATGCGATGATAGCGGAGTGGTCGGGACCTCCGCTTCAAAAGCCGCAAGTTCATCTCGGCAGGCCTATAGCTGGTACCGCGATCGCGATTCTCGACAAACTTGGTCGATCGGTGCCCGACGGCTCGGTTGGTGAACTTTGTATTTGGGGGACGGGTGTTTCAACGGGATACGTTAGGCATGCCAGCGGCGCGTTTGATCGTCAGCTTTTCCCCGGTGATCCGTACCCGACACGTTGTTACCGAACTGGTGATCTGGCGCGGATATCGCTGAATGATTCTGATCCAGCTTGTCGGCGCGTTGAACTTGTTGGTCGGTGTGATGATCAAATTAACTTGCATGGTTTTCGAATTGAACCGGCGGAGATCGAAAAGGTCGTCGAGTCACATTCCAGCGTTCAAGCAGTCGCGGTGGGTTTGGCTGATCAAGATCGGCTGGGAATGCTCTACGTTGGCAAAGCGGTCGACTACGATCAGTGGCAGGAGTGGTTGAGAACCTATCTTCCCGATCGAATGATTCCGCAGGTCATCGGGCGTGTCGATCGGTTGCCGTTAACTACACGAGGGAAGCTCGATCGCGCAGCATTGGCAACACAGTTACGATCGATTGAAGGCCCGTTTAGCCGACATGATGATCAGTTGTCGTTTGTTGCCAACGATCCAACCTGGTTTGGGATTCGTGAGATCCTGGCAGAAATTTTGCAGCAGGATGAAATCTCACCGAGCGACCGATTCGCGGAGTTGGGTGGATATTCATTGTTGGCAATTATAGCCACGGCAAAGTTGTCGGATCATTTCGGTATCACGCTACAGTTGAAAGAGTTTGTTTCAATCGATCGGTTGGGAGAGTTACGATCGACCATCGTAGGGTTGCTCGATCAATCGAAAACTGACTCGAATGTGCAGCGTGGTGATATGGAACTGTCCGTAGCGCCGTTAACGCCACAGCAGCAACGATTGTGGATACTGCAGCAACTCGGGCAGGGGAAGGCGTATGTAATCCCCGCGATTGCGGATATCAGTGGATCCATTGATGTCGAACGACTGCGTTTCGCGTTGAACGCGATTGGCCGTCGACACGAGGTGCTTCGCATGACAATCGATCTAGTCGATGGAAAACCAGTTCAACGCTTCCATCGCGATCCCACGATCATCATCGAAGCACAGTCCTTTTCGGATCGGCAGCGAGCGAGAGAGTGGATCGATCGTCAAACTGAAGAACCTTTCGATTTTGCCTCCGGACCGCTCTGGAAGACGTCGTTGGCGAATGTCGAAGGTGATCGGTCAATGTTGTTGATTCTGTTTCACCATGTGATCATCGATGCATGGTCGATGCGGATCTTTATTGAGGAACTGCAACGATTCTACGCTATCGCTGGTAACGCGGTTGATGACCAATTAATCCGTCAGAATGCTCCCACCGGTCGCTACGCGTCGTACTGTGCTCGTCCGCTGAAAGAGTCGACTGCGTCAGTCACCGACGACTGGAAATCCAAGTTCCAGAAGGTGCAAGACGTTCAGCTTTGGCCTGATTTTCAAGTTCCAAAGAAACTCTCGTCTGCCGGTCGAAGTGTCGTTCATCCTCTAGACGCCGCCGTCAACGAGTTGATTGGCGAACTGTGCCGTGAATTGAACTTAACCAAGGCCGCGTTTTGGTTGGCGTGTCTCCGATTGTATCTGCATCGTCGAAGTGGCGGTTCGGACTTCGCGGTTGGAATGCCTCATGCGGGAAGGGATGGTTCCGGCACGACCGACCTGATGGGCTTTTTTGTCGGCACATTGGTCTTGCGGTTGGACAACCCTGATTTGCAGAACGATGTGACTGTTGGCGATTGGTTACGGCATGCCCAGCAAACGCTTGATGAAGCTCTTCATCATCAAAAGCTGTCCGTCGACGAAATCATTGCTGCAGTGAATCCGGAACGGCGACTTGACCGGTCACCGCTATTTCAGGTCATGCTCAGTTACGCAGCCGAACCGGTGAGGTCATTTGATCTCGGTCAAGCGACGTTGCGTCCGGTCGTTCCAACGATCGATCAGTCGAAGTTCGAGTGGACGGTGTCGATTTCCGAGAACTCCGACGGTTCCGCTGCGCTCTCGCTCGAGTATGCGACCGATTTGTTTCGCGAGTCAACCGCCGCATCGGTCGTGAAGCAAATCAGTGAACTGGCGACGGACTTGGTCACTGGAGTCAACTCACCACTGATGGGCATTTGTAATGGCGATGGTACTCCCAGTAGTTTTGATCGCTCTGAAGTCATCAAACCATCTGATTTCGAAGTCGCACTAGTCCGGCAATCACAACGGCTACCGGAACAGATCGCCATCGATGACGGAATGGTGCAACTGTCATACAAGGAGTTAGAGCGGCAGACGCGTCTTCAAGAAACCGACCGGCCAACCGATCAGACACTGCGTCATCTACAACCGGATCGCACGATCCGAACACTCATCGATTGTTGCAAGAACTATCGGCACGGACATCCGTTCGTTTTTTCGAATGAAGCACAGCGGGACATGACGCTTCCCAATGGGACAGCGTGTCTGGCGATGACCTCGGGAACGCAGGGTGAGTCGAAAGGAGTTGTCGTTACCGGCGACGCACTTGATATACACAATCAGGCGTTCGCAGGATTATTACGATTGAGTCCCAAAGATCGTGTCGCCCAGTACGCCTCACCTGAGTTCGATCTGTTCTTTGAAGAAGTCTTTCCGACGCTTCGATCGGGGGCAACACTTTGTCTTGTACCCGAAGAAGTCCGTCTCGATTCGCGAATGTTTTGTCAGTGGGTGGAGCAATCACGATGCACCGTGTTGGATCTGCCGACGGCTTTCTTCCATCGTTGGGCGCTCGAAGTCATCGCATCGGGTCAATCGGGGAAACTGCGAGCCGTCGTTGTCGGAGGTGAAAAACTTGATCGTGAACTCGCGGCGAGCTGGGTTCAAGCCTTTCCCAACATTGAATTGTGGAATACTTACGGACCAACCGAAGCGACGATTATCTGTGCTGCGCACCAAGTCCGTTCGGTGGAAGATCGCTGTGAGGTTCCGATCGGTCGCCCTTTCGCCGGGGCGGAATTAATCGTTGTTGATCCTGATGGAAAGCCGTTCCATCGTGTGCCATACGGTGGAACCGTGATTGGCGAGTTGGTCGTCGCTGGCTCTGGAGTCGCGGCCGGATATTGGAAGTCCAACACTCTGGTTCACGAAGGTGGTTTTCGTCCACATCCGATTGATCCGACACAGATCGCGTACTGGACCGGCGACCGTGTGCGCCGCGATGAATCCGGTGTGTATCACTTTCTGGGACGTTTAGACGATCAGATCAAGGTTCGCGGGGTGCGCGTCTCTCCGGACGATGTTGCCGATCGAATCCGACAGCACCCAGGGGTCGAGGCCGTCGCTGTCGTTGCAGACAGGGACGGAGCATTAACCCGATTGGTCGCCGCGGTGGTGGAGAATGGTTATTCGGAACATGAAACAATTCGGCGAGAAGTGTCACAGGCATTGCCTTCTTCGATGCGACCGGATCGATGGTTGTGTCTTGATGCGATTCCGATGACGTCGCGGGGGAAGGTGGATCGCGATTCGATCTTAGCAAACGCTGTCGCCGTTAACGTAAAAGACAAAGCCAGCAAATTTGATGATTCCGTCGAACAAGCCTTCGCGACGATTTGGTCTCGATTGCTAGGGCATCATGACTTCAGTCGTGACGATGACTTTTTCTTCGTCGGAGGGCATTCCTTGTCTGCGGCAATGCTGTTGCGTGAAGTCGAACATCAGATGAACGTCACGCTAACGTTGTCGCAGCTTTTCGAAGCATCGACGATCGCCAGCCAAGCAGCGCTGGTCAACGGGATCACTGATCAGTCCGCCTGCATCGACCATTCGATGGGGTTGGTCCGTCGTCTGCCGTGCCAAGCATCAGAACCGAAATCGTTGTCGATCGTGCTCCCGGGATTACCCGGGTTGGGCGATCTGTATGAACCGTTAGCTAGACAACTTGCAACCGATACCGATTGTGTTTCGTTATCGCTGCCGGGGATTGATGGTTACGGTGACGTTCCCACGACGATTGAGGGCGTGGCGTCTTGCTGGGAAGGCCTGCTACAGTCCGAAATCGAACGGAGGCCGTTGCCGATCTGCGTCTATGCCCACAGTTTTTCGGCATCAGTGCTATACCTCATGCTAAATCATCGGCCGGAATGGCATCAAAGAATCAACCGCTGTGTGTTGCTCGATGCGATTCCTCATCAACCCCTTCATGGAGTCGCCGGTAACGTTGATACATCACGTTGGCAGTCAGCGACTAATCTTGATGGCCTGCAAGCGGAAGACATACGTCGCAGGCTTGGGCCGCTGTTGCGATCGCCGGCGATCAAACCCACCACACGTCTCTCGATCGATGTCGAGTTCGTCGTCGCTTCGGAAAGCAAACCATGGCTCGCCGAAAACACTTGGGATCATTTCTACCGGGCAGTAGACGTGGTTGAATGCGTCGGGACCCATTCCAGCATTGTGGGGTTCCCCGGTTGCAACGCTTGGCTACTGCGTCAAGAAGATTCAAAAACAGATGGAGGTAACCGGTGAACCGCCGCAATCCTCCAACACTGGCAGTGTTTTCAAACCGGAGAAGTGATTCGCTTCGCTTTCAACTTGGAAAGTTGAGCGGCATTGTCGCATCGCTTCGCTTTCAACTTGGAAAGTTGAATGGCATTGTCGCTCGATTCTCCGAATCGTCAGCGTGCCGTGTCCTTCACCACCGCAAATCCGGATCCGCTCCAACTGCAGAATAGCTTTGCCAGCAGATTGACCCAAGGGTCACTAACCGATGGACTTGGCAAGTCGAATTATTGGAATCACGGTTACACCCAAAACAGATCTCACAAACCCGAATAGATAATCACAGAGAATTCCTAATGCCCGACGACTTAATGAATAAACCCGATTCCGGATTGCGGCAACGTCGAACCTTCTTGCGTTCGGCATTGGTTTCTATGTTTGCGGCAAACGTGGTCGGCGGATGCCGACTCGCCATCGGAGATGACGAGACCCCATCGACGACGAAGGAACCATTGCTTGGTATTCATGATGAGTCAATGCAGTGGCCGCCAGGCTGGGTTGGTGATGAGCAGATTGTGATGTTGCTTTATCCCGGATTTACGGCGCTTGACCTATTCGGCCCACATCACATGTTTGTGTTGATGATGGGCGCGAACGTTCATCTGGTCGCCAAGACAGAAACGCCGGTGTTGACCGATACGAATGTTGAAATTCGTCCGACTGTGACGTTCGATCAATGCCCTAAACGCCCCACCATTTTCTTCGTCCCCGGCGGAACCGGCGGGACGCTTGATGCCGCCAAAGATGACGAAACTCGCCGTTTCGTTCGTGAAGTCGGTGAGCAAGCGGACTTCGTCACCAGCGTTTGTACGGGATCGGTGCTGTTGGGTGCGTCCGGACTACTGAAAGGTTACAAGGCCACGTCTCATTGGATCACCCGTGACTTGCTAGGCGAATTTGGGGCGACTCCTGTCGACGAACGCGTCGTGGTCGATCGCAATCGAATTACCGGAGCAGGCGTCACCAGTGGATTGGACTTCGGTTTGAAGATGGTGCAAGACCTTCGCAATCAGCAATACGCCGAGGCGGTTCAGTTGTTCGCGGAGTACGACCCTTCGCCACCGATCGATAAAGGTAGCCAATCAAAGGCTGACCCGCAAATCAGTGGTTTGCTGATGCATATGCACGAACCATTTCGACAAATGGTTCGTGACCTTAAGGCATTAGAACCTTAGTGTTTTGATCCAAAATTATCGCACGGAATCGACGCATTTCACCAGCCGCGGTTCGCCGGATATACCCCTTTCAAAGATAGAAGTGATCGCCTGAGAACGTGGTTGAAAACGACTGCCTTTCCTGGAGGAGACCGAGGCAAATTGTTCATCTGGACCCGACCTTGACGTGGGAGGGGGATTCGCGATTTCAATCATTTCCAAGGATGGTCGCTGCTTCTTCGACATTGCAACTTGAAACTTTAGAGGACTAATGATGCTACGAACATTTGCTTGCTTGGCACTCACTTTCGTGGTTGTCAACGCCGTCCGCGCCGAACTTGTCACCGGCGGGACCGCCAACATTGCGTTGTACGATACACCGACCAATGCTGCGTTCGCCGATCGTTTTTTTACCGGGACGGACGCCGCCGGTTTGACCCGGACCGAGCTCCTAGACGTAGCCGGATCGCCGGCGGTTGGGTTTGAGCGGGCTCCGACCGGGGTTGACTTGTCGATCAACGATGCCGCCCCGGTTCAACCAACCGGTAGGGCGCGGCAAGCAACGACGTTGGACTTTGACTCCTCGGCGACTGATGTTGCTTCGTTCCTTGCCAGTTGGGACGCGGCGACGCCGGGATTCGGTGCCTTCGGTCCAAACCTAACCGACGGCGAGCAGATCGGGATTGACGGTGTCTTGCGTTTCAATTCGGGACTTGGCGTCGGAGTCATCGGTGAGCTTGCCTTGCAGTACGATCCCACCGCGACATTCGGCGAGGGATTAACGTTGACACAGAACATGGATGCCAACGCGGTGATTTGGCAGCTAGATATCGATGACGCAACACTTGTGATTTCCGATAGTGGATTTTCGTTTGAAGCCGAAATGCAAACGGCGGCAATACCCGCTGGCTTTTATGGACTCGATACCAATGCCGGTCGGTTTTCGATCAGTACGATCACGGCGGTTCCAGAACCTTCTAGCTTCGTTTCGATCGCGTTGATTTCGGTCGGTGGTGTCTTGATCCGCCGCCGACGACGCATTGTTTCGGGATCCCGGTCGAACACCCGGTCCAATTGATGCGACGTATCGCTTTCACCTTGATTGAATTATTGGTCGTGATTGGGATTGTTGGGATCCTAGTCGCGCTATTGTTGCCGGCGGTGCAGTCGGTCCGTGAATCGACCCGCCGCATGCAATGCCAGGATCGCTTGCGGCAGATAGGTTTGGCGACGCTTCTGTACGAAAATACCGAGACGTACTTACCCGCGGCGACCTACGGAGATCCTTATGGGATTTTGCCAACTGGTAATTTTCAGAACGGAGTTTCTGGTAGTCCATTCACGGAGCTTCTGCCCTACATCGAACAACGCGGGCTTTGGGAACGCTACGATCGATCACTTGAATGGTTTCACCAAGACAATCAAGTTGCTGTGACGAAAGCCGTTCCACTCTATCGGTGCCCGTCTGCGGTGGGTGGGGCGACGCAACAGGGAATCCAACGAGTCGTGGGGGCGACTCAAGATGTTCATCTTGACCGCAGTGCCGCGGTAACGGACTTCACGGCGGTCTATAGCTGGGGATTTCCTTACGCAATTCCGTCGACGCCATTCACTCGTGATCCCTGGGCGATGGGAGCGCTTTCCCCGGTCGGTGAAAACTCGAGCGGATTTCTCGGAGCAGGGCTTTCGTTCAAACGTCCCAAGCGAACGATGACCACCGATGGTTCAAGTCATACGCTAACGTTTATCGAACAAGCTGCAAAAACCGATACTTGGGTCAACGGGCGTCTGTATGAGCCAAGTCCTTCGGCGGCACGAGCCTGGGCACCCTGGGCCGGACGCGGCTGTACGTGGATCCTTTCGTATCAGCCTGATGGGCTGAGTTGGTCACCGACGGGTTTGGGACCCTGCAATGTAAACTGTAACAATCGTCAGGGGATTTATTCGTTTCATGTTGGCGGCGCGAACAGTGTTTTCTTGGACGGCAGCATTCGGTTTTTACCAAGAGAGATCGATGTCGAAATCCTTTATGCCCTGGTTTCGCGGTCGCGGGGGGACCATACCGGAGAAGAGTATTGAGTGTCGCAAATCGTCAGAGATTTCTTAATGTCAGCATCGCGGGATTCCTTGCCGGCGTCGGTTTTCTCATTGGATGTTCCAAGCCGGAGACGACTTTGGGGCCGATGCTGTATCCGGTGACCGGGACCTTGCTGATCGATGGAGAACCGGCGGTCGGGGCGACGATCAAGTTCGTTCCCGTCGAGCCTTCGAAGTATTCTTCGCGCGCCGATCAGCGACGATCGGCGCGCGTGCCGGCGGCAACGGTGCAGTCCGACGGAAGTTTTCAGGCGAGTTACGACGCGATCGGAGACGGTGCTCCCGAAGGAGTGTACAAGTTACTGGTGTTTCAGCTCGTACCGCCCCCAGGCGGCGGTTTGCCCATCGACCGATTTCAAGGACGTTTCCTGGATGAGCGACGACCGATCGCGTCGATCACCGTCAAGTCAGAGCCGAACGATTGCGGAGTGATTCGTTTGTCAAGCTCGCGATAAATAACGTTTCTTTGTATTGATCAGTCGATCATGAGCAGCGGTTGATTCCAGTCCACGCGTTCTCCGATCGTCACGTTAATGTCACGTACGATGCCCGCGATCGGCGCGGGAACTTGACTACAGATGCCTTCGTCGATCACTTCGATGACTGATTGTCCTCGTTCAATCGATTCGCCTACACGGACCAGAATCCGATGGACGACCGCTGTCGACGGAACGTTGTTCGTGTCGAAGGTTTTCTCAAACTTATCGACGTACAAATAATCGGCGTCACGGGATGACTTCCGCGGCAATCGGTCATCATCGGGGAATGCAAGGCTTCCCCACATCACCGCTGGAACCAATCGACCCGTCACGCGGCTATAGATGGACTCGAGGACAATGGTCATTGGAAAGATCCAAATCAGTCCGTTCTCCATGAAATGGATGTCGAAGCCAGCGATCGAATAATCCGTCAGCACCGGGACGATCACCAGTGCCGCGACCGCCAATGCCCACGGCCACGAGGCGGAGTTCCAATTCCGTACCGCCA
Source organism: Roseiconus lacunae (assembly GCF_008312935.1). NCBI lineage: Bacteria > Pseudomonadati > Planctomycetota > Planctomycetia > Pirellulales > Pirellulaceae > Roseiconus > Roseiconus lacunae. The sequence continues at coordinate 113,367 of NZ_VSZO01000010.1, read as the reverse complement.
AGTAATTACCGCAATGCGGGCAAAATCCGAAGGGGAAGTAATAGCGAACAAAGTTGACATGCTGTCCACAAATCGGGCATCGATCACGATCCTCTTCTTCAGCGGATTTTGTAGGAGCGTAGGGATTGGACGACGACGTCACCGGGAACCTTGGTCTACAGAGACGGAAAATCGATACACGGATGACCCAAGATATCAAACCGCCTCGCTTATGTCGAAATTTGAGCTCCGGTGAGTGGATCCGGCGCGTGTATCTAGGGGCGTATCCGGCATGCGACTGGCAATCCATTACACCGCGATGGTGTTGGCGCATGAAAAACCGCCAAGACATTCGTCTTTGCAGACGTGTGCCTTGGCGGATAACGATGGACTCGGTTCGATACGTGCGTCTTAACGACGACGGCGACGCATCAGGATGACGCTACCGAGCGTTCCGATCAGGGCGAAGCTCGAGGGCTCGGGGATGGCGGTGACCGAAGACAATGTCAGCGTGTTGCCAAAGTTGATCAGGCTATCGATTGATCCGCTGGCCAACTGAAAGTTGGGGTTGTTGGCATCGAAATCGGCCAGTGAGAACGTGACTTGTCCGCCGACTGTGGGGCCGATCAGGTCGACCGTTCCGAGGGACAATTCCGCGGTTGTCGGGGAAATAGTGACGCCTTCCGTTCCACCGGCAAAATTGAAAGCAGTGAAAGTGTCGCCATCGTTACCAGTTCCCGAAAGTTGAAAATTCGGATTTCGAGTTCCGTTTTCGAATCGATCGGCGACGGACGAATTCAACTGGATCGCGTAGCCACGAAGTCCACCGCCGTCGGTCAAGCCGTTGGTGTCACCGCCCGTCGCTTCTTCACGCAAGATGATTTCGACACCACGAACCGTTGTGTCGGGAGCCACTTCCAAAACGGTATTGCCGATGGCATCGACACCGTTAGCTCGGAAGAAAACGTCGTAAGAGATTTCGGCTTGAACGGAAGGCATTGCCGCGACAAGCAGCATCAAGGAAATGAGTTTTCTCATCATGTTTACCAATCGAAGTAAAAGTAGTTGTTTCAGAAATAAAGGTTACGAACGGGACTTGAAGAAATTGGGTGCGAAGTGATTGTCCAAATCTTCAAAGTTGATCACGCCATCTCCGTCTCCGTCGAGCGTGGCGTCATAAGAAGCGCTACCTTGCGTGGCAAAGAAGCCAGGTGCGAAGTGGTTGTCCAGGTCGGCGAAGTTCACCACCCCGTCACCACTCGCATCGCCGTAGAGTCGGAAAAAGTCATCGTTCGATGCATCCGACGCCGTTTGACCACCGAAGAGGTAGTCCGTTGCCATCGCGCTGCTTCCGGCAACGACGTTGGCGGCGGCGATATCAAGCCGGTAATTCGCGTCGATCAGCGAGTTACCCAGAACCCCCGTTCCTAAGCGACTGACGACAGAAGCGTCTGCGGCGTCAAAGGTCAAAACCACGACGGTCTTGCCCCCGCTGTGGGTCGCGTCGACCAACAGCCCGGTGACTTCGGCGGACGTGTCCATGTTCGTCAGGGTGAACGCATTTTGGATTTCCGTCAGGTCAACTTCGGTGTTGAAGGTAACGGTGACGGAAGTGATTTGTGATCTCGAAGCGCCGCCGTCGTTAATCACAACGCCTTCGACTTCGGGGACCATCGAATCTCCGATCGAGTAGACCCGGAGCGTATTGCTGACTTCGTTGCTGACAACCAACAGCGGCGAACCGTTGGGGCTGTCTGCGGCCGAGATGAACGTCAGTCCTTCGGGGCTGACATCGGCGGTGTCGTTGAGGACTTGCGTCAGAACAACATTGCTTGGATCGGTGACATCGAACACAGCCGTCGCGTTGGCTCGTTCGAGTCCGACGAAGGCGTAGACACTCGAATCGATTTGACCGATCACAACGCCTTCAGGCTCGGTGCCTTTGTTGTCGCTGCGTCCGTCGTCATAAAGTCCCAACGCGTCGGCGGCACGTGCGAGCAAGTCGCCGCTGTCGAACACCAACTCGCCGGCTTCGTTCCAGATCGAGAACGACCGGGCACCGTAGGAGTAAAGTGCGTCGAAGTCGCCGTCGCCGTCGGCATCGCCGATCAAGTTGGTGATCTCAAGTTCGCCGGCCGAGGCAGCATCTTGGAGTGCGGCCGCGTTGGGGAACAGGGTCGGGTCCAACGTGACGCTTTGGATGTCGGTTTCCTCGGCGTCGCGGGCGTCACCTTCGTTGGCGGTGATGAAGTACACCGAACCGCCCGACACATAATTCGCGATCGCATCGGGTTGGAACAATCCGCGAACCGGGAAGCTGCCCAAGGTCAACGCGTCTGGCGAGTTGTTGGTCGGATCGATTTGGGCGTTGGCTGCCGAATGATCCTTGTAGCCAAGTGGCAGGATGTCGGCGACCGTTCCCGAGGCGATGTCGATGATCGCGACGGCGTTGTTTTCCTGAAGCGTGACCACGGCGGTGCTACCATCGGGAGTGATGGTCACATACTCGGGCTCGACGTCTTCGGAAACGCTTTTGCCGGCGGTCAGTTTGACGCCTGCCGCTCGCAGAACATCTTCGCTGCCGTCAAAGGCGGTGAAGTCGGCGGTCTGAACCGTGGCGGTCGCAACACCGGTCGAAAGATCGATGATGCTGACCGAACCGGTCGGGTCGACTTCGGGATCACCGCCGGGTTCGCCTTCGTTGGCGACCAGCAATCGGCTACCGTCTGGGGTGAAGGCCACCATGTCGGGCAGTGCACCAACTTGGACGCTGCCCAGGAATGCTCCGTCGGCGGCGTTGTAGAAGAACACGCTTCCGGCGGCTTGCTCGTCCGAACCTGGGACGGCCGCGGCGACGATGCCGCCGACGCTGACCGCGACGCTCGTCACCGCGTCGTCGGAAGCTCCGTCAAACGTCGGTGCGATGGTGCTTAGTAGCACCGGGCTGGCGGGGTTGGACAAGTCGACGACTTGCAATCCCGATCCCGAGGTCACGAACAGTTGTTTGCTCGCCGGGTCAAAGGCCGAGATCTCCGCTCCGCTGAGTCCGCTTTCGATGCCACCGATCGGGGCGAACGAAGTCGATCCGTCTGGTGTGGCCGACAACGCTTGGAAATCGGTGCCGTTTCCACGGATCGCAAAGCTGAAGACGCCTTCGTCAAGGTCGTCATTGATCAGTTCGATCGTGGCGTCGTGCAAGCCTTGTTTGGTTGCGTCGAAGGTGACGTCAAAGGAAGCACTGCCGCCGGGGATGATCGTGAACGTTGGGGTCACGCCGAAGCTGAACGCGGCTGCTTCGTCGCCGGTGATCGAGGCACCGGTGATGCTCAGTGACGCCGCACCGGTGTTTTCGACCGTGAAGGTCTTCGTCACCGTTTCGGTTGCCACGTCGGCGCTGCCGAAGTCAGTTCCGTCGAGAGGCGAGACAAAGGTGTCGCCGTTTTGGATGTCCTGATCGTTCGATCCGGTGACTTCGATTTCCGCTTCATCAACGATCGCGTAAACGACTTCCAGTTGCGGGCGGTAAAGAAGCTCGGCCGAATCGGACGTTTGGAATCCCCATCCGTCGGTACCGCTTTCCCACGGCTCGAACAACCAGCCAAAGTTATCGCGTTGTCCACTGACCCAGGCTTGAACGTCGGCGGTGACATCCCAGTCATGGAATCCAGCTTGAACGTTCGGGTCGCGGTTAGGGTTACCGGCGGCGGCGGTGTACTCCGTCGCCGCTTCCACTCCGTCGATACTCACACCATCAACCAAACTGTTGTAGGTGTCAGTCGCTTCCCAAGAAGACAACATCGGGAAGAAGCGAGCTCCGTCACCTTGGGCGTTGTTTTCGATCGAAGCGGTCCGCAGTCGTGCGGTGATCACTCGGGCACCGGCTGGGATTTGCCCGGCCGCTTCACCGATGATGTCGTCGAAGCGGATCAGGCCGCGGCCTTGTCCATCGTTGGCATCGATGAAGATGCCTTCGAGTGCCGATTGGTCCGTATCGGGAGAACCTGCGGAGATGAGAGTGTCTTGAGTCCCGGTGTAGCTGTCGACGCCATCGCGGAAGGTCGCAATTTGAGTTCCGGCGGGAACCCATTCGATTTCCAAACGCGGCCCGGTCAGCGGGTCACCGTTTTCCGAGCTGCGGAACGCCCAACCATCGGTTCGGCCACTCCAACCTTCGATCACCCAACCATTGTTCGTCAATCCGTTCGCCCAGTCCTGGATATCGGGAAGGACGCTGATCGAGTGTTCGCCGGTTCCGGTGGTTCCGCCGCCGGCAGCCGTTCCGATCTGTGATTGAACCGGCCCGGTGACTTCCGCACTGTCGACTTGGACGCCTCCGCCGAAGAAATCCCAAGTCGCCGTCGATGCGTCCCACGGGATGTTCATACGATAGAACTCACCGCCTTGACCTTGGTTGTCGGTCGTCACCACCAGGTTGGCCGACGTGATGATGGCATCGACCGGAATCTGATCGGGGCCGGTGCCGAACATGTCTGCGAATTGCAGCAAGACTTGTGATGCGACTCCGCTGCTGTCGAAATCGACCAGCAAATCGCCTTCGGGAGCCGAGACGATGTTCGGCGTTGCTTCGCGAATTTGAGCGTCCGACAAACCGTTGTAAACACCGTAGCCGTAGTCAACGTTTTGCTGAAGCGTTCGGCGATAGACCAAGCCCAACTCGATTTCTTTCGTTTGGGTTTCGCTGGCGACACCATTACCATCGATAAAGCTGATGTCGACCATTCGCAGGCCGCCCAGCAGTGTCGGTTCGGTGGCTTCGAACGTGACCGCTTGCATCACTGCTTCAACGGCGGCTTCGTCCGCATTGGCGTTGAACGTGATCGATAGCGGGCTGCTTCCCGTGCCGGCGACGAACGTTCCGACGACCGTGCCACCGAAGGTGACGTCGCTTCCGCTGACGCCAACTTGGCCGACATCGGTTCCCAAGTTGCGAATCGAAAGGTTGTCCGACGGAAGCTGACCGCTGGTCAGTTCGAACGTTGCGACCGCACCATCGGTGAACAGCGTTCCGACGGGAGCCAAGTTGACTCCGCCGTCGACGCCGACCGGCAGGTCACCGATACCGTAGTAAGTCTCACCCGCCGAGGTGTTCAGCTCTGGGGCGTCACCGAATCCAGAGATATTGACCGTGACCGTCGCGGTGGACGTTCCGCCAAAGCCGTCGCTCATCGTGTAGGTGAACGTGTCGGTTGCCATTTCGCCGGTGTAAAGTTCGGCAACGGCGGCCGATGGAGTGTATGTGATCGTTCCATCAGGATTCACCGAAACGGTCGATCCGAGAGCGGTCGGTGAAACCACCGAATCGACACTCAGCAAGCCGGGAACCGGTCGAGCGGCCGGTTGTTGCAACGCGTCAAAAGGCACGAATGCAAAGCTGAAAGGCTGGTTCTGGCGACCGATGCTCGGCATGTCGTGCGAGCGGATGATGAAGTTACCTTCACCGTCGTCGCCATAGCTGAGGAAGTTGTCTTCGATCTCGACATCATCTTGGTTGGTCAAAACCAGCATGCCGGTGTCAGGCGATTGGCCTGGGATCGAGACCTTCCATTCCCATCCCCCTGATTCGATTTCTTGGCGTTCGACCGAGAAGTCGCCGATCACACGGCTTAGCGTGTCGGGACCTTCGACGAAGGGATCAATCGTTCCGGCGACCAAGTTTTGTGCGTTACGCGGAACGAAGACGAACGAGAATCCGCCGTCTTCGCCGTCACCGAAGTCTTGTGTGTTGTCACGAACGCCGATCGCAAAGCGACTAGTTCCGGGGATCGCTTGGACCGAGACGACGTTGTCAGCATTCTCGTTTCCAATTGCGAACAAGAATCCATCGACAGCCGCGTCGGTGACACCTGGGATCGAGACCTCATAGCGTCCCAACTCCGTCTTCATGATGTCGGTTGCGGTGACTCCGTTGCCACCAGTCAGCGAACCGCTGGCGTCGACGTGACCGCCAACCCAGTTGTCGGCAAACGAGAAGTACGCGACCGAAACGTTGGCATCAGCCGCCGCGTCGGCACCGAATTGCTGCAGTGCTAGCGAGGTTCCTCCGGATCCGTTGTCGTAAGCTTGAACGAACCGGTAGTTCGTGTTCGGGCTTTCGAAGTTTTCACGGATCGTTGCCAAGACGACGCCGTTGGAAGGATCGATAGCGGTGCCGTTTTGCAGCACTTCGACGCTGCCGGTGGCTCCGCCCGCGATCGTGATCATGTTGTCCCCGGTTCCGGTTTGGGCAACCGACCAGACGCTCGATCCGTCAACAGCAAGGTTTGCCGCGGGAATACCCGACGGGGTTCCCAGTAAGACTTCGATATCGGGATCGACATCGTTGCCTAAGACCGTTAAACGAGCATCTTCGATGTTTTGCTCGTTCAGGTTGATCACATCGTCGTTGGCCGACGGCGCTTGGTTTTCACCTTGAACGGTGATCGTCACGGTGGCAACCGAAGTCGAACCGCGTCCGTCTTGGATCGTGTAGGTGAATGTGTCTTCGATTGACTCGCCGTTGCCCAGGCCGCTGATCGAAGCGTCCGCCGTGGTTGGGTCGTAGCTGAACGAGTCGCCGTTCAGGCTGATCGTTGCGCCGCGGGCACTCGTGCCGTCGAAGCTATTGACCGAGAAGTCCAAACCGTCGAATCGCTCCAGCGGCGAATCGTAGGGCAAGAACATGAACTGGAAGTCACCGGGGTTCGGCGGCAACGTGTACGTTTCCGATTGACGCAGGTCGATACGGAATCCGTTGCCCGACGGGGTTGCAAAGATTGCTTGGTTGGTCGGAACGTTGGTCAGCGTTCCGTTGACGTCGGCAAAGTCCGCACCGGCAGGAAGAGCCAGCAAGACACCGTCGTTGGGGGTGTAGCCATTGATCTGAATCAGCGGCGCGCCGTCGGTGTCGGTACCGATCGAGAAATCGCCGTAGCTTTGCAGCGGAAAGTACGAACCTTCCTGCGATTGCGCGACGCCACCGATCAAGCCGCTGGTCGCTCCGGGAACGTAGACGAAGCTGATCGGGGCACTCTTGAATCCGTCAGTGCCTTGATCGCTGTCGAGTTGGCGAATCAACCAGCGATTGTCGAAGCCGGGTAGCACGCTGACGATGTTGTCATCGTTGCTCGCACCGATGGCGAAGAGCATGCCGTCGAATGGGCTGTTCGCTTCGGGAATCGTGACTTCGAACAATCCCGGTTGAACCAGTTGAACATCTGCTTGCGATACCCCCACACCACCGAGCAGTGTGCCGTCGGCGGCAATGTGCCCCGACGTCCAACCTTCGGCGAATGGGAAGAACGCGGCATTGACCGGGGCGGTTCGTTCGCCGCCACCGATGCCAACACCCGTGGCGAATCCGTACGAGCTGAACGCACCGTAGACTTCGACGGTCGAGTAAGGAGCGGTGTTGTCAGCGATGGTTCCTAGCAGGACGCCGTCACTTGGGAACAAATCCTCGCCCCCACGACCGATTTCAACGTCGCCAAGGTTCGGATCGCTTTGAACGGTCAGGTCGTTTGGCGATGCCGTTGTGTTGACGACGTTCCAAACGGTGTTGGCATTTCCGGTCGCGTCAACGTTTCCGAAGATCTCTGCGGCTGAAACCGAGTAGATCGTTGTGTCGGGATGGTAGTCGTTGGCAAGTGCGTCGATCGTGGTCGTCGTCAACTTGTCGGTGACGGCACCACTATCGTCGACCGCGACTACGTCGTCGTCTTGTGGAATCACCGAGACGCCAAACGAGACCGTGACGGATTCGCCAGAGGGGTCGGTCGCCGTGATCGAGATTGGGCTGTAACCGAACTGGTCGCTCGACGAACTGATCAAGACTTCATCGCCGACGATTTGAGCGCTCAGCAATCCGCTTTCACCAGAATTGACCGTATAAGTCAGCACGTCATCCGTGTCGACGTCGGCAAAGATGGTCGTTAGGTCGATCGCCGTTGCCGGGGCGTCTTCGTTGATCACCAAGTCAGCCGGGGTGCTGATAGCTTCGGGGGCATCGTTGACGCCGACCCAGTTGATCGTCACCGTCGCGGTGCCCGTGTCAGTGCCGTCGGTCGCTTCGTAAACGAAGCTATCAACGTCGGTTTGTCCCGCACCAAGCGATCGGATCGCGTCGTTGGTTTGATAGTCAACCGTGCCGTCCGCGTTGATGCTCAGGGCCAAGCCTTTCGCCGAGACGTTATCGCCTAGGTTAGCCGCGTCGGAACCGACCGAAGAAACGGTCAGCGGGTTGGTCGGGCTAAGCGTGTTTTCGAATGGGACGAAAAAGAACACAAAGTCCGAGTTCAGTGGAGTCTCGGTGTTGCTGTTCCAAGCGAACTGACGAATCAGCATGTCGCCCGATCCATCGCCCGCGTCGTCATAGCTGAAGTAAGCATTCGGAGGCGTATCGTTGGATAGATCGTAAGTCTCGGCAATGATCACACCGGAGGTGATGTCATGACCAGGAACGCTGACTCGCCAAAACCCATCTGATTCACGTTCAACGGAAAAATCTCCGAACGATTGGCGCATCGGGCTCACACCCGACGCACCACCGTTGACGACACCGCCGATCAAACCTTGCGTGCTGCGGGGGATGTACAGCAGGTTGATGTCATCTTCTTCGCCGCCGCCAATTTCTGCGGCATTATCGCGGTGTGCGACCGACCACTTGCCACCGTCGATCGGACGGGTGCGGGTGTAGTTGTCTTCGTTGTCGGCACCGACCGAAAACAGGAAGCCATCGTTATAGCTATCAGTCACGCCTGGCACGGTCGCTTCAAATCGGCCGTTGCCAGAGACGCTGACGACCGTCGGGGCAGGTGAAGCGCCAGCCGATTGACCGACCAAGCCACCGCCACTGTCGTAGGTGCCGCCGACCCAACCGGCATCGTAGGGGAAGAATGCTCCGGAAACCGAGGCCGACAATTCGCCATTGTTTTCGGGTGCCGCTGCCATCGCAATCCAGGTATCGCCGCCGCCTTCGCTGGCATACTGCATCAAGCCGATGTTGGTCGCTGACGAATCGACCGGGCTGTTATCCCGAAGCATCGGGAGCATGATACCGAGCGATGCGTCCAGTCGCGTATCGAGGTCGTTACCGTTTGCTTGGTCATCGGCATCGATGAACAAATCAAGGTCACCGCGGTTCCCCGTCCCACCGAAAACGGCATTCGGGATCAACGATCGTTGGGGGACTCCGGGTTGGCCGGGGCGTTCGGGAAGGAACCAGTCCGTCGCGTTTACACCAGGGTCGTAGGTGTTGCGGTCAAAGTCGGCTTGGAAGGCAGAGACCGATTGAACTTCGCTGCCTGACGTGTCGTTGGTCAGGACGTTGATCGAGCTATCCGCGGACAAATTCAGTGCGTCGTCAAGAACATTCGCCGCCAACAACTGACGAGCTTCGAGCGACTGGATGTTTAGTTTCTTACTTTTCCTTATAGGATTTCTTTTCCCTGCACGCTGCAAATTCTTAAAAAGATTGCTTCGTCGTCGATTGTTTTTCTTCACCGGTGTCGTTCCGTTTTGTTCTGTTTGTGTTCGAACTCACATGTTTGAACAGACACTGCCGGACTTTATGCATGGCGTGGCCTGTACCAATCGCGCGGAAGTCTAGCGACGACAAAATTACCCTCAACAGCAGTCCTGGCATCTTCATGAAAGGCACATCGATGGGTGTCCTTTTCTTTGTCAAACATTCAAATATGAACGTCATGATGACAAGGTGCCACATCTGATTGGTTCGTCGATTACACCCATCCGGTGATCGGTAGTGCGGTCCCGGTGACACCCGGACCTGTGGGAAATACACTGCAAATTGCCGTGTGTTGCGGATCGGCGAAGCCGGTTGCGCAAGTTGGAACTCGGATGGCAGTCCTGCTAGAAGTGACGCATGCAAAGTCCATGGTCGTCCGATTCGAAGCGTCGAACCGTTGAGGCTGCGGGTCGGATCCGATCCCCCTCCCTCACGAAAACCTAACATTAGGTTCATTTTTGGTTCTTGTGAGATTGGTTGTTATGGGGCAGATCCCTTTGTTAACGAAGCGTAAAGCTAGACCGAAGGATCGATGGTGAATATCAAGTTAATTCGAGCCGACCTTAGTTTCATTTTTGAGGACCAACGATAACGTGTCGGCCAAATCGAACGCCCGCTAGAAAATGCATGTTCGATTTGAAAATGCCACTGTAAGAAAATAGCCACTATCTCATTTCAGTTTAGGTAGTTGCTTTGGGAAACAATCCGAGAACCGTGAGCCCAAACGCGTTAGCATCGGGCATGCGTCGCCACTGTCGGCGAGGTGTGGGCCAGCAACAAACGCGGCAGCCACGCAAGCTGTATTCACCGGTTTTCAACCAGGTACTGACTTCCTGTGTGAATCTTTATCAACCCAAAGCACTCGCGATGACTGATCGAATGGGGCTGAGTTCTTTCAAGCAACACAGCGATCAACAGGGCCAATGTGACTCGACATCGTCGACACGTGAGCCGATCGTTTGTCTAACCGAACAGTTGAAACAAGTCGTTTACCTCTGCCCGTCAAGCGAATTTACGACGGCAGAAAACTGCACTTTAGAACCTCGCACTTTGGTAACTTAGAGGAAACACAGATGACGGCGCCGTCATTCCCCCACCCCGCCCCCCAGTCAAACTCCCGCCCGCCTCGGACTGGTTTTACGCTTGTCGAGCTATTGGTCGTCATTGCGATCATCGGCATCTTGGTTGGTCTGCTTTTGCCTGCGGTTCAAGCCGCTCGCGAATCAGCCCGCCGAATGCAGTGCACGAACAATCTGAAGCAAATCGGGTTGGCAACGCTGAACTACGAAAGCGTTTTCAAGCAACTCCCACCCGGACCTTGGGACGGAGATCCCGGATCGACTTCCGCAGCCGGACGCGACGCGAACGCTTGCTGCCGAGCTGCTAATGCTGCCGGTTGGTCGGCGCAATTTCGCATCCTGCCGTTTCTCGAACAGGATGCTGTTTACGAGATGGCAACCGATGACGCGGCCTACTGGCCGAACCGTCCTAACAACGGTGGTGAGGATGACGTCGCTCAAGTCCTCGTTCCCGTTTATTACTGCCCTACCCGTCGTCCACCGACCGGCTACGGAAGTGCCAAATTTGGACGAGTCGACTACGCCGGTAATGCGGGGTACTACCACGGCCGTCCCGATACGGCAGTCAACTATATTCCCGAAGCTCCGTTAGGAGCGCCCGCCGTTTCAACCCGCAGCCGAAGCAACGGTGGTCTGCTGAAGACCAAAGGCGGGGCGATCATCTGGGCCAAGGAAGGTGATAAACGAACCTTGGCTGGTATTCGTGATGGTCTGACTCACAGCATTGTGTTCGCCGAGAAATCACTGCCTTACACCGAGCATGGTCTCGATGGCGGCGACAACGAGCGTTGGAACAATCCTGGATGGGACACCGATACACTGCGTTGGCACTTCCCGCCTAAGAGCGATTCGCAAGCTTACGCTCCCGATCGCGACCAGAATCAAGGCACTAACTGGAACCACTACTTCGGTTCTTCGCATACCGGTGTTCACGCCGTCATGTGCGACGGATCGGTTCAATACTTCGACTTCGCGATTGACGCGACAGTTTGGATGCAGCTTTGCGTCGTCGATGACGGCGAAGTCGCCCCGAATATCGTCGAGTAATCACTGCAATGAATTTTCGTTGCAATGAATTCGTCACCGAAAAAATATTGACACCCCAAAAACCAACAGGATCTGAAATGACGCGATTAAATTCACTCGCACTGCTTAGTTTGCTCGTGCTCTTCGTCGCCGTCGGCTGCGGCGGTGCTCCCGAAGCGCCAGAAATTAGCAGCGACGTAGCCGCCCAAATCGCTGCCGAAGATGAAGCCGTCATCGATGGCGAGAGCGAGCTGTAAATCGTGACCTTGACTCGAATAAAAAAGAAAGCGTCCCTCGTGATGCGAGGGGCGTTTGCCGTTTTATCGTTGGCATCAATGTCTGGTTGTCAACCTCAGCCGCTCAGCGAACAACCGTCGCCGCTGGCGCAGCAACAAACGGTGAGCGGACCTGATGTCCCTGCGAACGCGATTTGGCGAGCGTATTTTGCACTCGGCGAAAAAGCGATTCAGCCGGACAAGGTCAATGCGACTGGATTTGCTTGTCGTTTTCCGACTGGCGAGAAGAAGACCACCTACCTGGTCACCGTTCTGCATGCGGCGGAGGAACGTGAAACCCCTTTCACCGAACTCGACGAGGTCGAGCGGATTCGGCAATCGATTCGAACGATCGGTGCGACCGAGGCCTATGGTGCCAGCGACAGCATGAAGGTCATTGGGATGATGGCTGATCCGCCAACGGATCAACTGTCCGATGAATCAAGTATCTTGTACGACGTCGCTTTGGTTGAGCCCGGTAAAGTTGGCATGAAGGCGTTTGGTTTAGCGGCTGCCCCGGTGACTGTCGATAGTAAGGTCTACCTTGCGACCGCAGTTTATGGAGGTGCCCCTGCGAGTCAAACGACTCATGAGGCAAAGATCACGGCGGTCAATCCGGACGGAACGATTGCTTACCGATTTATCAATGAACGCTTGTCATTGCAAGCCGCCGACGGAGCTCCATTGTTGGATGAGTCCGGGGAGGTGGTCGGAATGCACGTTCATGCGGACGAGGCGACCGATGGAGTCGCCGGGGTCGGGATTTCGATGCCAGACTATTGGAAACGCTATACCGGATCGTTGGATTCCTAATCACATCGCTTCGGCGCTAAAAACGTACACCGGAATTCGGGTTCTCGCAGCTTTGCGTGCGTCAATACAAAGACGCACGGGAAGCCGTGGTAACTCGGGTTCCGGTGTTTTCGTTAGCCCAGGGGGGCGACATCCTATCAAGCCGGTCGGTACGTACCGAAGCGAGCGAACCTGACGAAGCGTTCCGCTACCCGACGAGCAAATCGGACGTTAGCTTCTTCGGCTGATGGTTATTAGAACCGATCTCATCCTGCTACATTTGAGTGCCCGATTCCGTGGCGAAAACAACGGTTGCCGACCCACACCAACAATTACCCGCGGCGATCGTTATCGATGAAATTTCCTTGATCGGATCTCGATGTGGTCCCTTCGACAAGGCGATCGATGTTGGTGGCTTAGTGACGAATCGCTACCGACTGGATCAAGCACGGGAGGCATTCGAAAAGCAGCGGGGGCCAACGCGTTCAACGTTATCTTTTCAGTTGATGCGGATTGATAAAGCTTGGGACGGACGCTTCCTTTCCGCGAAACTTGACTTTTTAAGACGAATTGTCTTCGTTCGGCGCCTAGAATTATCACCGCCCGGGCCGTAAGGTCGATTGGTAACGTTTTCTCAAAAGGTGCGCGAATGATGCTCTGTCACAACCGTTGTCCGAATACCGCGAATCGTCCGTCGCGTATTCTATTCGTCGTGCTTGTACTGTCGATGGTGGTGCCTGCGGTCGGTCGTGCCCAAGAAACGCAACCGCGGTTGGGAGCAAAGGTCGCCGAACTCCGCCGCAAGCATGATGTGCCAGCCTTGGCTGTGATTGTTGTCAATAAAGATGGCGTGGTGGAATCGAACTGTTCCGGTGATCGAAAGCGTGGAGCTTCCGATCGGGCCGAATTAAGTGACCGTTTTGCGATTGGATCAAATACCAAGTCAATGACCGCGACACTCGCGGCTGTCTTGGTTGAAGCGGGGCAGATCGAATGGTCGACCACCCTCGGTGAGGTTTGGCCGAAGGCAACTGATGAGCATCTTCATCCAAAATTGAGAGACGTCACGCTCGACGAACTGCTGTCACACCAAAGTGGTATCGCGGTCAACATCAGCGATGTCTCAAGATCCGAGTGGGCTCGCTTTTTCGCGGAAAAGGAATCGCCAGCACTCGAACGCCGACGGATGTTGCGAATCGTTCTACCAAAGGCACCTGCGTCGCCGCGCGGTCAGTTTGTCTATTCCAACTTGGGTTATGCCATCGCCGCGTCGATGCTGGAAACCCGTGCTGGAAGGTCTTTTGAAACATTAATGAAGGAACTCGTGTTCGAACCCTTAGAGATGCGATCGGCGGACTTTCGTACGCTAGAATCCGCCGAGAAATCGACTCCGCCGCTTCTTTGGGGACACGATGCGAATGGGAAACCCGTGGATCCACGAGCCCCCGGTGCGGAGAATCCCTCGGTTTACGCGTCGTGTGGGACGGTGCATTTGTCGGTCGAAGATTATGCGAAATACGCGCGTTGGCACCTCGCGGGGAAGCCGTCTCCGGTTTTAAAAACTCAAGCAACGTTTGATCATTTGCATGAACCATTAATTGAGTCTACACCGGGAAATCATTATGCGTGCGGTTGGATCTGTGCCCCGACTCCGTTGGGATCCGGGTTGAACCACGGGGGCAGCAATACAAATTCGTTTGCGTTGATCTGGGTCATTCCCGAAGCCGATCTTGCTGCGATTGTCTGCACCAATACCGGTGAGCCTCAAGCGTTTCCGGCCTGTGACGAGATGATGGGATACTTGTTCGCAAGGCATGGATCCGGTCAGAAACAAACCGATGCGGGAGAAATGGACTCCAAGCCTGGCACGATTGCCCCAGAAAGACTGGCCGGACGCTATCAACTCACTCCAAACTTTATCTTCGATGTCAAATACGAAGGTGGGCGAATGATGGTTGGTATCACGAATCAGCCGACGCAACAAGTGTATGCCGATTCGCCAACGAAGTGGTCCTACAAGTCGGTCGAGGCGACGCTAGAGTTTCATGTACGATCGAAAGGTCCGGCCTATGCGTTGACATTGCACCAAAACGGTATCAAGCAGCAGGCAAAGCGGATCGGAAATTGATCTTCATTCCGATTTGGATGAACGCGGTTACAATCAAGTTTGCGAAAGCCAAAAATGGATTCGCGGTTGCAAGGCTGCCGATGAAATCACGATCGTCGAGATAAGTTCAACCTGGAGCAACCTTTCGACTATTTGTTCAGAATTCCGTCCAGCTTCGAATCGAATTCACTAAACAACTGAGTGATTCTCGGCTGGTTGAGGCTTTTCTCAATTCGTTCGGCTCCGTCGTCAAGTGGTTTCCGCTCTGATGATTCGATTGATTGAACGGATTCGTTCGCTGCCACTTTCTTGGCGAGCCGAATTGCGGCATCCGACCACCGATCAATTCCTTCGAGGGCATCACTGATCACCGCGCGAACGACGCGAAAATCCATGCGCGCAAATGCCGAGTCAAATGCTTTGCGCAATGCTTCCTTGGACGGTCGGTCGGCGCGATCTGCCATTCGTCGTACCGTTCGGCCGATTAAAATACAGCGAATTACTTCCAGCGGCACACCACGAACCGACGTCATCACGGCGACGACCTTTCGTATCGGAAACAGAAGAATCTTCAGCGGTACTTTTGCGGCCATCGCGGCGGCGCCAGAGAACATGCCTCCAGGTTCGTTGTAAAGTGAATTAAATTCAACCAGCAGTTCGCCGCGACCGACCGAATCAAGAGTCGACTTAACCACGTATTTTCGACATTTCGACCGAACCAAATCGTCAACGAACGGCAGCGGTATGAACCGTGCGGCTGCGGAAACCATTCCGGCGATCACCGAGCTATGTAGCTCGGGTGCGATCGTATTTTCTCGCTGACGTTGCAAACGAGCCAGTTCGTTTGCATCAATGACTTCTGACTGGACCATCAAATCGTTCGCTCCGTTTGACTGCGGATTTCCTGCGGGCATGTCAAAATGGACGTGCGAAACGTCACTTACCGCAGACAGTCAGGTGGGTGCATACTGCGTGCCAATCTTTGTTCGGATGACGCGATTCAATGTCGTAACCACTCGGTTAGTATTGAACTTCGGTACCAAAATAGAATGAAATGCCGGGGCGGTAGACGCCACGGCCTGATCGGTAATCGATGTGTTCTTGATAAAACTTGTCGGTGAAGTTCTCGATCCCAGACGTGAAGAGCCATTGATCGATCAGCCAGTAGGCTCGCACATCATAGGTGGTGAATCCGGGTGTTGGCAGTTCTTCGAGGGTCTTCGCCACGCGATCTTGGTTGTCGACGATACGGGCGAGCAGTTCGATCCCCCAACCAGGTTGCGGATTGGGATCTTCGAGCACAATCCCGACTCGAGATTCAAGCGGGTTGATTCCTGGAAGCGGTTCTTCCTCAACACCACGTATTGCACTTCGATCAAGGTATGGCGACAACCGGGAAGGGCTGTTTCGCGTCAGGTCGGTGCCTTCGATATAAGAAAGCGTCCCAAAGAGTGTGATGTAGTCGGAGACGTCGCGTTGACCATAAAGCTCAACGCCACTGAGTACCGCCAAATCGGTGTTCGTAAACACGGCGCCTTGTTGGAAACCGTCTGAGGTTCCTGGGGGATCGAGGAGGTCGTAGGTGATAAAGTCTTCGATCCATGCGCAATGCCCTTGGACACCGAATCGATGTTGCCCATCGGTGTAGCGGACACCTGCGTCGAGTTGGTACAGTTTTTCCTGTTTCAATTTAGGGTCGCCTAATAAGAACGTGACGCCACGTTGCAGACTTCCGATAAACGATGATTCCGCATAAAGCTCCGTTAACGTTGGGGCGCGAGAGGCAAAGCCCATGCCTAAGTTACAGTGCCAATCCGGCGTGATCCGGTAGTCCGAAGTCAGGTACACCATCCCAAGGAAGAACGCTTGTTCGAGTTCAGCTTCTTTCAAATCGGAAAGCAGTATTGGAACACCCGGGACATGGTCTTGCGCGTCGGCAAAGACGCCGTCGATTCGTCCCCCCGTTGTCATCGACCAACGGTCAGTCAATTGCTCGACATCTTCGACATAGACGCCAATGTCAACGGAGTGGCTCCGTGGGATCGGAAAGTTGTTGTCATCCGGCGGTGCAAACGGTTCGATATCGTTAAGTTCTTGATTCAAAATGATCAGGTCAGTTCCGAATGCGTATTGCCCGTTTTGAGTGAACACGGTGTTCTCGAATCGGTAGCCGCCACTGAGTGCATCGACATCTGTCCTTGCAAAACCGTCGCTACCGCTGGTCGATTCCAATTCAACTAGCAACGAAGGAATCTGTTTCTTTTTGCCGGGACGACTGGTGTCGCCTTCAAATCGAGTTCGGTTGTACCAGACCTCTGCACGAAACTCGTCGGCCAGAAACGTGGGAGCTATGTTCGTGTAGGTAAACTCGTAGCCGTCGGTAACTAAGAAGTTGATGTCGTAGACGAGCCCGGGGATTTCGACGTCGGTTTGGTCGAGTCGCAGATAGTTGATCTCAAGTGTCTCGTGGTCGGACAAGTCCACTCCGAAGGCGACGAAGACATCGCGTGATTTGAAACTGGAGGGCATGAAGAACCCGTCTTTTCCGGTTTCGTAGTCGTTTGCCGTTTGGTGACCGTAGCTGACGTAGAATCCATATTCTTGGTTGCCCCCCCAACCCGATTGGCGTCCATACCAGTGATCGCTGTTACTGCTGTAAGTCGCACTCGAACTGCCATGGATTTCTGCGCGATCGTAGCGCGGCGATTGGACAAATTCTAAGTCGACGACGCGAAAGCTTGGTCCATAGCGCGCCGCGTAGGGGCCTTTGATCAGAATGAGATCGTCGATCAACCGCGAATCAATTTTGCTCATCATGGTATCGAGGTCCATACGAGCAGGTGCCCAGTAGGATCCCGATGCAAGGATTTGTCCGACACGTTGACCACGCACACGTGTATCGCTGGTGATCGGTGTTCGGTGCTGAATCGCGACACCTTGGGCGGCTTTGGACTGCTTTAGTAAGCTTCCAACGTCCGCGGTACGCCTGCCGACCGCCTCGGCCGAAAACACTGCATTCGCCGCCGGCGATTTTGCCAGCGGTCGTCGGACATCGGGCAGTTGGTCGAGCTGATCGACTTCACCAAAAAGTCGGTTCAGTCGACGGTCACTGAGAAGTCCTTGGTCGGAAGCTTGGTTGGGTGTCGTGGTTTCGTCGTGGCGTCGAGAACCGGCTTCGGATCGTCGAATCGGATCCTGTAGCAGTAAAGAATCCTCGGGGGAGGTTTCTTCTACATGACCATCGTGATCCTGAGCGGCGATCGGAACGGTGGTGGTCAACATGGCGCAGCCGATCATGCCGACTGCGATGCCGACTCGCACGTTGACAAAGAACCGAATGAAATCGGGTGAGGCGTCCATTGGAAATCCGTTTCCGTTGAGCGGTCAGTGTGGCGATATTTAGAATCCACCCTCAATCGCAAAGACGATCAAGATTGCCAATCGTCCGTCGCAACTACAAAGCCAAAATGTTTACCGACAGACTCGATTGCGACCTTGCGACTTTGCTTCATAAAGTTTCTGATCGGCAGCCTGAAGGAAATCAAGGCACGAGATCGGACGAACCGGGTCAAGACATGCCACGCCAAAGCTTGCCGAAACAGCTAGGTCGCCAACTTCGGTCTCAAACGCTCGGTCGGCGATCGCATGCCGGCAGCGTTCTGCGATTTCGTACGCTTCATCAAGATCCGTTCCCGCCATCAGCAGGCAGAATTCTTCGCCACCGTACCGGGCAAGCAGGTCATCCACGCGTGAAACGTGCGTCATCCGTTGGCCGAATTCCTTGAGGACTTCATCGCCGACGAGGTGTCCGTAGGTGTCGTTGATACTTTTGAAATGATCGATATCCAGCATCATCACAGAGAGCAACGACTGTTGCCGAACGGCTCGGGCGATCTCTCGCTCCATCGATTCAAGCAAGTAACGCTTATTCATCGTTCCAGTTAGAACGTCACGAACCAATGCGTTGTAAACGGTCTCGTGATATTGCGTTTCGATACTGTCTGCGGAGAGAAATCGGAAGATAAAGCTGCCAATCCTGACGGTATCGCCCGATCGAAGCATTGCCGAGCGTACACTCGACTCATTCACCAAGGTTCCGTTGGTGCTGCCAAGATCTCGGATTTCATAGCCGTTCTCAGTCCATCGAAGTTCCGCATGACTACGTGAGACACTTTGGTCTGGCAAGAGTAAGTCGGCGTCGGCGTCACGTCCGATGATCATTTGGGGACGATCAAGAAGCACCATCCCATCGACGACATCGGGCGGATAGATCTGCACCAAGCATGACTTGTCGCTTTCGGAGATCGACGGCGACCGACCGTGGCTGTGCGCGAGTGTGTGGTCCGCTTCAGGAAGTGCCGTTGCCGGATCGCAAAAAGAATCAGCCGTCATGATGGTGAATTGCGTCGGGGTCGATGAGGGTTGGATGTCGAATTCGGTCTGGTCAATCAAAGGCCGTTCGGAATCGCCATGCCGTCATTTGGACGACCACACTTTAATTTTGCTGCAAAAAAGCGCGGAAAAGGCCGGTCACTCGGATTGGTCCTGCAGTGCATCGATTTGTGATTGCAGGTCGATTGGCAGAGGCGTCTCGTGAAGGCTATCGGCCAAATATTGGATTTGCTCAAGCTGCTTGTGTCGATTGCCGTTGACATGTCCGCCATCGGTCAACGTCACGCGGCGGACGAGTAATTTCAGCCAACGCAGAAGATCTTGTCGATCGATGACCGTGTGATCGTCTAAGACCTCAAATCCGACCAGCGCATCATCCAAGTGCGCAACTTCGTCATCGGTTCCGATCGTTAGTTCGGCTAGTTTTGCCTTCGCATCGGTAAGGCGGCGTAAGACTTCGACGGTGGGGCGTTGCTGAAGCAACTCTTTGTAGGTTTGCGACGAGCGGCGAAGCAAGCTTTGGGCTGTGGCGGAGTGATCAGGATCCGTCGAGTAAACTTTTCCTAGGTTGAACTCCGCGGTGGCAAGATTGGTGCGATAGAAGTCATCTGGATCAGACGCCTGCCAAGCGTGGTTGAGTTGCTCGATCGCCTTTTCGTAGTCCTCGATTGCTGCCGCGCGATCGCCGGTTTTCAATAGCAGTTTCGCACGACGAATGCGTGCATGTGCTGCCGTTTGAAGTAGGCGAGGGTGTATCGAAGGAAGTCGCGAAGTCTGTTCTCTGATTGTTGTGATCAGATTTGACCATACTTCGATGGCTTCGTTGGGAGCATCTGTCTCTTCGTAGAGCAGGGCTAGCGTTTCATCGGCGTCGAGCAAATGTGCCCGATCGTTCGCCTGTTCGCGATGACTCGAAAGCCAGGTGCCCCAGTCGGCGGCCGATTGGGCATGGGCTAAACGAATCGTTGGATCAACGTCCGAACGATGAGCGATCGCGAGGTCGAGTCGTAGTTGCGATGAAACCGCTTTAATCTGAATTTCGTCTACCGAGTCAGAATTCGAACTCGGAGGCAGAACGGCCGACAAAAGTTGCTCGGCCGTTTTGATCGACTCGGTCAATGTCGAATCAAGGACAGTGGCAGCGGTAGTTGGCAATGAGTTGCTGCTAGTCGATTCACTTTGGACACACACGGCCAAAATTTGACCGATCAAGCAGTTCGCTAATTCGACGTTGAGGTGATGTTGTAGGGCAAGCTTGTTATCCATCGGCGCCGGGGGCGCCTCCGGTTGGTCAACGGAGGCGGTCGAGATCAATCGGAGGGATAAACCGTTGCGCCGCAGCTGCTTGCCGGTGGACGCGACGTCGATCGACTCGAAGATTTGTTGGGCGTGATCGTAGTTTTTCGAAGCCAGGCCGATTTCTCCTGTGAGTCGATGCAAGTCCCCGAGTCGAAGGTAGCATTTGCCGCGTTCTAATTTTTCGAGCGGTTCGGTCGATCGGATTGTTTCACTGACAGATTGTTCGGTCGCCAAGTCTTGGTATTGCGCAATGGCCTTCTGGATCAGCCGATGGCGTTCGGCCTGCAGGCCCGGGTAATATCGCAACACGCCGCTAAGGTCGATAAGCCAAGTGTCGGTTGCATCTCGAGCTTCGATCAGCCGCTTGAGCGCCGTTCGGTTGGCCGCTTCGGCCGATCGGCGGGCTTGTTTTTCAGCTTGATGCGCCCCATGGATCAGGATCGAAAATACCGAAGCCGAAATCAATAGAATCGCAGCCGAGGAGGCCAATCCGGTGGCAAGCGTTCGGTGCCGCTTAATCCAGCGACTGCACCTGTCCGATAGAGTTCCCGGATGAACACTGACCGGTTCTCCGAGCATCCAATGGCGTACATCATCGGCAAGATCGAGGGCACTGTCATAGCGATCTCGAGGTGCTAGCGCCATAGCTTTGTTGACGATCGCAACCAAAGCAACAGACGCGTGAGGCTGGCGGGCTTTTAACGATTCGTATTCGCCATCGCGGGCACGATGAAGAACAGCGTCCGTTTTCAATCCAGCGTGCGGGTGTTGTCCGGAAACGATTTCATACAGGATGACGCCCAGTGAAAACACGTCCGATCGGTGGTCGAGCGCCGACGTTTGTCCATTCGCTTGCTCTGGCGACATGTAAGCCGGCGTTCCGATCACTACGCCGTTGCGTTCACTTCGACGACGTGAAGTGCTTTGTGTTGAATCAGACGTTCCGTCACCGAGACCGTAACGTAGCGTCACGCCACCCTCGTGATCGATTTCATCGACCGTTTTTGCAAGCCCCCAATCGAGAACAATGGTTTCACCAAACTCACCGATCATCACATTGGCGGGTTTCAAATCGCGATGAAGGATTCCTTGCTGGTGCGCGTAAGCGACTGTATTGCAAATATCAATGAAACGCTCAAGCAGTGGTTTAATGGTCTCGCTAAGCGTCTCCGCATTTCGTTTGCCGATTGAATGGTACTGTTGATGATGCCTTCGGATTTGCGTTCGAAACGTTTCTCCGTCAAGCAGTTTCATCACGTAGAAGACATCGCCCCCGTCTGACTGCGCGAGTTCGTGAACGGGCACTACGCCGGGGTGCTGCAATCGGCCGGTGATCTTTGCCTCGTGCAGAAACTGTTCTCGTAGATCTTCGTCCGCATTGTCACCGATGATTCGTTTGATCGCGACTTCTCGGTCAAGCACCTGATCACGCGCACGCTGGACGATCCCCCAACCGCCACGCCCAAGTTCACCGGCGGCCCGGAATCGAGACGAACCGTCGGTGCCATTGACAGTTGTCGCATCGGTCGTTGTTGACACTCGTGTGTCGGCGTCTTGTTCCGAAGTCCCACATCCAGTCCGGCGACTTTCGTTCGGATCTGTCGTGTCCTTGGACGCAAGCTTTGTCGATCGTAGGTTGGACCCAGGACCTATGGTCGCTTCACCAAAGAGTGAATCATCGTGATCACGCCGATACCCACGAATAGAGCCACGTCCCGAATTGAGTTCACGCGGATGAAAGGGCTCAGGTCGGGTCATGGTTTGGATCGTGCTGGCACCAGAGATGCGGTTTATAGTGGTTGTGCGGCGGTGAGCACTCGCGAGAATTCACCTGCGAGCGGAATTCCCTGTGGTTGAGTTTGGTTTACTCAGCGTCAAGGCGCTAGCCGCCGGTACAAAACCGAAAACTTACGGCCCGCGAATCGCCGCTCAGCATAGATCATAGGTCACGGTTGGGCACAAAAGCTGATGCCACGGATCGGTACGATCGCCAACCATCGAACGAAGCAATCGTTCGGTATTCCAGCCGAGGCGTTCAATGGCTGCCCGCGTCTAACGCGGTGTTTCGCCTTGAATTTTGAAGAAGTCGCACAACGTCTGTGCGAGTGTGTTGCAATCACTGGCGCAGCCATACGCCAGTTGATAGATCTCAGCCGCTTTCTTAGTCGTCGCCTTTGATGTCTAAGAGCTGGCGTTTCATTCGTTCAAATCGCCGCGGGTGTGCATCGGCAACGTTGTTTTTCTCTTGCGGATCTTCATCAAGATTGACGAGCATCCAGGGTTCGGCGAAGGGCTTGCCTTTGGGTTGCTGACGACCGCCACTTCCGTTTCCGGCAACGAGTT
Source organism: Roseiconus lacunae (assembly GCF_008312935.1). Classification (NCBI taxonomy): domain Bacteria; kingdom Pseudomonadati; phylum Planctomycetota; class Planctomycetia; order Pirellulales; family Pirellulaceae; genus Roseiconus; species Roseiconus lacunae. Next base: position 90,552 of record NZ_VSZO01000010.1, on the reverse strand, counting down.
TCCAGTTGCCATCGCGAATCGCGAACATCCCGCCGGAAGAATGACAGATCAGCGGAGGGCGATGAAAAGATGCTTTGGGGTCTTCGAGTAAACTCGCAAAGCTCACCGAATCCGGTGCGGCATCAACAGGAAGTTTGATATCGATTTTGTCGGCGAGTGTGGCCAGGATATCGACCAATCCAATCACTTGATCGATGCGTTGGCCTGAGTGCCGTCCGTTAGGCAATCGAACGAAAAATGGGACTCGGTGCCCACCTTCCCAGATATCTGCTTTGGTTCCGCGCCATTGGGCGTTCGACGTATGGTGCTCGGAGCGATACGCTTGGACGGTGTCATCATCGACATGGTCGGGGGTCTCGTCGTCGTAGCGACGCATGAACGAGCCATTATCGCTAGTGACAATGACGATTGAGTCGTCGAGTACACCGTTCGAGTCGAGGGCATCGATCACGCGTCCGACGCAACCGTCCACTTGACGAACGAAGTCGCCGTAGGGACCAAGTCCGGTAGTGCCCGCGAATTCGGCCGATGGGTAAACTGGCTTATGCGGCGCCGTCAACGGCAAATAGAGTAGCGTCGGTTGATCGGACGATTTCATCGTTTCGACCACTTCAACAGTCTCCTCGATTAGCCGATCGAGACACCCTTGGATGTCAAAATCTTTCGCGCGAGGGCCTTGTCGCAGATATTGAGGAAAGCCTCGTTTGGGTTCGACGATGGTTTGCGTTGTCGTGGCATTGCCGTTTCGGAAGTAGACGTAGGGCGGGAAATCCAATGAGGCTGGAATGACGAGCGATTCCTGAAAGCCAACTGTGCCGGGATGGTGGCTCAACGGTTTGCTGAGGTCGAGGTCATCCGGGCCGCCGTGGAGTCCGAGTCCAAGGTGCCACTTTCCGATGACGGTAGTCCGGTATCCGGCCGCAGAAAAAATGCTTCCCAGCGTTGGGCGTTCAGGCTCGATCAGCGGTCTGCCATAGCCATTGATCACACCACGTTTTAGATGCGTTCGCCAGCAGTAACGCCCAGTGATCAGGCCATAGCGTGTCGGGGTGCAAACCGCCGATGGCGTGTGGGCATCTGTAAAGGTCAGGCCTTCTTTGGCGAGTCGGTTGAATGCGGGGGTCGCGATCCTAGAGCCGGGGTTCAGCGGTTGGACGTCGCCATAGCCAAGGTCATCGGCGAGGATCAATACAATGTTCGGCGGCGTCACCGCCATTGCTGTCGCACTGGGAACGCAGCACGCCAAGAAGACACTGAAGACAAAGGTGAGGTGTAAACTCAGACCCGCGAACAGTTGTCGGGGAGAAGGATGTTTATGTAGCGTCATCTTAGTCGCGGTATCAAAGGTGAGCATGTGGTGATTTCAATCGTGGGAAGGCGGCTTGATTGCCAAATCGCATTTGAATACTTTCGATCGGCCGGTTTATCGCTTGTCGGTCTTGCGTTGGGAGAGAGGTCGGTCGGTCGGCATGATCGGGCTTTCAAAGCCGGCCAAGTCTGCCGGTTTAATCCCCAGCCGGTGCCCACCGTTCTTGTAGGGCGTCGGATGATACGGGCCCACCAAGTCGACAACGAACTCGGCATTGATGGCGTCTTCCATACCCATCGCCCAGTAGCAGCCGTTGACGAACATGCGGCGGAAACCTTCATTCTCTATGTCTTCTGAGGCACCGTAGAGCGTCGTGTACACTCGGCCTTTGCCCTGCTTTCCATGGTAGGTTCGAACCCATGTTCCTGGGCAAGGTGGTTTGTCGGCGGCGGGTTTCGAATCCGGTGACATGCCGTCGAGTGGTTGAGCCATCGCAAGCACGGTGCTTCCGGGCATCGGGTCGGCCCAGTAACCGCCGGCGACCACCCATGCCGAATCAACACCTCGCAGGACCGGGTGCGATTTTTGCTCTGACACTAAATCCAAACGAGTGCTCATCACATGATTCTTGCCGTAGTGACCGACCCATGTTTCGCCTAGGACTTGTCGCCCAAACCCACCTTCGTATCCGGATTCGGTTGACTTATAGGAGTACTTGGAAAACTTGCTCTCATTCGGAATTCGAAAGGCGTGGGAGGCCGTTCGTAAACCGGCCACGGGGCCGGCGCGGTCGAGGTAGTTGACGATGTGTTGCATCTGGTCATCAGGAAGGTCCTGAAACCGAAGGAAGTTCACCATTAGGTCGGCGGACTGAAGTGCTTCCAGTCCCGGAATGTTATTGTTGCCGGGAACGATTTCACCGGTTTTCGGATCAACCGTGAACAGAACCGTGCACTTAAAACCATGATGCTTCGCGAGAATTCGTGCCAATGCGGGCAGTGTTTCCTCACTCCGGTATTCGTGGTCACCGGCGATGAACACAATGTGCTTGCCCTTTCCCGGCCCGTTTGATCCTTGGTAGACAAGCGGTTCGTGGCCATGCGACTCATTGGCTCCGGTGAAACCGATAAGTGCGAGCGTCAGCAGGCCGAGTGTCGTCAGTCTGAGCGGCAGGGGAAAACACGACGTAGGGTTCATGCGGTAGCTTAGGATGGGCAGTTCGAAGGACATTTAGCAACGAAAGATAGGCAGATGTCTATCAAACGTTGTCGCGGCGATGTCGAGTGTGACACTGTTATTGAAAATTTAACAGCGATCCGTCTGGCATGCTTGGAATCGGTCATGGAGATCAGGCCTCTGGTGTTTCCCGCCGCTGCGCCACAATCGCCGCAACGAACGCTTGTCGGCTGATGGTCGATCCGAACCTTGAGTGGACATGCAGCACCAGGAATCAGTTGGCCTCAGCTTCGGTAAATGATCGAACACGTCAGGCAATGAGTCTGACCGAATAGGAAAGCCACACGCCTGCCGTCGATGATTTATGATCTCCGTTAATGGCAATTCTAAACAAAGCAGCAACGCCCTCTCCGGTCGGCAAAAAATTATCAGGGTAACCAATGGTACCAACATTCAAAGCATCGCTTCTCGGGGCGATCATCCACTGCATGGTGATCACCGGGCAGTCCGTCGTCGCTGAACAACCCAACATCGTTTACGTCATTTGTGATGACCTGGGGTATGGGGACGTGCGATGCCTCGCCCCGGAGACAAGCAAAATTCCGACGCCACATGCAGATCGACTGGCCAGTGAAGGAATGATCTTTACTGACGCACATTCAGGATCGTCTGTTTGTTCGCCGACACGGTATGGAATCATGACAGGTCGATACAGTTGGCGAACCCGTTTGCAAAAGGGTGTCGTGACTGGGTTTGCTCCAAGTTTAATCGATGCCGATCGGATGACCGTTGCCGGCTTTTTGAAAGAGCAAGGTTACGCGACGGCCGTCATTGGCAAGTGGCATCTGGATTTTGAATACCTGGATCCAAAAACTGGTGAAGCATACAAGCAGAAGAAGCACAAAATACCGCCCGTCGGTGCGAAGATTCCTGATGGGCCGATCCATCGTGGTTTTGATTACTACCACGGATTTCACCACGCCCGAAACATGAAGGCGGTGATCGAAGATGACGTCGTGATCGAACACGATGACGAGATCAATATGTTGCCGCGCCTGACGCGAAAGGCGGTTGAGTACATCGATTCTCGCTCTGGGAAGGACGCCCCGTTCTTTCTCTACTTACCACTCGGGTCACCGCACACGCCGATCGTTCCGACTTCTGAGTGGCAAGGCAAAAGTGGGCTCGGCAGTTACGGTGACTTCGTCATGCAGACTGACAACGTGGTCGGCGAGGTCTCCAAAGCATTGTCTCGAAACGGTATGGCCGACGACACGTTGCTGATCTTTACCAGTGACAATGGCTGTTCGAAAGCCGCCGGCATCCCTGAGCTTGCCCAACAAGGTCATCTCGTCAGCGCCCACATGCGAGGATCCAAGGCCGATATCTGGGACGGAGGTCACCGTATTCCGTTTATCGTACGCTGGCCTGGAAAGATTTCATCAGGCTCACAATGTCATCAACTGATCTGTCTGACCGACTTGTTCGCGACGGTCGCCGACCTGGTCGACAAAGAAATCCCTCATGGGACATGCGAAGATAGCGTTAGTTTCTTACCTGCGCTCTTCGGCCGGTCGATCGAATCAACCCGAAACGGTGTGATCCATCATTCGGTCCAGGGTTACTTTGCCTACCGAACGGGAAAATGGAAACTGAGTCTTGCGAAGGGATCAGGAGGCTGGACGTCACCGAAAGAAGGGCAGGTCCCTGAGGATGCGCCGGTCGCGCAGCTTTACAACTTGGAGGCGGATGCCGGTGAGCAGCAAAATTTGTATCCGACCCATGCTTCGCAGGCTGAACGTCTGCTGCGTCTGTTAACCGAGGACGTCATACGAGGTCGTAGCACAGACGGTCCCGAATCAAGCAACGATGTCAAAAAGATTGTGCTTTGGAAAAATGGTGACCCAAACGATTCTCAGTTCCAAAGCCAAGAATAACGATCGATCAAAGGTTACTTCCAAAAAGGTGAGGTAGACCGAATGCTTCGTCAAAAGGCGAAATCTGGATTAACCGACTGGCGTACGCTACGAATTCCGTGCAACAACCGGGGCTGACCGCCGCCGGCTGACAAGCTGACCCTAAAAGCTTGATCAAGGGGAAGCGGCAAGGGGCGTTTCGTTGAGGCTTTCTACCGACCGATAAAACGTGAGCGTGACGATCGGTCAAAATCACACTGCTGCGTTCGGTGATTCGCAACGATGTGTGCGAGATCGCTGTTTCCTGACTGGTCGTCATACTGAGGATTGGATGTCATCGTGGGGGGACCGGTGCGACGACGCAACTAAAATTGGCGCTGCTCGAGGACTGGAGTTTCTGTACGCTGATGGTCATTCAACGTCTCCATCGGCTCCGTGAAACTTGCACAACTTCGAGGTGATTTATCGTGTTCTTCAAGCTGAAAGCAAATTTGTCCGACGCCGAAAAGTCGCGGATCGAGTTTCACCTTCAGCAGATCGCCGAATGTGTCGGCTTCGATCGTTTGACACTTCCAGTATTGAGCCGGAAGTCATTGTCAGACTTGTACGAATCTGAAAAGAACCCGCAGCATGTGATCGAGCATTTGGGAGACCATCTGAAACACGACGTCGGAGGGATTCAGTTACGAGTCGTACCTCAGCAGAGTCAGAGTTCTTGCAGCAGCGGTGGTTGCGGAGGTGGAAATTGCAGTGGCCCTAGCGGTCTGGCGGGACACTACGAAGCGTCCAACCGATCGATTACGCTTGAGATGGAGATCGACAGCGATCCTCTGATGGGGCTGGCCGCACTGATCAATGGTGTCGTCTGCGACCTGCTCCACCAAAGCAATTTCGGTTCGGCAAGCCATCCCGAACGAGTCGAACTCGCCGTGGTTGCGACGGGACTCGGGGCGATCCGCAATCATGTGAGCCTCGTCAAGAAACAGGCGAAGTACTGGGATTCAACACAGTGGGATGTCTCTCCACGCCCATTCCTTGACTGTCAATCACTTGCGTATGTCAACGCGTTGGCGGCGTGGGCTCGAGGTGATACGACTCCCGAGTGGCTGAATGATTTGCCCAGCGAACTCAAACGCCCAATACGGAACTCTCTGAAATTCTTGCTGAAGACGAACGATTCGTTTTTTCAACCTCAGCAGAAGCAATTCTTGTTGGGGCAATCGCAACGCGAATGGTGGCAACTGGCGTCCAGTTCATCCGTGTCAAAGCAAGTGGTCGCGATCAGACATCTGGATTGCCCGGGCAACTTAGATGATCGGCAGGTATCACTGCTGCTCGATAAGTTGCGATCTCCAAATCGAGCGATCATGCTTCACGCGATTGCAGCAATTGAACGATTGGGGATTGATCGGCAGGCGAAGGTCAGTGAACCAGTAATTCGCCAGTTGCGTCATTTAGCGGAGCACCGTGATGACGAAGTTCGTGCGAAGACACTGTGTACCGTCGCGCGATTAGGCGAACTGGATGAGTCGACCGTCGAATCGGCGGCAATGATGTTGGAGGCGAATCAGAAGCATCTTGTTTTTGCCAGTGTGTACGCCCTCGCAACACTCACTGCCATCCCGGACCACATTCTTAAGGCATTGGATAGATGTTTTGTTCGTGCGCTGCGATCTTGTGACTACGAGTTTGTTGATCTCTTCGTAGCGGCATACAAACGATGGCTTGATGACCCACAATCGCATTTCCAAATGTTGTTGCAAGACAGCCCCGAACATCTACCGATCGCGATCGGAGTTTTGCAGAAGGTTCCTCAGCAAATCGTCCAAATACGGCGCGGAGCCTAGAAGTCTAGTGGTTCTCTATTGTCGCCTTTCGCTCCACAAAAGCAGGATCCCTCAACGCAACTTTTGCGGAGCAGAAGGCGATATTAGAAGAGGCCAAATCTGAGAATCGATAGGCCCCTAGGACTTTGCCTGGACCGATGTCTTGGTTCGGCTCATCGCCGAAGGGCGTTAGCCACGGTCATCGCATCGAAATCGTGGCGAACGCTAACTGATTTGTCTCTGTTGAGAAACGCTATCGGTCCGGCTTGACGCCGGTCAGGCATTGGTTCGTGCAAGGCGTTGTCGATTAACGCCTATGCCGAGGATGTCTTCTTTTTCTCGGTACCATTGCTGCCATTGCCAGACCGACGAAAGCGAGCGCAAAAGACGGTTCGGGAACCGGAGAGCCGTTTCCGATCCAGTAATTGACTCGAAATGTGCTGGAGATTGTTTCTCCGGTTAGCAATTCGCCTTCGACGCCATAAGTAATGGTCCAAAGACCCTCGGCTGCCGTGAGGCCGTTGGGATCGGCAAAAGCCAAATTGAAGTGGTCGTGCCCCGATGTCGCGAGGGTCAGTGCGTCGCTAGCGTCGATGCCGTCAAAGTTTGCGTGGACGAAGTTTGCGGAGATGCCACTGTTGCTCCACAGAGAATAGAGTCCGATTCCCGAGGGCGACATGACATCAACAAGCGCCAATGTTAACTGATCGTCTACGAAGGTTCCTGCCGCATTTGCCGACCAGCCTAGGTGTGGAAGACCATCGTCTCCGCCGGAGACGGCGTCGAAATAGTTCTGTGGCAACCACCAAAAATGTTCCCCTGTCTCGATGCCCAGTGGAGCAAATGCAAAACCGAGACCGCTGTCATCGGGTCTTTGAGCGAAGCCGTCGGAGGTTACTAAGGTTGTCTCGAGATCGTACACGGTCTCGGCAACTAAAGGGACACCATTGACAATCGCGTTTCTCCCGACGTGTAGGTGCGTTTCGAATTCCTGAAGGCTCGCGTTGTACTCGATCCCGAGATCAGCATGGCCAGCAGTATAGAAATCAGTGAATTGCCCATAGGCAACAGCGGGGGCAAGCCGGTCCATCACGAGTAGCTCTGTCGCGAGCAGAGTCACGATGAGCAACGCGGGCATATTCCATCGACTGGGAGGCATTGGGAAACCGTTGGTTTGAAGTAGTCGGTTACAGGTTGATCGGGGATCGATCGACGTCATGGTCAGTTGCGAAGTGGTCCAGTGTGTTTTTCATTTACGTCGCAAGGCGTCATTACTGCTGCGTTTCAGACTGCCTAAGGATTTCTCCCTCAAGTAGATCGATCGATACCGGGAAACTGCGAGTAAGGACGGGCGTTTGTTGATCGAAAAGCACGTATGTGGGGCAAATCGAACCACCGAGTTGCGACACCAACTGCACGTTGGTATTGAAGTCGACACGGATGACATCGACCGTGCCTTTGAGTGATTCACGCAACCGTACGACGTCGCTTTTGGTTTGCACACACCGAGAGCAATTGAAGTCGACACCGAACTCGACAAGTACCGGTGAATCGCTCGATTGAAGGTATGTCTGTAGTTCGCTTCCGCTGACAACCGGAAGACTTTCGATCGAATCGATCTCAGATTGACTCCCCGGCGGAACGCCACAACCGACGGCTACGGTGAATAACCCAGTCGCAATGATCGCTCGTGCTCTCCCAATAAACCTGTCCAAGTCACTGATCATGGGGTGTCTCATCAAGCTAAAAACTATCATGTGGGACCTCTCGAATCATGGTGCACCATTGGACCAGTGTTTGGTTACTCTTTGAGACTAGCATGAACCGAATCGTCTTCGTACGGTGTCAGTGTAATAATGGAGGCGACAGCCCGCCGGTTGGTGATTGAAGCTAAACATTTAATCTAGCGGGAGAACTACGGAGCCGTCGAAGCGGCAAGGACATCGTCGAGTGTGATGTTCCACAGAGGGAACGGATCGTCCAACGTTTTCCATGACTCGATCCCGGCAGCCATCTCGGCATCTGTAAGTAGGCATGCTTGAAGCGAATCGTAGAGTTCGAGCTCGTCCATTCCGATTCCGATAAAGACCAGCTCTTGGCGACAGTCTCCGACTTCGTCGTTCCATCGTCGTTTGATTTCAGCTCGAATCGAGTCGACATCCGGCCAATGTTCTCTGGGGATCGCCGCCCACCAGAATCCGCCGAAGTCGAGTCGAGCGACGCGGCCGGCTTGCGACCAGATACCGATCTTACCGAGCCGACTGGCCAACCAGAAAAAGCCTTTGCTGCGAAGCACACCTCTCCAGTCTTGGCTTAGGCGATCGAAGAAACGCCGTGGATGAAACGGGCGACGGGCGCGGTAAACGAAGCTATTTACGCCGTATTCTTCGACTTCGCTGGCGCCGTCATCGCGGAGAGTTAGCTGCCATCCCTTGCTCTGTTTTGCGACCTCGAAATCGAATCGTCCCGTCCCCATGATTCTCGTCGGTTCGACGTTGCCAAACGAAGAACGGAGTTTTAACGCATGAGGGTTCAGTTGTTCGACGAAAGCCTCGAGTGAACCGAGGGTATCCTTATCGACCAAATCGGTCTTATTAAAGACGATGACATTTGCGAACTCCACTTGTTCGGTTAGCAGGTCAGCGACAGTTCGTGGGTCGTTTTCGTCGGCGGCTTGTCCGACGCTGTGGAGATCATTTCCGATGCGAAGATCGTCCAAGAAGTTAGCGGCGTCGACGACGGTGACCATCGTGTCCAGTTCCGCGATCTCTGAAAGGGCGACTCCGTTCCCAATCGCAAATGTGAAGGTGTCTGCGACCGGTGCGGGTTCTGAAATCCCGGTCGATTCGATGAGCAAATAATCGAAACGGCCTTCCCTGGCCAGATTCGCTACTTCCAGTAGCAGGTCTTCACGGAGGGTGCAGCAGATACAACCGTTGGTCATCTCCACCAGTTTCTCGTCGGTCCGGCTCAAGGCGGCGTCTCCGCCGGCAACCAACTGGGCGTCAATATTGACTTCGCTCATGTCGTTGACGATCACCGCGACACGCAATCCGGCGCGGTTAGTCAGCACATGATTGAGAAGCGTGGTTTTCCCCGCGCCAAGGAATCCAGAAAGGACAGTGACGGGGAGTTTGTTCGTGATGGCCATGATTCAACGACGTATTGGCATGAAAACGTAGGGTAACTAAAAGAGCTGTTGTTCGGCAGCAATCAACTCAAGCAAGTCTTCGTCTTCAACCTCTTCTGAAAACGGAGATGACGTGGACGCATCGAACGTGCTGAGTGCCTCGTCCGTCGCAGATGCTTGCTCAGATTGAGAACGACTCAATCGATTGATTACCCACAACGCATCCAGCGGTGAGATTTGGCCATCGTTATTGACGTCCAGGAAAAACGGACGCGCATTCGATCGTGACGCTAACGCATTGATGACGAGTAACGCGTCAAGAGGTGAGGTCGCACCACTGTTGTCGACATCAGAAGCGTTTTTCCCATTGTTGAACGGGCCAAAGCTAGAGAATGATTTCAGTGCCGCTTGTGAAAGTTCGGGGACGATTGGCGGCAACGACGAAGCAAGTTCAGAGGTCGGATAAGCCATGCTGAACGTCAGCAGTTCGAAATCGCCGATCGAAAGTCCGAGGTTCGCGTCGAAGTAAGCAAGGTCGGCATAGTCAACGAAACCACTGCCGTCAAAGTCAGCCCAGCGAGCAAACGGAGGTTCTGCATCGCCCACGGTATGACCGAAGGCCGAGGCAAACGCTGCGAAATCAGCGAAGTCAATGACGCCACTGTCGTCCACATCGTAAGGCACCCCCCACATCGCAGTTTCCGGCGCCGTCGCGGTCGTGATGTCGACCTCCTGGCCCGCTACTTCGGCGGCCGCGGTTCCCGTCAAATGGAGTTCCCATGGCCCAAGGATCTGATCCCCTGCTTCGTCCACCGAGACACCGTCCGAGCCAGTCGGACTAAACAAGAAATGCCCGAGAAGCACCGGCGTCGTGCCAAGACCAAGATCCGTTGCGATCAACTGGATATTTGACACCGTGCCGCCCATGTCATCGAATAGCGGAAGTCCATTCGGAAACTCAAATGACGGCCCCGGTTTGAATTTTATCGCTGTCGTGATCGACGTGTCGTAGCTCAGGTCGAACGCAATCGTCTCCACTCCGGCAAGGTCGGAGACATTCGACAAATAAACTTCGACGTAGAACGGTTCCCATTCGTGAAGGTGTGAAACCGAATCGGGAATTTGGTCGACACTGCCATCGCCCATCGTCTCGGTGGGTTCTCGTAAAACTGCAAAATCAAGTTGCAAAGACTCGGTGTGCGTGACCGTCGCTATGTCACTCAAGTCGACGTCTGCAAAATCGATGTTTCCGTCGGCGAAGCTCGCAAACGGTAGTGCACCCGGGAGTAAGCGATATTCCGCATCACCGGCACTGGTAGCGAGGACTTCGACATAGCCAAGGCGAGCCCACTGCGGTGAGAGCGCTTGTTGTTGGATCAGAGTTCCGCCGCCAAAGTCATTGATTAACCCAACCGCATCGTCGATCGAGCCAGATTGCAGCACATCGAAGTTTTCGTTTGTTAGTTGCAACGCGTCCAGCAAATCGGTGGTGTATTCAATGTCAACATGGCCGCCAGCGATCCCACCCAACTGTCCGCTCACGTCTTGAACCCAAACTTCGACATAGTAGCGATCACCGACCGAGACGGCGTCGATACCGGTAGGCAGGTCGGTGACGCCGGCGTCGGAAGGTAGTGCGACCGGTACCAGTTGCACGTCAACCGTCTGAACCTCCGCCGCGATCGTGTAGGGCATCGGCTCGCCCGATTCGTTGACTTGGAAGTACAGCGTTGTGATGCCGCTTTCGGTGTAGGCATCGATGCCTTCGTCGAATGTTCCGTTGCCGTTGGTGTCCAGCAACCCACTGGCGAAGACGTCAATCTCGTAGTTACCCGGCTGAGTGAACGCCCAGTTGTAATGACCGTGGGCTCCCGCTGGCGCGAACAAACTGTCCGATTCGTCGATGCCATCGCTCGTGGCCATCCAGACCGTCGGTTCGGTCACCCCGGAGTTGTATAGGCTAAACTCACCACCCTCCGGACCTCGCATCCCGACCATTTGCAATTGCAACCACGCTTCGGTCGAATCGACCCGCGGATCGGTGTTGGCAAAAGTCGCGAAAGCGTCTCTTGGCCTAGGAATGTTGCTGATCCCCAAGTCGGGCACGGTCGCCGGGGCACCACTCTCCGGCAGCACGTAAATGTCGCTTCCCGGCGCCGCTCCCAAGAAGTCAAACTCGTCGCCGCTCGGGGCAACTATCTGACTGTCCGGGCCACCGACAATCAGAACCTCACTGACTTCCAGGTCGTAATCCGGCGCTTGGATACTCCAGTGGTTGTTGCCGTAGTTGATCGTGACGTCGGCGTGTCCGCCGTCGAAGTAGTTGCTGATCGTCCGCGCTGGGCGACGCTGCAACGTGTACACCTCGCCACCGAGGATAGGTAGCGCCAGTGGATTGCCCTCCAGGTCAGCGATCCCCTCGTTTCCGTTGGTCAGACCCAATGCTCCGCTACCGCTGCCGGTGTCGACCGACACGACGTAGTCGGCCCCATCGCCACTGACACCGGTGACCGCAGCGCCCGTCAAACCATCGGTGGCGCTCGCTGCGAAGGTGTCCGTGGTCACGCCCGTGACCGGTTCGCTAAACGAGATTGCAAAGCGAACGGAATTGGCGGCGGTCTCGGCCGGATCCAGTCGAGCGATGTTGGCAACACGTGGTGCCGACCCGTTGATCACCACGCCGCTTAGATCCACAGCGGGCAAACTCAGGTCCACGTCATCGCCAAGCGGATCGGTCATCGCCGCGCCGGTTGGCAAAGCCACCCTCGTCGAAGCTAACGCAATGCCATCCAAATCAACATCATCTCCCTGGGTCACATAACGGAATGTCAGCGTGGGCGTGCCGGTTCCCGACAGATACTCCGCCGTCACTGCTTGACCACCGATCTGCAACTCGACCCCTGGTGTGCCAGTCACATCGACAGGGACGCCAAAGTGAACGCGCAAATCGACCGCCGCGTCTTCGAGATAAATGCCGTCGACCGGTGCGATCACTTGGTTGGTGAAGGAGCCGAACTGATTCTCGTGAATCACAATCGCGAACGGGTTCACGGTGTCGCCGGTGATCACGTCCATTTGACCGTCGGCGTTGAAATCGGCCAGCCCGGCGTCGTAGAGCGAAAATTTTGCCGAACCGTCGATGGCAATGATCTGGCGGCCGCCAAACGATCCCGCCCCATCGTTGGCGTACCACGACACTGATGTATCGTCGAAGCCTGCGGCAATGATGTCCATGTCGCCATCACCGTCGATGTCGCCGACGTCACCGCCGAACACGCCGGACTCGTTGACGTCCACCACACGCTTTTCAAACGTGTTGTTACCCTGGTTTCGGAAGTACGCCAACTCGCCGTCGAAGTACGACGCCGAAACGATGTCGATCAATCCGTCCCCGTCGAGATCCCCGGGGTAGAGGTTGCGAACGTCAATGTCGCTATCAGCCAAAACCGAACTGCTGAAGCTACCGGTACCATCGTTGACGAGCAGCGTGATTTGCTTGACATCGTTGGAGCCGACCACCAAGTCGATATCTCCATCGGTGTCCGCGTCGAAGGCGGTCATGGCGTTACCGCCATTCAGGCCGGTGGTGATGTCTCGAGCAACATAGGTACCGCCCTCGTTTCGGAACCATTGAACGATGCCATCGGTGGTAATCGAGGCAAAATCGACATCGCCATCGCCGTCCAGATCGCCGCCGAACGCGTCCCGGTGGCTGGCGGCACCAGCGATCGAGACCGGCGCGCCGAAGTTCCCATTCCCATCGTTCGCGTGGTATTGAAGGGCATCGCCCCCGACAACGACAACGTCCAAATCGCCGTCCTGGTCCGCATCAATGGGAAAAACGTTGGCAATGAAATCAGATGTTCCGGGCAAGATCGTTTGCCTTTCCCCAAACGTCCCATCACCCAAATTAGGTGCCCAAACGACCTCGGTAAGATAGGTGACGTCAGCGAAGCCGTTGACTAGAGCATCCTGCAGTCCATCACCGTTGAAGTCGGCTCCGATCGTATTGTACGCATAACCGGGTTCCGAGATGACAACCTTAGGCAACGCAAAAGGCACCACGCCGCTACCGGAGATCACGTTCAGTGACACCGCCGGGGACGGGCCATAGGCGACTGTTCCGTCTGGCTTCAGGATCGAGACGCGATATTCGGCTCCGTCGTCATCCAAGGTCGCCGGGAACGACAGCGTGCTGCCGCTTTGACCAGCGATAGGCGAAAATGTCGATTCGCCGGCGCCTTTATGTTCCCAAAGATAAGTGGTGAGGACGGTACTGACATTGGGCGGCAGCTGACCGGTCAAGGTCACTGAATGGTTAGCGATGACCGAAAGATCACCCGCGATCGTCAGTTGCTGCACCGGAGCACTGCCGTGATCATCGATCTCGATCATTACCGGTCCGGCGACCATCGGATCGAATTCAGGACTTGCGAATTGAAGCGTGGCTCGGATTTCCACACCGTCCATCGATTGCTCGGCAATCATTTGATGGGTTAGCCCTTCGGCACTCGGTAGCGTTTCCCATTGCATGCCCGGCCAACGCCACTCCCACACAATCGAATCTCCCTCGCCAACCCCCGGGTCGGCGAATAGCTGAAGATCGACCGGTGCCCCTTGATGGAAGTGATCGGGGAGGGAACTAAATAAGAACAGTTGTTCCGACGCGTTGTCGATCACCGTGAGATAAGGATAGGCTCCACCGACAAGCGCGGTGTTGCCACTCTCATAAGCCACTCTCGCCTGGATGTACATCCGCTCGCCGTCCAAGTCGGCCGTGAGCGGCATTTCAAACGTGCGCCCTTCTTCCCCCTGAGCAACTTTCATCGGGTTCTGGTCGTCGTCATACATCGCCCACGAATACGTCACCTTGTCACCCAAGTCGGGATCGACTGTGATCGTGGCACTGAAGGTTTGGCCGGCACGATAAACCGGTTGCATTCCTTCAAAGAAAAACTCGACTCGTTGCGCGTCCACCTCAAACGCTTCGGATTGCGCCACAACGAGACCATCGCGAATCACTTGAAGAGCCAACGGGTAGATCGTGTTGCTTGGCGGCTCAAAGGCAAACGTGCGCGCATCAAGAGCGTCGTAACCGCGCGCCGATCTCCATAGGTTGTAGTGGTCAAGGGAAGCATTGATCACAACCTTGAGACTTTCCCCGTCGGCAAGTTCTCGGCCCGTAGCGACTAACGAAGCTGTTTCACCGATGCGAAACGGCGACGGTCCGCTGTACGTCAGTGAAAGTGGGGCGACCGCATTGGCCACCGAGATCGGCCCCGACCACTCGGTGGTCGCGATCGCCTGACCATCCTGCATGACCGCAGCGACGATTTCATAGCCGTCGTAGGACGCGTCGAGTTGCATGTCGAGTTGGCCGGCGCGGGCATCCGCGTTATCGGTTTCTGGAATAAATCGGCTCAGGACGGTTCCCGTGAAGTCAGTTCCTACGGGGCGAATCCGCCACTGAATCTCTTGCCCCTCTTCGAGAGTCACACCCGTGACACGGGCATTCAGGGTGTCGCCAGGTAGGTAAGAATCGTCAATCCCTTCGACACCGAATGACCCATCATTGGCCCGGATCGTTACCGTGGCAGAAGCGACGTCGCCCAACAATCCATTCACATCGTCTTCGGATTCCTTGAGGTAATGATCAATGCCAACTGGCGTTGGGGTTAGCAAACCGACACCGAATGATTCGTCACCTTCGGCGGTCGCGTCATCGAGGATCGGGATTTCGATCGTCTTTCGTGTCTGTCCATCAGCGAAAACGATTTGACCAGACACCGCGGTGTAGTCGAGCTCAGCTACAGCTGAACCATCGCTTGTGGCATAGTCAACGCTGATTCGCCCATCGCTGCCTCCGGTACGAATGACATCAATCGAAGCCGTGTTCGTAGACTCGTCGACGCTGTAACTAGACGCATCAAATTGTATCTGACCGACGCTTGCTACCGAAAAATAGACGGTGATCGGATCGCTCTGGCTGAAGCCGGATTCGTTGGCCGTCGCCATGTTGTCATCGCCGAGATAGGCCGACAACCGCAGATCGATTTCATATCGCCCAGGCTGGGAGAATCCGAAGTTATAGTGCGAATGGCTTCCCGCCGAAATCCAAACCGCGTCATCAGCAGAAATGCCATCGGTCGTGTCTAGGCCAAACGCGTTCGGATTAGAAACGCCGTCATCGAAGGAAGACATGAAGACGACAGTTTGACCAAAAATTCCCGACTGCCACATCGAGAATTCTCCCGTACCCGGCGTACCATCGGGGTTGAAGTGCCTCACGTTCGATAGAGAAGCTTTGGCCCAGGGTGAAGGTTCCGCGCCGATGCGGCCTTTGGATTCAGTCGAGGCGTCATATTGATCGATCGAGTCATCCAGACCGTATCCGGAAACTCCGAGGAAGACCGCTTCAGCATTTTGAGCTTGCGACTGTGGCAGCAGATAAAACGTCTCGCCTGGTACAACACCGATAAATTCGAGTGGTGCGTCGGACGGCAGCGTCGTTGCCGTCGGAGTACCCGCGTAAAGTAACGCTTGGTCGGTGGAGTACTGAACTTCGTTGCCTGATTCTTCGGATTCCAATCCCAACTCCCACTGGCCTAAGTGATGTTGGACATTGATGTCAACGTGTCGTGAGGTCAAGAAGTGATCTAATTCGGCCGCAAGCAGCTGCCGCCGCTCAAGCTGTTCCAATCGCGAAGATCGACGAGGATTTACTGGAAGCAGTCTGTGTGTTTTCAATCCTTTCCTATTGAGGCGATTTCGCGAGCGAGACCAGCGACCAAAACGAAATACGCTCATCAATCCAATCCTCTCGGGGCGGGGCGAACACAGGGGCGGGCTCGGCGGGGTGCAAATGCAAGTCTTTGTCACATGCTAAGAGTGTGCATGTGCGAATGCAACCGACCCGGCCACAATGGTGGTCAGTCGTTCTTTGCCTCGCCGACGAGAAAGCCTTCGATTAACATTGACTTCGTTCACCGCACTTAGGGGGGCGCGGCAATCACGAGTCCAAGTGGCGGTGCGAGCCGGGCACCACATTCTCAATAGGGTCAGGGTGTGCCGTAACGCGATGTTCGATCATCGTTGCTTTGGACCGATCGTGATGTGGTCAAGCGTTTGTTTCGGCGACGGGTCTTGCCGCTGCCAATTTTGGCGGCCGAGGAATCGCCATGCCGCCACCTGTTGCTCGGCGAAGACGAAGGGGCGAAGCCAGGAACTCACGCAATGGTCGCGATAGGTCTGCCCGATGTTCTTGCGGAGGTCTATCAATAGGCGTTCTCGCTGCCGTCCGCCCGAGAGACGCGGCGCGTTGGCAAACCATGGTCGGGGTGCCCCTTCGTCCGTCGAGAGACGCGGTTCTCGGTTCCTTTCATTGTGTTGGTTGTGTAGGTGCATCGAAGTTGCGAAAGCGGCAGTGTCGAGGTATGTTGACTATCGGTTGATGTGTTCGTCGACGATTCGTTTCGAAAGGTCGAAATGGCGGTTGCCGCGGCCTGGCTGTTGGGTGCAGGTTGATTGCCCTTCGCCACGAACTTGCGTTTTTCGGCGAACTCTCGGCAGTCGTTCGGTGGTTCATCTCTAACCCTGTTCGACCGAAAGTAATGTCTTGGGTAGGCGATGCCGTGGGGCCCGAGCTAGGCTCCGAGGAAGCGAGCGGGAATGAAATCGATTTTTGCAACGGATGGATCCATCAGGGAAGCCATACGCGACGCGGGGCTGAGGGCGACGCCTGCTCGAGTGGCAACGTTGGCGATACTGCGAGAAGCCGCGTCACCGCTGACGCATGCTGATGTTGCCGATCGGCTGTGTGAGCACGGGATCGACAAGGCGACGGCCTTTCGGAACTTAAACGACATGACCGATGCCGGCTTGGTGCGCCGCGCAGAACTTGGTGACCATGTCTATCGCTTCGAGCAGATACGCCCTGGCGAAGACGCTTCCGAATGTCATCCGCACTTTCTCTGTACGGTCTGTGGGACTGTTTCGTGTCTCGACAACGTCGAGTTGACCCCCAGCAGCTATTGCGAGAGCAGCAGGGTGGGCGAAGTGTTCGAGATCCTGTTGCGTGGTCGGTGCAACGATTGCAAATGATCCGATGCCAGTCGGTATTCGTGAAGGAGTCCCGGGGGATTAACGGGGGACGTGTATTGGGGCGAACCAGTGAGCCGATCTCGGGCTGATTTCCTGTCCGTCGTCGCGAATCCAAGCGGCAATGACGGTGAATCATGATCGGTTCCTCGACGGGAATTTCGTCACAACCGCGAAGAAAACTTTCCGCTTTATGGGCTCTTCCGCCGCCGGGCGTAGCGATTGGTGGGGCTTTCCAGACAGTCGCCGCCTACGGGTTGGAATTACTCCCGATGCACTTGCACATCAATTGCAAGTGTCGTATCGTGTTTTGGTAGCCGTAGTCATCGGTAGGTGTTTCTCACTGGGGCGGGAAAAATACGTGTCTCGTCTCTGGCGGGGCCCGTTTCCGTTGAAGGTGCCGTTTGATCGATCGCGTGGGTGACACTGCGTGCGAATTTCGTCCAAACGCACCGATGGATTTGAATACTACGAACGTGAATCAGCAGCAGAGAAAGCATGATCCAGGACATGAATCACCCACCCGAGGAAACACAAGAGGACTTTGATGTCGTGGTTGTCGGCGCTGGTGCCGCGGGCGTGGGAGTGGCCATCGCACTAAAGCATGCCGGAGTCGATAATTTTGTCGTGATTGATCGGCACTCTGTCGGTGCTTCTTTCGCCGCATGGCCTGCCGAGACGCGGTTTATTACTCCGTCGTTCCCGACGAATTCGATCGGGATGCTGGATCTGAATTCGATCGCGATCGGTGTGTCACCCGCATTTAGTTTGGAGGTCGAACATCCGACCGGAGAGGAGTATGCGGCGCATTTGAAGGGGGTCGCCCAGTTTTTTGAATTGCCGATACGAGAAGGGACGAATGTCAGACGCGTTACCAAAGTCGGTGACAGGTTTCGAATCGATATCGACGAACAGACGCTCCGCGCCAACCATGTGATCTGGGCTGCGGGAGAGTTTCAGTATCCGCGCCTTAGCACATTCAACGGAAGCGAGTTGTGTAGGCATACCGGGACAATTGCCAGCTATGGTGAATTGGAAGGCGACGACTTCATCATCATTGGAGGATACGAAAGCGGGGTCGATGCGGCGTATCACCTTGCGTCTCATGACAAGCAAATTCGGCTTTTTGATACTGGGTGCCCCTGGAAAGACGAAAGTTCCGACCCCAGCGTTGCCCTGTCAACTTATTCGCTCGAACGGATGCGAGAGGAATGGTTCGAAGAACAGGTTGAGCTTTTTCCACACACGCCAATCGCATCGGTAACGCGCGTTGAAGGCGGCTACGAAGTGAACGCTCTCGATGGGCGATGGTTTTCGACGCCCACGGCTCCGCTGTTTGCGGGCGGTTTTGAGGGGAGTTGCAAGTTGGTCGCCGACTTGTTCGAACGACGTGAAGATGGGTATCCGGCACTGACCGATCACGATGAATCAACGATCGTTCCGGGACTATTCCTATGTGGACCGGCCGTTCGCCACGATCACCACGTTTTCTGCTTTATCTACAAATACCGACAGCGGTTTGCCGTCGTCGCAAAAGCGATCGCGACATCACTCGGCTTAGCTGCGGAAGAACTGGAAAACTACCGCAAGTGGGGAATGTACCTCGACGATCTCTCCTGTTGCGGTGAAGAGTGTGTTTGCTGAGCAAGCACGCCACTTTCGTCATTTTCAAGTGGTGACTTGCCTGTAGCAGATCAAGAAGCGTTCAAGGCGAAGGTGGGACCGGAAAAGCAATGAGCAGATACCCATTGGATCAAGATGGTTTTCAACGTAATCGTACCAACTGAATCAAGCACCGTTCTTGTCGTCGGCAAGGAAAGTGTTGGCAAGTCACAACTTATTTCTTCACTGACGGGGCGATCGGCAGGTGAGACGAATTTCCGTGGATCGACGGTCGTCGTCGAACGCTATCGACTCGGAGACACCGAGTACATCGATACGCCCGGGGTGCTGCGTAATTCTGATACGGAAACCACGCGGCTTGCATTAAACGCCCTCGACGAACACGACGTTGTACTTTTGATCGTCCAAGCGACCAGTCTTGATCAGGATCTAAGGGACATGCTGCCACTGGTCGTCGGGAAACGCTGCGTCGTCGTCGTCACTTACTGGGACAAAGTTCAGTTGGGAGAGGCCGCGCAAGAAGCGATTGAACGTCTGGAAGCCGATGCGTGCGTCGCATTCGTTACGGTTGACGCCCGCACGTTATCCGATCCTGATCGTCAACGGATCGTCGACGCGCTCCGACGTCCGGCTGTCTTGGAGAAGTCGGTTTTGTCGGCCCGTGCCGGATGGCGGATCGAGCCCAAACCGGGATTGATGGAAGGGAGGATCATTGGGCCGTTGGCGGCAATTCTGTTACTGTTTCTTCCGGCGCTAGCGACCATTTATGGTGCCAACACGGTCGCGGATTGGCTTCATCCGATCGTCGCGAATTGGTTTGATCCGTTGATCTTGGCGGTCAATACTACTTGCCCGACCTGGTTGCGAATCATCCTGGTCGGCCAACAGGGTGAATTTGGCTACGGGCTGCTAAATATGGGGCCATTCCTTTTGGTTTGGGCGTTCCCGACCGTATTGATGTTCGCGTTGATTCTAGGCGCTTATAAGACGAGCGGTTTGATCGAACGAATTAACGTCTCGATCCATCCGCTCGTACGACCGTTCGGGCTCAGTGGGCGAGACGTGGTTCGGGTGATGATGGGATTCGGATGCAACGTGCCGGCGGTGATTAGCACTCGTTCTTGTTCGAGCTGTTCGCGCGGGGCCGCAATCTCGGGGATCGCGTTTGGATCGGCTTGTAGTTATCAGTTACCCGCCACACTGGCGGTGCTCTCCGGGGCGGCGGTAGCGACGGGGAGTTCGGCGGCGGTGCTGACCTGGATCTTTCTCACTTACCTGTTGGCCACGACGCTGATTTATCTACGGCTGACGTCGAGCGAACAGGCTCGCCATTCGCTCAATGTTTTGATGACACCGAGCCGACCGTTTATGCAGTGGCCGACGCTATCGTCAATGTGGCGAGAGGCAGCGGGAACTGTTCGGCAATTTCTTTTTCAAGCGATGCCGGTGTTTGTCGTGATATGTATCGTCGCATCCTTGCTGGCGCATTTTGGTGTCCTTGAACTTGCTTCCCAAGTATTGTCGCCCGTGATGAGATTGTTCGATTTGCCTTCACAGGCAGCGTTGCCGGTTGTGCTCGCGTCGGTACGCAAGGATGGGATATTCTTACTCACGGCCAATGATGGGTTGTCATTCCCAATGACGGCTGCGCAGTCATTGACGGCCGTTTATTTGGCGGGGGTTCTGTTGCCGTGCCTTGTCACCGCGATGACGATCGGACATGAAACCGGTTGGAAGACGACGTCGAAACTTCTGGCAAGACAAGCAGGATTCGCCGCACTATTTGCGATCGCCCTGGCTTGGGGAGGAAGATTGCTGCTGTGATTTTTATCGATCAGCAACAAGCTCAGCGGGAAAAGCGGTGCCGAGACCGGCAGGTTTCGCAAAGGTCAAACGATCGCCCGGAGGTCGCCTCGGGTGATGTCTGCATCTCGGATGTCTCGCGACAAGATGCGAGCAAGGGTGATCCGCTAACGCAAGCGGTCGGGTTGTTGAGCCAACAGGCATGGTGCTGGGGAAGGGACATCATGCGACCGGAGGGGAATTGGCTACTTGAGATTGGCTTCAACCGCCTGGAGCCACCGGCTGATCGGAAGGATTGCTCCAGCGTTTATGTTTTGGAACTGCCCAAGCGGCGATGTGTTGTGCTCCGCGGATTTGGCGTTTTCTATGGAGATCATCAGCGTGGTGGAGTCTTCTTGCCGCGATATGAATTTCAGCCAAGGTTTACCAAGCAGGGAACGCTCGCGTGTCCGCCTTGGTCGAACAAAGACTTACCGAAACTTCGGCCGCCAAGACGTTCACAACGAGACGTTTGTGCCGCGCTGACGCTCGCGTTGATCGATTGGATTCGTCAGTACGAAGTCACGATCACCGAGCAGCTGGGGATCGACTACCGACGGACGACCCTGCTGAACTGGGACGACGGTGAGAATTCGTTTACGCCGGCGGAGGCATTTGCATCGGCATGGCGCAAAATGTCGTTTCACCTTGCCGAAAACCCAGGGGCCTATCTGGGACTGAACGATCAGCGTTCCTGACTAAAGTCAATCGAACGCGCTACCGCCGGGGAACTTGTCCAGAGTGTTCGGTATGGAAAAGGCTTCGGTCGCCGAGGGGCGTTTCCGATGAGCGACGCATATTCACGATAACTTCATGAAGTCGGGCATGGCGTCAATTCATCGTGATCGCTGCAAATCATCGTTGGATAACCTGCTTAGCAGACCGTCGTTGGGCAGGAATCCACTTCAGGTCGTTGCTCTGTTGAGCTAAGTTGCCCGCCGTCTGAACCGGTTGTCCAGTCACCTTCATCATGCACGCTGTTTCTTGGTTGAGTGATCCTTTATGAAATCCCGTCGTGAATTCCTGAGTGAAACCTTTTCGTCGGCATCAGGCTTTGGTGTCGCCGCGGCATTGTCGGCCCTCGGAGGACGAGTCGCACTGGGTGACGCTACCCGATCGAAGCTTAAGCTCGTACCTGCCAAGGATGAGACGACCGGTTTGGAATTAATCCATTTGCCGGAGGGGTTTCGATACATCAGCTATGGGTGGACTCGGGACCCGATGTCGGACGGAAACATGACGCCAGCGGCCCACGATGGCATGGGCGTGGTGGACGAGTCGGATGGGATCGTGACGATCGTTCGAAATCACGAAATCAGTGACGACCGTGGCGCGCTGTCGATCAAAGGAGGGCGGCCATTTGACAGACTCGCCGGGGCCGGATGTACGACTTTGAAATTTGACACCCGAGACGGTCAATGGCTGGAGAGCCGAGTTTCCATTTCAGGGACAAGCCGGAATTGTGCCGGTGGAGTAACGCCCTGGGGCACGTGGCTGACTGCCGAAGAAACCGTGCTCGGGATCGGTTCGGTTGATAACTACGAAACCAACGCCGAGAGGGCGTTCGAGAGGAATCATGGTTGGATTTTCGAAGTCGATCCGAGTGGCGTTGAGGACCCTGTTCCGCTGAAGGCAATGGGACGCTTCGTCCATGAAGCCGTGGCCTTCGATCGGAAGTCTGGCATCGTCTATGAAACAGAGGATCGCGGTACCGCGGGCTTCTATCGTTTTATCCCAAAGCAGAACGGAAATCTCGCCGCCGGCGGGAAGTTGCAGGTCGCAGAGGTTGTCGGTCAAGACGATCTTCGTGGTCATGTCGAACAAGGTGCACAGTTCGACGTGCGTTGGCATACGATCCCGGAACCGACCTTGGCGAATACACGTGGGCTCACCGAGCCCGACGAACTTGGTGTGTTCAAGCAAGGGAAAAGCCTCGGCGGAACGACGTTCGCTCGCTTAGAGGGATGTTGGAGCGGTGACGGGGGAATCTATTTCGATGCGACCAGCGGCGGCGAAGCGAGTGCCGGGCAAATCTGGAAATATGATCCTGAAAGCGAAACGTTAACGATGCTTTTCGAAAGCCCTGGGAAGGAAACGTTAAACATGCCCGATAACCTCTGCGTCAATCCGCATGGCGGGTTGGTGCTATGCGAGGACGGTGATTACGGCGATGACGAGTATCCGCAGCGAATGCACTTGCTATCACAGGAAGGGACTTTGGTCCCACTGGCGCTCAATGATGTCAGACTAAAGGGCGAGAAAGGATTTGAGGGAGACTACCGGGGCCGAGAATGGGCGGGCGCAACGTTCAGTCCCGACGGGGAATGGTTGTTCGCCAACATCCAGACACCCGGTTTCACCGTAGCAATTACCGGCCCTTGGGAGTCACTTGTCAATGGTTGATCAGATCATGGTTAACTGAGAAAGGGGCGACTGGGAAGAGATGCAAGACGGGTGATTGTTTCAATAATTTCCCAGTGTTTCCATCTTACTGCCGTATGACTCAGCAGTAGAAACATGATTGCGAAGAAGTCGGTAAAGGCAACTCGCCGACGTATCAGGATTGGACATTGAAGCGGCGGTACCAGCCCAACAAGGCCATGTGGACCGCGTAGGCCATCAATCCAAATCCGACGACTCCCAGTAGAAACTTGCCGTAAGTTTGCGCGGCGATTGCCGATAACGCGTCCCCCATGCCTGCGATCTCTCCGCTGGCACCAAACCATGCCGAGCGCAGTAGAAAGTAGCCGATGATGGCGAACGCGATGCCTCGGGTGATCAGCCCCATCCGGCCTGCGTGATAGGCGGTTTGTCGAAGGGTTTCCGACATCCGTGCCAAGTTATATTGTTCCATAAACTTGGCCTTCCATCCTTGGTAGACAAAATAGCCACCCGCGATTGCGATCCCCGTCCCGACGATTCCGAGCATCGCTCGACCCCAGGTGGAATCAAGTAAGAACGAGGGTTGCTGGCCAGAATCTCCGCTGCCGGAAGTAAATCCAAAGACGAGTGCACCGGCATACAAGCCAAGACCGAGATAGGTGACTCCACTCGCGCCATAGCCCACACGTTTGGCGATCCCTTTGGCGTCATCGTCAGCGCCTTCCGTATTTTGTATTGCCTGAACCCACCGCCAAGCGGTGTAGCCGATCAAGCCGATCGCGACAAGCAGTAGCAACGCTTGTCCGAATGGCTGCTTTCCGATCTCCTCGATCGCATTTCGAGCGCCACCGATTTCACCACCGGCATCGATCGCGACGCGGAACGCAAGAATGCCCACGATAAAATAGACACAGCCTTTGGCGATATGTCCGGCTCTGCCTAGCGTTTCAACCCATGAAGGAACCTGCGGTAACTGGGCGACTTGAAAGCCATTCCATTTGAATTTCGATGCGGTGTTGCTGGACATATTAAACCGTGCGGGTTGAGAGAGTGATTGCGTATGACGATGGTGAGATCGTCGACGCAAACACTATGCCAACATGCTTCAACCGTTAGAAGTTGACGCATCCGCGTCGATTGCTTTCAGCTCAATTTGGCAGGTCAGGCGTTCGTCGCGGTGAACCTTGCGTGGATCAGTCAGTCGAAGGGCATGACCCGTGCCGCTTGCCGCGAAACCTTGGGATACGCCGTCCGGCTAACCCTGTAATTTAGATGAAATCCTGCGTGAACTAATGTGAAACGCAGCATGATTCATTCAGGGCCTGACAACAGGGAACGATCGGAGACCCGACTGACCTGTGCACTTGAAACGTATCACGCCCGAAAACAACCGGGCAGTCTAGACCGGATTTCAGTTACGGTTCTTCTGTCGCCGCTGGATCATGATGCCGATGGTTTTCAGAGATCACCGTCGCAGGCACGATGAACGAGATGCCTTGGGCGCCGCTGGTATCGACGTTGACAGTCTCGACTACCGGTCGGGTTACGTCTTGGCTGGCTTGCCACTGCACGAGAAAGCTCGCCCCACTGCCGCCGATGCGATCTTCTTTTTCGATCACAAATTCGGTTGCCGCGAGTGGTGCGAGACGAAGTGGTTTATTCAACAGAGAGCGGATTTCACGACCACCCGTATCAAAGTACCGAACGCTGCTGACCACGATTTCGTGTTCGGGGTCGGTGTTGCGGACGTACAGTGTGACGGTCAAAAGATAGGGGGCGCCCTTTTGGTGATAAATGTGTGAGTAGGCTGGGGCGTACAACGTTTGCCCGGCGACGGGGTCGGTCGGTAGTGTGTCGATTTCTTCGCGATAGCGATCCCGCGTTCCGGCCTGCTGAAAAGGAATGGATTGTTCGATCGATCGGAAACGCAGTTCAATGAATACAACCAAGATCACCGCCGGAATCACGATCGTCAAAAAAGCCAGCAGCTTTAGACGACGAAACAATCCGTCCGCGTTTTCGTCTGTGATTCGCCCCGCCATCGCTTCATGTCCCTTGGAATGGTGTCGAAAGAAACCCTTCAATCATGGCCGCCGGAGAAAGGGTTGTGATTCAAATTAGCAACTTTCCATGGCCATGTTGTCAACATCGGGGCCGATTTTTCCGACTTCGCAAGTTGCGTTCCGACTTCCAACGATCGTGAATGCATCTTTATTCGAAACGATCGATGAGCCTCGCCAGTCAACCGGCGTTTACTCTTGTAGCTTTAGGGTAACCGTCGCCAATGCCCGTCGGCTGATGAGCCAAACCCAACCGTTGATCTAGACGGAGTACTAGTCCAACGAGGTTGCTCGTTCGATTAGCTTCAGCGATTCGGCGCGGTGTTGATCCAATTGAGACGTAAGTGTTGGAGAGGTTCCTCGGATCACCATCCACGCTTCCCGATTGAGCATCACGCCTTCGAGTTTATCAAACCAGGGCAATTCTGGGCGTCGGGATGTTTCTTCGTCGGTTCGGAAGAGATGGTCGCTCAGTGCCGAATCTGACTTGTCCAGAGCTTCGGTTGCCTGGGCGATGTTGCCACTCTGGTAGTGTGCGAGCGCGAGCGGAGCATGGACCAGATACCTTGAGGGCCACCGTGGGTCACGTTCGGCTTGACGAAGCATACCTATGGCTGCTTCATAGTTGGCAGCACGGAGCGCCGCCAGTCCCGTCAGATAGTGACGAATACAGGTAGGCGTACTGTCTGGTAATCGACTATCTGGCAAGTTAGGGTGCCCGAAACGGTCTCTCCTGGGAGCCGGGGGGCGTCCGCGGCCCTGTCCCGGGCTTTGTACCTGTCCAGGGCTAGAGCCGGGAGGCGGTTTCCGATCACGTCGAAAATCGAGGCCAAGGAATTTTTCTAACTCATGTCCGAAGTGTGGCCGGGGCCCGTTATCGTGCGGCGGCGGTGGTGGTCTGTCATCGAATTCCGGATTTCGAAGCCATTGCTCCGCGATGTCGAAGAGAATGGTATCATCGAGAGACTTAGTTTGATCGATCGTCGAAGACGAATCACTGACCAAAAGATCGCGTAAAAGCATCCACTGGGCAACCGAAGTTTCACCGACGATCGCTTCGAGGCGTTGCCGCGAAAGCCTTTCAAAAGATGCTTCCTTGCCGGTGTAAGACAGCAACGCGGGAACGCCCCACCACTGTGGCTGTAGTGTCGAAGCCCCGAGTTGGCTTGCGACATGAAAATCCTCGGCCGCTTCTGGCCATAGTTGAAGTTTGCAATACAGCAGAGCTCGATGCAATCGAGGAAGGTAATAGCTCGGTTGAATCGAAACCGCGGAGTTGTAGTCTTCGATGGCTGACGCATAACGATCGGCATTCGCGTGAGCTTGGCCACGGACAAGTAACTCGTTGGCACGGACAAGGTTTTCGGCGAATTCTTCAAGCTCTTGCTTGGCCGCGATCGCATCCGCTTTGGCGAGGTTGGCCTGTCGCAAGGCTTCGTCCTTGGCGTTGCGTTCGCCGATCACTTTTGACATTTGCCAAAGACTGACGGCGGTCCCGAGTAGCAATGCGATACCGACAAGTGAGCCGGTTAGGAATGCGATGCGATGTCGCCGGGCGTATTTTTGCAGGCGATAGAGTCGGCTTGGCGGACGAGCCTCGACCGGTTCATCTTGCAAATAGCGTCGGAGGTCGTCCGACAATGCCGATGCGGTGTCATAACGACGCGATCGATCCTTTTCCAAGGACTTCATCACAACCCAGTCGAGATCACCCGTTAACGCTTGCGTCAATTCATGCGGCTGCACTCGGCGACGGTCAGCGATTGTTGAGAGTACTGCCTGTGACGTGGCGAGACGCGTACTCGGACGCGGCGGATCTTCTTCGCGAATGATACGGCGGATTTCGTCGAGTTTGGCGGAATCCAATCGCACTCGATCAAACGGCGTCGCGCCGGCGAGCAATTCGTAGAGAATGACGCCCAAGGAGTAAATGTCGCTACGGGTGTCGACGTCCAGCCCGCTCATCTCGGCCTGTTCGGGGCTCATGTACAAGGGGGTTCCGAGCATCGAAAAGAAACACGTATAGATCGAATTGTCGGTCAGCTTCTCTTCCATCGCCTTAGCGATCCCAAAGTCGATCACTTTGGCAACAGGTTTTCCGTCGTGAAGTGTGACCAAGACATTCGAGGGTTTTAAGTCTCGATGGATGATGCCCTTCTGATGCGCATGATGGACCGCCGAACACACGTCGATCATCAACTCAAGCCGTTCGACGACACTCAACTTTTGTCGGTCGCAAAACTCTGCG
The DNA here is from genome assembly GCF_008312935.1 of Roseiconus lacunae. NCBI lineage: Bacteria > Pseudomonadati > Planctomycetota > Planctomycetia > Pirellulales > Pirellulaceae > Roseiconus > Roseiconus lacunae. Next base: position 62,943 of record NZ_VSZO01000010.1, on the reverse strand, counting down.
ATCGGTAGTCCGCGAACCAGTTCCATGGCAAAGTAGGGACGCCCATCGGGTGTCACCCCGACATCAAAGATTTGCGCGATGTTGGGATGATTCATCATCGCCACGGCTTGGCGTTCGGCTTCAAATCGGGCGATCACTTCCTTGGATCCCATCCCCGGTTTGACGATTTTTAACGCGACCTTGCGGCGCACCGGATGTTCTTGTTGGGCGACGAAGACGAGTCCAAAACCACCTTCACCGATCTGTTCCTTGAGTTTGTAGGGGCCGATCTGTAGGCCGACATGATCGATCGGTGAATCCATCGGTGAACGGAACAATGGCGACCGACTCAGTTCGTCCCCGATTGGATGGTCAAGTAGTGCGGCGGGCTGATCATGAGCGGCCAAGAGGGCATCGACCGAAGCCCGAAGATGATGATCCTGGCCACAGGCGGAAGCCAAGTATTTGAAGCGATCGTCAGGGGACTCCTTTTCGATCGCTTCTAGAAAAATCTCTCGTTCATTCAAGTTTGGCATGACCGTATCTTAATCATTCCGTTCGGCATCGCCGTTGGGAATTCCTGGGCCGTGTGGGGGCCGATGATTTTTCAGTTGTTCCATTTGATCGGCGGTCAGGATCGAAGCCAGGCGTTTGTCGACGATCGCTTGGAGTCCGTCGAGCTGGCGTTGTTGGCGGACGTCGAGTGTTAGTGCGGCGATCATCGGTTCGGGGATGATTTGTCCGGGTTGTGGTGGCCCGGGGCGTCCCGGTTGATGTGCGTCTTGTGACAGGATTGTTTCGCCATCAATTGGTGGAGGACCATTGGGAGGCGGGCCTTCGGGGCGTCGGAATTGGCCGTTCGGGCCGTCCTGCGAAGGTGGGGCCATGCGACCGAATCGATTGCCACGTGATTGAGTTTGTGATTGCAACGCGGTGGTCAGTTCCGCCTTCGTGACGCTTCCATCGCCGTTGGCGTCGGCTTGCTGAAACAGTTGAAGGATCATTTCCGTCGGCGGGCCGCCATGCATTCCACCCTGCGGGCCGCCACGGCCTGGTGGTTGAGCGAACAAAAGGCCAGGAACCGCGATGGCCCCAGAGAAAACGGCACATTGAAGAGTACGGCGGAACATTCTATTTTCCTATAGGGTCGCACTGTGTCGATCGCTTCGACGTTTGGTTAGGGCAAGCAATTGCCTGACAGACTTCAATGCGATGTGCGGAGGCAGATCGGGCCACACTTTTCCAATTACTTTCTGATGGTCATCGATCGACGACCATGCCACCGAAGAGAGGTCATGAATCGAGACGTCACTAAAATCCTCTCGGACATCGAACGAGGTGATCGAGCCGCGGCGAGCGAACTGCTTCCACTGGTGTATGAGGAACTCCGCCGATTAGCCGCCAGTCGCATGAACCAAGAACGGTCCGGGCAGACACTGCAACCGACAGCGTTGGTCCACGAGGTCTTTTTAAAACTTGTCGGTGATGATTCACAGCGATGGGACGGGCGCGGTCACTTTTTCGCCGCGGCCGCCGAAGCGATGCGAAGAATTTTAATCGATAACGCACGTCGAAAAGGCCGCGTCAAACGAGGCGGCGATTTTCAGCGTCAAGAATTGAATGACAATGTCAGTGTCGATCAATCCAGCAGCAATGACGACTTGTTGATTCTCGATGAAGCACTTACGAAGCTCGCCACCGAAGATGAGCAATTAGCCAAGTTGGTTGAACTGCGATACTTCACGGGTCTGACCATCGATGAAACCGCCGAAGTCCTCGGTGTTTCACCGCGGACGACGAAACGGAATTGGGCCTACGCACGCGCTTGGTTGCAACGTGAAATGGGTGGAGACGGCCATTGATGATCCTTGCATTTGGCCTCGAACCGGCTGCCCGGGTTAGTTTGACATCCCACCGTCGGCTCGCAAGTGTTGGCCGGTAATCCAGCCCGCTTCTGAACTTGCCAAGAAGGAGACGACCGCCGCAATGTCGGTCGGAGTTCCTAGACGGCTAAACGCAGAGAGCTCGGCGAAGCTTTGTCTTTCAGCATCGGAACGCTGGTCTACCATCCCAGGGCTGGTCGCGCCTGGGCGAACGCTGTTGACGCTGATACCACGACTGCCGACCTCCCTGGACAGAGAAACGAGCATCGCATCAATGGCGGCTTTGGTCGCCGAATAGACGCCAGTTCCGGGACGAGGACGCTCGGCAAGCTGCGACGAAACGAAAATGATTCGTCCATTCTCGCGGACTTGGCGGGCGGCCTGCCGAATGGTCAAGAACGCACCGCGAAGATTGACCGACAGCAGGTTGTCGAATTCGGCAAGGCTGAAATCGGCGATCGGGTTGCTGCAGATTGTTCCCGCATTGGCGACCACCACATCCACACCACCGAAGCGTTGTGACGTTTCATCAAAAAGACGGTTCACTTCCAGTTCATCACGAACATCGGCGTGTGCGAAGATGGCTTGCCCCGATCCGAACTTGCGTTGATTGTGGTTGATGGCTTCAACGACTCGCTCAGCTGCCGACAGGTCGCTGCCATAGTGAACGACGACATTAAAACCGTCAGCAGCAAGCCTTCGGCAGATTTCTCCGCCGATCGCTCCCGAACCCCCGGTTACGATCGCCGTCTTCCGTGATTCATTCATCTCGACATCTTTTTGGGGAATCATTTAAAGCCTGCGGCGAAACGTCTTCGCGATATCCTTTACAATCGTCAAGTGCGATATCGGTAGGTACCGATTCCCTTGTCACTGGTTGGTTTCTATTTCGTTCAGCAGTGAGGTCCGAAATGATGCGAATGACGACGAGTGCTATTGCATGTTGGATCTTTTTGGCCGGACTGGGATGTCAGGGAGATGTCCATGCCGAAGACCAACCCGACAATCGCGAGCAAGAACGTCAAGAGCGTCTCGACTATCTCACCCAGCAGGCGTCCGGCTTTCAGATGTCCATCGCCGGAACGTCTGGCCAGACCTTGAAGTTCGACGAACAACCGATTTTGCGATACACCAATCCCGTACGCAACTTCTTTACCGATGGCGTCGCGTTCGTTTGGAATCATGAATCCGAGCCCGCAATGGTGGGGGCTCTTTCGGTTCGCGGAAACGGCAAGGTCTTTTGCGAATTTACATTGCTGAAATCATTGTCACTGAATTGTGACCTCGGATTACGGCAGGTCTGGACCCCCGAAAAAATGTCCCAGGTCGATGTGCCTTTCCGGGTTAAAGCCGCTGCGCCCGCTGATGCTCGACGACAAGCGTTGTTGATGCGTCAAATCATTCGGCGATTCTCGGTTCAGATGATTGAGGTCGAAGATTCCAACAGCAAGCAAGAGTTGCGATTACTGGCTAGCCCGTTGGCAGCATGGTCGGATTCTTCGACCGGAGTCTTTGGCATGTGTTTCGGGTTTGCCGAGACTAATGATCCGGAAGCATTGGTGGTGCTTCGTTATAACCCGGAACCGAAGTCAAACGGTACTCAGTGGACCTACACCCTCGCACGAATGACCTCGCGTCCTTTGGTCTTTGAACTCGATCACGAGGAGATCTATCAGGTGGCATCGTACTGGACCAACCCAAGGTCAGCGACAGATAGCTATCTTGAACGCGGGCTTGGCGAGTATCCCAACAAGCAATGATGTTTCGAACAAGAGTGTCCGAGGAGAGCCCACCAGTGGGGCGTGACCCTGCATTCCGATGTGGTCTAAGAACCAACGGTGCGAGTCCCGATGATTTCACTTTTTAGATTGCGAGTTTGATTGTCGAACGGATCCCGGGCTCGTCAGGTGGGTGTGCTGGAGTCGAAGGGGATCGCTCGATCGCGTCGAACGTCCAAGTGTCACACAGCTTTAAAAGCCGAAAATCTTTTCGAGTCCGGCGTTGATCTGGTCAACTTGGTCGCCGAGCTGCTTTTGAATCAATCCATCTAAACGATTCTGGATGACTTCGGCACCAGCCTTAGGGACAAGTTCGGCCATCACACGACGAACTGCGGTCTCATCAAGACGCGGCCGAGAAATCGTGCCCGAAATGGGGAAGGCAAGATTTTGGCCTGCGAGGCCCTTTAAGTCGCTACCGAGCCAGTTCGCATTGAGCGGTACTTGAGCGACCAGAGCGAGTTGTGAATCGAGTCCGACACGACCGCTCGTCATGAGTTCGGCGTTGTCGATTTTGAAGTACATCCGTTGATGGACCACTGCTGCGTCTGCGAGTGCAAACGGAACGGTTTGAGGTGGCATTTCAATCAGCGTCTTGGATTCGACAGATTGTGCTTGACCGCCGGTCAATTGGGCCATCGACTTAACTTGGCGAACACCTTGAATCAGTTGGTTGGCCAGGGGGCCACTGGAGAGGGTCATTTGACCGATTTCCAGGTTCCCGCGAATCACGCTGGCGGCGGGATCATCGGTTCGGATGATACATTCATCGAATGTTGCCGAAGCGATTCCTTCGACTTGCGCCGCGCCTGCGGCGAGCGGGGTGAGGTACTTCAGCCACGACGCGGCGGCTTGCGGTGAAATGCGAAGCGACTGTATCGATGTCCCTTGATCGAGTTGGACGATCGTGCTCGGTTGGGTCAGGTCAATTGACAATCCAAATGTTGCTTGAGCAGGAGCGGCCTCAGGTGAGTTTGCTTGAATCGAAGTAACGGTTGCCGGAGCGATGTCGAGCACTGGTACCGTTGATCGATCGATACGTATCGCCGTCTCGGTAATTCGCAACGGTAGTTTAGCTTGTCCCAAACGCACACCGGCGATATCGCAGCGTTGCCAGCCGACATCGGTGCGAATGTCATAGGTCATGTCATCCTGGTCGGGGATCGATGCTTTGACGGTTAATTCACTTTCATGAATACCGTCGGCGTTGATCGACGCACCAAACAATTCCGATAGACGCGTCGCCAACAGATCGAGTTTGATCCGTGACGGACCCGATAATGTCACTTCGGTGCCGCCTTCGATCGGGGTCATCGCACCGGTGAGCGATCCGGCGAACCAATCGCATGCAAATTGTTGGGCGCCTAGTTTGAGGCTGCCGCTTTCGGGATCGTATAGGATCGGGCCGGACAGCTTGATCCGAGGTTCCGCCCAAATCACTTCGCTTTTGGGTGACTGACCGCTTGGGCTGGCAAAACCGCTACCTGAAAATCGACCGTCGAGTGCCGGGGCAACTTGAAACGCACCGGCCGACGTTCCGGGAGGTGAGATCGCACCGGAAGCGACTTCAAAGATCTGGAGGTTTTGTCCGGTCAAATTGGAATTGAATTTCCAAAGGTTTCCATCACGAGTCAGCTTTGTATTGCCTTCGCATCGACCCGAAACGCGATACGTGTTGTCTTCGACCGCTCGATAGCCAATCGGTCGCACGGTGGGGACCGCGGCGGCCCGGGCGATCGTCGCACCGATGCTTTCCTGCAAACGCTCAAGGTCTGCTTTCCACGTCAATTCAAGGTCGGTGTTTTTCGCCGTGATCTCACCCGTGATCCCGATCGAGATCGCTTCACCGACGATGCCGGACGACTTGGTCGCAATGGTTCCTTCGGGAAGGTCGCACGCGCCTTCGAATCGTAAGGTCAGTTGTGGCTGTGAAAACCATTGATCGCCATAGTTGATCCGTGGTTGCAAGAATTCGAAGTCAGCTTTGGAGATCGTACCGCCATTTTCGTGGACGCTGGCCACGGCGGTGCCGGTCACTCGACCTTCGGCACTTGCCAATTCCGGCGGCAGCCAGGGGCCCAATGATTCACTCAAGTTTTCTAAACGACCGTCAACTTCGACCTTGATCGGAAAGACTGCATTTTTGGTGGGCTGATAGACCGGATCGAGTAACGAAACATCGATTTGGACGCCACCGCTGCCGAGCGAAAAATCGGCATGTGAAAGTTGTTCGAGTTGATTGTCTTTCCAGTTTCCTTTGGCATTGATACTGGTTTGGACGATCGAGCGTTTGAACTGGTGTCCGCCGGGCAAGGTGATCAACAATTGCTTTCCGGCACCCGATCCGCCCAACTCCCATCGATCGCCATCAACGCCGGTAACCACAGACCAACGAATGGCACCATCGGCGTTCCCGCCAAGAGAAAAATTGGAGACATCGACGATGGGGCGAAGCATGGCATACAGGCGGCCAAAGTCGACTTCGAATCGTGCCTCTCCGTTGCGCAGCATCCCATGCCCGGAAGCTTCCGCGAACGAGCTGCGCAGCGAAAAATGTTCTGCGAGAAGTGAGCCATCGTTATCGGCAACCGTCGCGTCGATCGAAATCGGTTCGATCACCACGATCTGGCCGGACGAACGGGCACGGATCGAGCGAGTCTTGAGTGCGAGTTCCGTTCGGGCGTCGTTCTGGCCGGGACGTGTCTGGTTACGAAGGATGGCCGTTGCCGTTCCCGATACCAGCGTTGCGTCCTTACGGATCGGCAAAAGTCCCGGCAGCGAATGCGTGAGTGCCGCCAAATCGACGTTCAGTTTCGCCGTCCCTTGTAACGACTGCATCCACAACAATGGATTGTCTTCCGTTCCGACAAATGAAATCGATGTTGGGAATGATCCGTCAAGTTCGGCCGACGCAAAGTCCGTTGTGATGGCGAGGTCATTACCGTGTAACCGATCCTCGGTGAGCGTGATGTGACCGTGAAGCGTCGCCAAATTGTTTTGCCACCGCTGCCGATCGGAAACGGGGAGTGTGGTTTGCAAATTTCGGATCTGAACGTCGGAGATGTCGACCTGAACGCCACCATCGGTCTGTCCGAGCACTTTGAGACTGCCAGACGTCTCGCCCGCATTGCCGATCGGAGTCGGGGTGTGCTCGAGATAAAACCGTCTCGCTATCAAATCAGCCGTCGATAGTGGAAACGAGTCCGCTTTGACATTCAGTTCCCAGGCTGCAGGAATCGCAGCCGACAACAAAGTCGGATCATGCAGAAGAAACTGTGTCTCAATCGTACCGGCGGTTCCTGATGGTTCGGCGACGACCCCGGATAATTGAGCAGTGATCCGGTCACCATCAACGTTGACCTGGGCATTGGACTGATGCAACGTCCAGGCCTGTTGTGTGATCGCATCGGTAACTTCGATCTGACACTCTTGCAGTTGAATCGAGGTGCGAACCAGAGGCGATGTTTGATCCGACGGTTCGAGCAACGTCGCCAAGTCAGATTCCAGTGATGAGCCGCCTTGCTCGACGGTGCATCGCAGCGTGACTTCTCGCAGCGAAAGTTCGCCGATGCTCGAAGGATCAAATCGAATCAAATCGATCGCCGTCAAAGAACTCGTCGTGTGTCCGATTTGCAATTGTGTTTGATTGGATCGCCCCACCAACATGACATTCTTCACCGACAGCGGTGTGAACCAGCCGACCGAAATGGATTCGACTGATGCTTGCCAACCATACGCGGCGGCTTGAGAGAGGAAGATCGATCGCGCGATCCCCGAGTGACTGATGATGCTCGGTGCTGCTAAAACGGCAAACCCGAGAAATCCGAGCGTGATGAGGGTCAGCCGGAATTTGCGATTCGAACGTCGATCGCGCCGGCGACGGGTGACGTCGAGCTGCGTTTGTTCGATTTCATCGAGTTGGTGGTCGTCGGTCACTACGGTCACATCCTTGTGCCTGACACACGAAAAAACATCCTTCAGCCTGAGACGCTGCTGTGGAGGATACGCCAATTTGGGCAAATTACCCAAGACCAATCCACAGCCTTTTCAGCAGGCCACCAAAGAACGATCCAAATTCAATGGCCAAACCGCTAATCGGACAATCGACCGGCTAGCCCGACGGCAAAAGTGGTTTCCTTCCGCGTTAAGTCGCGGCGCGATGAACGCGATCCATGATGGCACGTCCAATGCCTGCATTAGAGCATTCGTCGATAACGATTAGCTCGCACGGCAATTGGTCGGCCTCGCGGATCGCCGCAAAAAGATGTCTCGCGACTTCGTTCAAATCTCCGGTCGGGCTTAGCACTCTGATCCATCCGAACGCGATGGGGCGATCCGACTGCGGCTGCGGCGTAAAATACAGGCGAGCGACCTTGGCCGGATTCATTTTTCCAAGATCGAATTCGCTCGCTTTGATCAATCGCGTTTGAGGAGAGTAGTGCTTGCGCATCAATCCCGGCGATGGCAATGGAGCCAGTGAAGCCGGTTCAACGCCCGCGGAGTCGGTGTTCGCCGACGGGGACGCGGGGGCTTGATGGCGAATGAGTTCGATGTCACCAAAGACGCTGACCAACTGCTCTGTTGAAATCCCACCCGGGCGTAGTAGTTGTGGTACCGTCGGGGTTAGTCGAATGATGGTGGATTCGACTCCAAAGTCACAAGGGCCTCCGTCGAGCACCATTTCGATGGAATCACCAAACGCCGTCGCGACATGATTGGCTTGTGTCGGACTGACATAATTCGATCGGTTCGCGCTCGGGGCGGCGATCGGCAAGGCAAAGGATTCCAGCAGCGATTGCATGACTGGGTGATTGGGGACTCGCACGGCCAAGGTCTCCGCACCGGCAGTTACCGCGGGGGCGACGGAGCCACGGAGCGGCGCGACCACGGTTAACGGCCCTGGCCAGAATGTTGTTGCCAGGTTCCATTGCCACGTGATCGTTGCGTCGTCGTCGACATTGATCCAGCGACGGGCTTGGTCGGCGTTCGCAAAATGTGCGATGAGAGGATTGTTTGCCGGGCGTCCTTTGGCTTGGAAGATCCGCTCGACGGCGAGCTGGTTGGTCGCATCGGCGGCCAGGCCATAGACGGTTTCCGTCGGCACGCCGATCAATTTCCCAGCCGCTAACGCCTGAGCCGCAGCAGCAATCGTCGCGTCGGTGGGGACAACGATTTTCGAATCAGCCATCTCGAATCAAGACTCCAAGCCAACGGGGCAATCGTGCTCAAGCGAGGGCGTTTTGTTGCTCGGAGGTCAATTCAGCGATGCCGCTTTTGGCCAACTGAATCATCGAAGCGAGTTCGCCGTCACTGAACGTTGCTTCCTCGCCTGTCCCTTGGATCTCGACAAATTGGCCGCTGCCGGTCATCACGACGTTCATGTCGACATCGGCGGCGTAGTCGAGTTCGTAATCCAAATCCAAACGCACCACGCCGTCGACAACGCCGACACTGATCGCGGCGATCGAATCACGGAGCGGGCCCTCGGGGCCGATTTTTGAATTTGGCAACTCATTTTTGATGGCCTTGGCCAGGGCAATGAAACCACCGGTAATCGAAGCGGTGCGTGTCCCCCCGTCGGCTTGCAAGACATCGCAGTCGACGACGATCGAACGTTCGCCGAGTGCTTCCAAATCGACGACGGCGCGCAGGGAACGGCCGATCAGACGCTGGATCTCGGTCGTTCTGCCGTCGACTTTACTGCGTTCACGTCGCTTCCGAGGCACCGTGCTGCCTGGCAGCATGTTGTATTCGGCCGTCACCCAGCCTTTCCCTTTTCCTTCCAACCACGGAGGGACACTCGGTTCAACCGAGGCAGTGCACAACACGACCGTCTTTCCGGATTTGTACAGCACGCTGGCGGGATGATGCTCCAAATACCCGATTTGAATCTCGACGGGACGGAGTTGATCGGGCTGACGCATTGGGATTCCTGACATCGGGGAAATGTTTTTGAGGCTTCTAGAGCGGAATATCCTACGGTGAGGCGTCTTTTTGGGTAGATGCCATGTTTTTAAAGTCGTTGGCAGCGATCAAGGCATCGGATTCCGTGATTCGCGACCAACAACGGCCGCAAGACCAATTAGAATTGGGCTTCAACAGGATTGGGATTCTCGTGAAGGAATCGTGAACTCGGAATTGACGCTAAGACGTTGACTCGGTTTTCACTTTCCCACGTCACCGTGGTCCCGCATGGACAGAATTTCGAAGAACTGCAAAGGCGCTCAGCTGTGAGATTTGACTCCGCCCGATTGTTTGTCGTCGCTCTTGCGATTGTTTCATTTGCCCCCGCCGGGATGACGCAATCACCCGAAGCAGCCAACCCAAAGCACAGTGATCCGTACGATCCATTCGCACAACTGGATCCCTGGTGGCCGACTCCGACGGACACTCGTATCGCGTCTGGGGCACCGGGGCCAGGCTATTGGCAACAACGGGCTGATTATGAAATCGATGTGACACTCGATGATGAAAATCAGCGGATCGTTGGCAAGGAGAAAATCCACTACCACAACCAATCACCGCACACGCTGTCTTACATCTGGGTGCAGTTGGATCAAAACCGATTTCGACCTGGGTCGGATGCATTGACCACCACAACGGCTCCGTCGCTCGCCCCACGGATTTCGTTTCAGTCGATGAAGTCGATCCTCGCGGCACAGGTTTTTGACGGTGGATACAAAATCACCGCGGTCACTGATGCGGCGGGGGAAGCATTAAACTACACCGACGTTGGCACGATGATGCGAATCAACTTGCCAGAGCCGCTCGCACCTGGAAAGTCGGTCTCGTTCGGTATCGAGTACTCCTATAACATCGTCGATTCAAAAACCATTCGGGCCCGCGCCGGTAAAGAATTCTTCGAAGCGGACGAGAACTACATTTACGAGATCGCGCAGTGGTTTCCACGTGTGGCATCGTACACCGACTTCGGGGCGTGGCAGCACAAGGCTTTCTTGGGACGCGGTGAGTTCACACTTGAGCTTGGCGATTACGTCGTTCGGATCACCGCGCCGAAAGAGATGGTGATCGCATCGACGGGAACCTTGACCAATCCCGATGACGTTCTCAAGCCCGAATGGAAAGAACGCTTGGCTGCCGCAAAGCAGTCGACTAAGCCGAAGTTCATCGTCACCCCCGAGGAGGCGAAGAAGAACGAAAGCGTTCGCGGTGATGAAACGAAGACCTGGGAATTCAAAGCCGACAACGTCCGCGACTTTGCTTTTGCCGGCAGTCGTAAATTTATCTGGGACGCGATGGGGGTGAAGGTTGGCTCGCAAACGGTGATGGCGATGTCGTACTATCCCAACGAAGCGGAGCCACTTTGGAGTCAATATTCGACCGAATCGATCGCTCACACCTTGGAAGTCTACGGACGCTACTCTTTCGAATACCCCTATCCGGTTGCGATCAGTGTCAACGGTCCGGTGTATGGAATGGAATACCCGATGATCTGCTTTAACGGGCCTCGCCCGGAAGAGGACGGGACCTATAGCAAGGCAACCAAGTACGGCTTGATCTCAGTGATCATTCACGAAGTCGGGCACAATTTCTTTCCTATGATCGTCAACAGCGATGAACGCCAGTGGACCTGGATGGACGAAGGTCTGAACACGTTCTTGCAATATCTGGCCGAGCAAGAATGGGAAGAAAACTATCCATCGCGACGTGGCGAACCGGAAAAAATCGTCGGCTACATGCGTGGAGGAAACCAACGTCCGATCATGACCGGTAGCGAAGAAATTTTGCAGTTCGGAAGCAACGCGTACGCCAAACCCGCGACCGCCCTGAACATCCTGCGTGAAACGATCCTGGGGCGAGAACTGTTTGACGAAGCCTTCCGTGAATATGCCCGCCGGTGGAAGTTTAAACGACCAACCCCCAGTGATTTCTTTCGCACAATGGAAGACGCATCGGGGACCGATTTGGACTGGTTCTGGCGTGGTTGGTTTTACTCGACCAAACATGTGGATATCGGAATCACCGATGTGCAGCTTTATCAAATCGACGCAGGCGACCCCGACGAAGCTGCCGAGCGACAACGCCAAGAGAAAGACCAAGAAGAACCTTCGATTTCTGAGGTCCGAAATAAGGACCTCCGCCGACGAATCGAATGGCAACCCGGTTTGAAAGACTTTTACAACAGTCCAGACTTTGACGAATTAAAGGTCGAAGAAGACGATCGTAAGGCGTTCCAAAGATTTCTCGACGGACTCGATAGCGACGAACGAGCAATGCTTCGCCGAACGACCAATTTCTATGTCGTCGATTTCAGTAACCATGGTGGTTTGGTAATGCCGATCATCCTGCGAGTTCACTATGCCGATAGCACGAGTGAACTGATGACGATGCCGGCACAAATCTGGCGTTACAACAGCAAGCGGATCAAGAAGTTGATCGCTTCGGACAAAGAAATCGTGCGGATGGAATTGGACCCACAGCGGCAGACAGCTGACGTGGATACTAGCAACAATCATTGGCCTGAAAAGTTAGTGCCCAGCCGCTTCAAATTGTTCAAAAGCGACAAGAGCAAAAACCCAATGCAAAAGGCTAACGCTCGAAAGAAGTCGGAACAAAAAAACGACGAAAAGACGGAAGCAAAACCGACCGAAAAGCCTGACGCAAAGAAAGCAGAGGCCGCCAAGTGATCACCGGAGTGCTGTTGCCGTTTGCTTTTTGTTCGGCCTTGTTACTGCATCCGGTTCATGAAACCTATGCGGAACTTGAGTGGAATGCGGATAGTCGTTCTTGTGAAGTTGCCTTGCGGATTCATGTTCTCGACGAGCAGTGGATGCGACGAAGTATCGACGCCGAAATCAACTCGAACTGGCAGGCGGACTACTTACGGAAGCACGTCTACTTTGATCGAAAGATCGTCAAGGGTGATGACGGCAAGGAAGTCGCGACCGGGAAACCGATTCAGTGGATTGGCCGAAAGGTTGAAGGCGCCCATGCGTGGTGGTTCTTCGAAGTCGAATGCAAAGACAGCGAGCCACCAAAGTCTGTTGACAACCGATTGCTGTTTGACCGCGAGGCGAACTACCAGCACCGTGTGGTGGTCTTGGGCCAAAAGGATGACACCGGTAAGAGTCCCTCCGGTGTGATCACGCTGCGCCATCCGAGCCTAAAACTGTCGCTCGGTGCCCCGCATTGATGCGATGATTGGACGGGGCCCATCCTGAGCCTACCAACAATCCGAATTGTACCAACATCCGAATTGTACCAAGGGCTGGGGGCCGGGCTCGCAGCCTGCGTTAATTGCTTGTTCGTTTCCCAGTGCTGCAGCCGCCAGTCATCCACGGTCTGCTCCGCGTCGGCGAAACCATGAACCTGATCGCGCCGCCAAAGGTCGGCAAAAGCTGGTTGGCCATCCACCCACACTTCCGCATCCGTCGTTGGCGATGTCCCAGATTTTGCATTGCAGGGCGGCGCGTTGTGGAGATCCGGTCATTCGGTGGCTGTCCTTGTCAGTCCTTCGTAGAAAGCGGATGAGCTTTCAATGTCGTTCGGCTCTCCGAGCCGATTACGTCGCGCGATTACGCTTTCGGCTTGGGGATCCGAGCGACATTCATTGCGCGGCTTGTGGCTCGATTGGCTTGGCTGTCTTCTTCAGAAAACGGTCGAGGTCGCTTCAGCAGACCGATCTAGGTGATCTTCACCCGAGATGGGTTTTGCGATTGGTTCCTCCGTCACTTGGCGATTGATTAAACTTTGCAGCTTTCCTCTCCGTAGCTGCAACGTTTCTCCCGCCGAGGCAACCATGCGAAGCCTGTTTCAGATAGCGGCGATCCTGGTGATCGCCGTTCCCGCCATCGCGTCCAACGAGACCGACCGTCAGGTCAACCCGGATGTCCCCCGAGGTACGGTCACGACTGGCGTCTTTGATCGTAGTGAAATTTACCCCGGGACGACCCGCAATTTTAGCGTTTACGTTCCTGCTCAATATGATTCGACAAAGCCAGCCAATTTGATGGTGTTTATGGATGGGCGAAATTATGTTCGCCCCGGCGGACCCTTTCGTGTCCCCACGGTCCTGGACAACCTGATCGCCCAAGAAGCGATCCCAACGACGATCGCTGTCTTTGTCGATCCCGGGACCCTATCGGCGACGAAAAATGGAGCGAAGAACCGTAGCAATCGTTCTTTCGAATATGACGCGATGAGCGATCGCTATGCGAAATTCCTTATTGACGAGTTTTTGCCTGTCGCCCTGAAGGATTTGAATGTTTCGTCGTCGCCGCTGGATCGTGCCGTCTGCGGAATCTCCTCCGGCGCCATCTGCGCCTTCACGGTAGCTTGGCACCGCCCCGATCAATTTGGAAACGTCCTCAGTCACATCGGGAGCTACACCAACATTCGTGGTGGAATTGTCTATCCGGGGCTTGTTCGCAAGACTCACCAATCACCGAAACCGATCAAGGTCTACCTACAGGAAGGCGTCGATGATTTGGATAACGTTCATGGTGATTGGCCGTTGGCGAACCACGACCTCGCTGCCGCACTGCAGTTCGCCGGGTACCAATACAAATTGGAGATGACCGAGGGTGGCCACAGTGCGAAGTGGGCCGGCGAAGTGTTGCCCGGGGCGATTCGTTGGCTCTGGGACGAGGACGCAGAATCCACCAAGATTCCTTCCACGGCGACGAAGCCCAAGTGGGAACCTCATCCCGATGCGATTCGCCAAGCGGGCGTTCCCGAAGGAACCGTTGAAGTCATGTCGCCATGGGAATCGAAAGTCTTTCCAGGAATGGTTCGTGACTGGGCGATTTACGTGCCCGCACAGTATGATCCGAAGACACCGGCCGCGCTGATGGTCTTTCAAGATGGCGAACGCATGCGCAAAATTGACGGTCGCTGGCGAATTCCGATTGTGTTCGACAATCTGATCGCGCGGGGGGAGATGCCACCGACGATCGCTGTGTTCTTGAACCCAGGGCACGATCAATCGAAGCCTCGCCAACGCAACCGTAGCAGCAATCGCGGTTTTGAATACGACAGTCTCGGCGACCGATACGCTCGGTTTCTGACCGAGGAGATTCTTCCGGTGGTCGAGCAAAAGTACAACGTCTCTTCGGATCCTCAGCGGCGAGCGATTGGTGGTTCCAGCAGTGGCGCGATCTGTGCATTCACCGTCGCCTGGAATCGTCCCGATCAATTCGGAAAGGTTTATTCCAACGTCGGTAGCTTTACGCATTTGCGCGGCGGAAATATCTATCCCGGTCTGGTTCGCAAGACGGAGCCCAAGCCGATTCGGGTCTACATGGCCGATACCAGTGGTGACGTCGACAACGCATTCGGAAGTTGGCCGTGGGCGAATCAGCGAATGGCGTCGGCTCTAAAGTACATGGGATACGATGTTCGCTTCGATTGGGCGGAAGGCTATGCACACAATGCTGACTATGGTAGCAGTTGCTTTCCCGATGCGATGGCATGGCTCTGGCGAAACGAAACTCATCAACCGGTGGTCGATACCAGCGACGATCTTGGCGGAGATTATCCGTTGTTACGATTGTTGATTCCCGGCGAAGGCTGGGAGATCGTTGCCAAAGATCTGGGCTTTGCCGACGCACCGTGTGCGGATGCCGAGGGGAATTTTTACTACAGCGACATGCGGGCTCCGGCGGTCTATCGGGTCGACGCTGGTGACGGGCAGCAAACTAAAATCGCGGACGTACCGGTTAGCGGTCTGATGTTTGGCCCAGATGGCTTGCTATATGGATGCCAAGGATCGAAACGTCAGGTTGTCGCGATTGATCCGGAAAATGGAACTACCAAAACGGTCGCTTCCGATTTGCGCCCCAACGATCTTGCAATTACAAAGGACGGAACTCTGTTTGTCACCGAAACGCCGACCAGTCGAGTCCTGCGAATCAATCCGGGAAATGGAGAAGTCGTCATTGCCGACGAAGGAATTAACAAACCGAATGGCATCGCGCTGACGGCCGATGGGGGAACCTTGGCGGTTTCTGACTACGGAGGTGATCGGACGTGGACTTTTCGCGTCAATGCCGATCAATCGCTCGACGCCAAGATGCCAACGATGCCGATGCGAGTTCCCATCGATCCAGAAGGCGAGTTTAATTTCAACGAGCCTCCTCCGCGTCAGGCAACCGCAAAAGGCGATGGCATGGCGATCGATCGAGCCGGTCGGTTTTATGTGACCAGTGAACTCGGCGTACAAGTTTTCGACCCTAGCGGACGGCCTTGTGGTGTGTTGCCGAAGCCCGATCCGTCAAAGCCGCTGACCAGTTGTGTGTTGGCAGGTGAGGGCCATCGCTATCTGTATGTGACCAATGGCAAAACGATTTATCGGCGGTTGGTCAACGCGGACTCGAACAAGCCAGTCGCCATACCATAGGGTGCGTCATCTGGCGACCGATCGCAAAAACCGTGGGCCGGATGCGGTGGCGTCGGCCCGCATCGAATCGGTAATGATCGATCACGCAAAAAGCGGGTTTTACGGTCGATGTCCGTGCCTCACGGGGCTTTGTTCGAATCATGCCAGCACCTTAAAAAATCGGCTTCAGCCCATCGGCGTCAACCTGCCGTGCGTCGGATTGTCCGGTGCGACCGAATGTGGGTGTTCTCGATGGGCTAGCGATGGGACGATTGGTGAAACGATTCTTTCGTCACTTGTCTCGCGAGAACGGTTCATGTCTACGTCTCATCGAAAGCTACATTTTGATCGTCTTGAAGAAGCGGTCGCCGAAGTCGAGCGTCTTGCAAAGGTCCCTGTTCAAACGACGGGGAACTTTACTTTTCCGCAAATCGTCGAACACTTAGCGACCGCATTCGACATCTCATCGGGGCATCAAACGCCGCCACCGGTGCCGTGGTTGATCCGCGTCGTTGCTCCGTTGATGGCCAAACGCGCCGCTCATCGTCCGATGAAACCGGGGCTCAAATTACCGCAAAAGGCGCAAGCATTTTTTTGGCGTGACGCAGAGCAGCTCGAAGACGCGCTTTCACAATTTCGAACCGCTTATGAGCGTTATCGTTCGATCGACACGCTGCCGCGGCATCCCTTGTTCGGTAACCTCTCGCGAGAAGATAACGAGCAGTTGCAGTGCCGCCACATGGAACTGCACCTTGGGTTCGTGCACCCGCAGTAAGCTCGTTGCCTTTCCCGGTGCTTCGTCTAGCCCAAAACTATGGGATTGGCTGATCAGCGTTTGCCCCGGTTATTACACCGAAACCGTGGCGAACGCCAATCGGCTAGTCCTAACTTCTGAGGTTTTCGAAGCACTAGGCGAAGAATTTCTTCAGGGTCGCTTCGTTAGGCTTGGGGGTGATCAAGGAGACGACCACCATTGTGATCAGCGAGCTGGCGAGCATCGCAACGACCGGCATTAGCTCATACTCTTCGCCGCCAAGAGGCAGTTTCAAAACATAAGTGCGAAGGGCGTCTTGCTCGAGTGCTTGGTAGAACATGTAGCCCCAGCTTGCGATCGCGGCCAAAACGCCGGCGATCGCACCGGCGGCTGACAGGCCACGCCAATAAAGCGCCGCAAAGACGATTGGGAACAACGCGCTGAAACCGCTGAAACACCAAACGCCCATCGCAAAGACGCTTTTCGGGTCAAGTAACCCGAGTCCGTAAGTGACCGCCACAATTGCGATGATGAACAGACGAGTGTAGAGCACCTGTTGGGCATCGGTAACGTTCTCTTTGCCTTTATAGTGCGTCAATATGTCGTTGGTGAAGATGGTGCCCAGACAAAGAAACTGACTGTCGAGGCTACTCATGATGGCCGCCAAGATTCCGGCTGCCAGCAGACCGCCGAGCACTTTTCCGGTCTGTGTTTTCACCAAGAACGGCAGGACCGTGTTGGGATTGTTTGGTAACGGTGGCTTCGGAGGAATCAGATCTCCGGTCGCCCAGACGCCGACCAATACACAGGGTACCCAGACAATCATGATGAAAAGCGGGTGACAAATCACCGGAACTTTAAACGTATTGGCGCTCTTAGCTGTCATCCAGTGTTGGAACAGGTGCGGAAACATCCCGACCGACAACGGGATCAGCAGATAAGTGAAGAATTTAGTTTTGCTCATCTCCATTCGAGTGAGCTTTTCGGTTGGTACCGAATCGGCGAGGACTTGCAAGTTCGCCATCAGGCCATCTTGTCCACCCAAGCGATTTGCGATGACGTAAAACGTCACGACGCCTAAGATCATAAATACGATCGTTTGCAGTGTGTTTGCCCAGGTCGTCCCACGCATTCCGCCGAAGAAGACGTACACCAGCACGACCACACAGATAACTAGCGATCCCATCCATGGCGGGATTCCACCGTGCAGCGCCATGATCGGTTCGCCCGCGGGATTGAGCGCCGGAAATAAATCGGGGGCCAATCCGGCGGTCAGCGATTGAACGACGGAACCGGCACTGATCACGCCGATCAGCAGGTACGGAACGACCAAACCGACCAGAATCGGAAACAGTAGCAGCCCGATAAAATCGCTATCCAATCGATCGCGGAAGAATTCGATTTGGGTGGTGTATTTGTGACGCCGGGCAAACTTCCAAACCTTGACACCGATTAGGAAGAAGCAAAGCGAGTGAATAATTCCACTGCTGCTGGCCAACATTCCATAGACGCCGATGCCCTCTTTGAAGGCTTCACCGCTGCTGCCGACCAAGGCGAACGCGGTCATCGTCGTTCCAAAGATGCTCATGAGCAACAGGAATGGGCCGATCGAATGGCTGGCAACTTGGTAGTCCTCTTTCGTACCCTTGAAAAGGCGTCCCGAAGAAAGTCCTAAGATCAGCAGGATTGCCAAATAGATGATGATGATGATCAACTGTGGCAAGCCAGGATGGTTTAACGATTCCATGTTCACGCCCCCTCATCGTTGGCGGCAGCTTTCGAATCGCCCGCGACACCCACCGTGTCGTCGTCATCGAGCGGCCATGCGATCACGGTCGCCAACGCCCAAGTGAGGCTGGCACCGATGGAGATGCAGGCATGCCAAAACAGGCCGATCGGCATGAATCCGAAAACGAGCGTGTCGCTTTCCCAAAACCAGTTGTCTTGATGCAGAATCAACAACAGCACCACCAGTGCTGCGATGATCCATGGCCCGCGAGATGGATGACTTGACATGCCGTTTGTCCGGTCGAAGTTGATTGGCAGGATGGATGGAAGGGTCCGACAGTGTACTCCCATCGGCAACGATCATGGTAGCCGGGACAGTGTTGCCGCCAAGATTGAATCGGGATCCAATGAGAAGTAACCCCTCTAAATCCGTCTTCGCTCGACCGGTTTCAATCATCTGATGAAGATCGGCAAAGAATTCTTCTCTCCGCCTGAAACTCCTTGCCGAAAACGAAATCTGTTTCACCAGGGCGAACCATCGCGCGGTGGAAATTCCCCAAAAACGATACGCTGGACCCCGTGGACACGAAACTGAATCTTATCGCGACCTGCGTCTTTGGCCTCGAGGCTGTCGTTCGCCGAGAGTTAGAAACCTTGGGCGTGCAAGGCGAAATTGCCGGAGCCGGCCGAGTGCAGTTTCAAGGCGACTGGACGTTGGTGGCGATGGCAAATTTGCACCTTCGGTGTGCCGATCGTATCCTGATCCAAGTCGCCGAACTCCCCGCAACCGATTTCGATTCGCTTTTCGACGCAACCGGTGCAATCGATTGGGCCGACTGGTTGCCCGTCGATGCCGCCTTTCCGGTGGGGGGGCGATCAATCAAGTCGACCTTGACCAGTGTTCCCGCGATCCAGCGAAGTGTGAAGCGGGCTGTCGTCGATTCGATGGTGCGTGGTCACGGAACTTCGCAGCTTGAAGAAACAGGGGCGGTCTACAAAATTGATGTTTCGATCATTGAAGATCACGCGACGCTGACGCTTGATACTTCTGGTGCGTCGCTTCATCGCCGTGGCTATCGAATCGAAGGTGCCCGGTCGCCGCTGCGTGAGACTTTAGCGGCGGCGTTAGTTCAATTGAGTTATTGGAAACCGGGACGCCCGCTTCTTGATCCGTTTTGTGGGACCGGGACGATCCCCATTGAAGCGGCGCGGATCGGACTGAAGATCGCACCCGGCATCGACCGGGAGTTTGCCTTCACGGCCTGGGCTGCCGCGCCATCGGACCTTGTGGAGGACTTGCGGAGTGATGCGGTCAAGGGACAACTTCAAACACTGGACGAACCGATCTTAGCCAGTGATCTCGATGGTCGAGTGGTCCATATTGCCCGCGAGAACGCCAAGCGAGCAGGGGTTGATGGCGTCATTCATTTTCAACGGAAAGACATCCGCGAGGTTTCGACCAAACGACGGTTCGGGTGCTTGATCACGCATGCGCCGTTTGAGTTTCAATCCAAGGAACGAGAAATACAGCCTAAACCGTCATTGCCGGATCGTAGGCATCGCCCCAAAGCGAATTCGGAAAAGTCGGACATGTCGCGTCCCTCACATGAATCTCGTGAGTTGGATTCGTTGTATCGGTTTCTTCCCGAGGTCTTTCGAGGATTGCCGACTTGGTCGCACTACGTTCTGAGTAGTTATCAAGGGTTCGAGCGGGTGCTTGGAAAGTCGGCTGATCGGCGTCGGAAGCTGTACAACGGCAAGCACGAAAATACGTTCTATCAGTTTTATGGTCCAAAGCCGGTGGTCGAACAGCGGCAGCATGACGATGAAGTGACAACCTTGGTTCATGCGGAGGGATCAGCCGCGTTTGGACAGTTAGGGGACAAGGCGGACGAGCAGGCTGAGCTATTTGCCGCGCGACTTCGTAAGCGTGCCCGACATTTGCGGCGATGGCCAACCCGACGTGGCATCACGTGCTTTCGTCTCTACGAACGTGACATTCCAGAGATTCCGCTAGTCGTCGATCGCTACGAAGATCATTTGCATATCACCGAATATGAACGACCGCACGATCGTGATCCCGCACAGCACGCCAACTGGCTTGATCGGATGGCGAAGACAGCGGCGGAAACGCTTGAGATCAACGCAAGCAATGTACACTTTAAGCGTCGGGACCGACAAAAGAACTTCGTCCAGTACGAAAAAGTCGATCAAACGCGGAACCGTTTTCAAGTCAACGAAGGCGGTTTGAAGTTCTGGGTCAACTTGGATGATTACATCGATACCGGGTTGTTTCTCGACCATCGTCAAACACGTTCGATGGTACGTGACTTAGCCAAGGATGCGTGGTTTCTAAATCTCTTTGCCTATACCGGTTCCTTCACGGTGTATGCCGCCGACGGTGGTGCACGCAGGACGACGACAGTCGATCTCTCGAGTACGTACACGCGTTGGACCTGCGAGAACCTTCGCTTAAATGGTTTCTTAAACGATCAAGACGCACCAGACGAACGTCGGTATGCCAGCCAGTCCGATGCCAAACATCAAGTGTTCGCGATGGATGTCTCGAAGTTTATCGAGGAGCATCCTGCCGGAGAGAAATACGACGTCGTTGTCTTTGACCCGCCGACGTATTCTCGCAGTAAAAAAACTGACAATGACTGGAATGTCCAGCAGGACGCGATCCCGTTGTTAAACAAGTTATTGCCACTGGTCCGGCGAGGCGGGGTGGTCTTCTTCTCCAACAACTTCAGACGATTCAAGTTCGATGCTTCGGAGTTGGATGTGAGTGAATGCCACGAAATCTCTTCCCAAACGGTACCCGAGGATTTTCGCAACCGCCGCATTCATCGCTGTTGGCGAATCGTGCGATAGCGTTTGGTAACGCCGTCTCGTCCGAACGTTTGGGAGCTTGCCGATCGACCGAGGACGCTAACCGGCTATTGGACGGGAACGATGCCAAACGCCAATTGGCTAATCCTCATCTCAGAGGTTGGCAAGGCACTGAGCAGAGAATTGCAAATTGAACATGGCGAAAGTTAGATTGAAGAAGACATCGAATGGTGAGGCGAATGATGAAACCGGCCGATCTGTCAGAGCGATTGCTTGATTTGGCGGTGCGTGTGGGGAAAGTAGTCGATGCGTCGCCGGGGACTCGGTAGGGAAAGCATATCGCGGGGCAACTGGTTCGAAATGGAACTTTACCTGCACCAAATAACGAAGAGGCTTGTGCGGCAAGCGTCGTCGAGATTTCATCCGCCAAGCTCGCGTTACGCTCTAAGTGACAAAACTACAATGGTTTAAGGGACGACCAGAAATTTCAGTCGTTGGATTCGTCGACCAACAGATTGATGTAGCGTTCGATTTGATCAAGTTTTTGGCTGACAGTTTCGAGATCCGATTCGTGTGCTGCTTCTTCACAGCACTTCGCCAGTTCCGTCAGCTTTGGCAAGCCGACCGTGCCGCCTGAACCTTTGATCCAGTGAATCTTGGTAGCTACGGCATCTAAATCATCACCACGGAACGAGTTCCAAATCGCCGGAAGTTGCCCATGGACTTTGGTGACCAAGTCAATCGCGAATTGACGCATCCAATCATCCGGAAGGTGCGGTTTGCCGTCTTCTAGCGACGAATCGACGAATGGTTCTTCGGCAGATTCGGCGACCGGTTCGGTCAGTATCTGCGACGAGGTTGCTTGAGATTGTGATGAGTGTTTTGGCGGCAGAACGCTGATCGTTTCGTTTGCCCAGTGTCGTACTTTCTCTAGGACGAGGTCTAGGTCGAGCGGCTTAGAAAGGTAGTCACAGCATCCCGCTTCGCGACACTTATTGTCGTCACCTACCATCGTGTTCGCAGTCATTGCGACGATCGGAATGGTGAGTCCTGCTTCACGTAGCTTCGCTGTCGCGGTGTAGCCATCCATCAACGGCATTTGCATGTCCATCAAGATGACATCCACTTCGCGTTCGATGATGTCGTGACGGTCGTTGACGAAGTAGTCGACGGCTTCCTTTCCGTTTTCAAGTTTCATTACCTTGGCGCCGGCGTTGCTGAGTAGGCGATCGATCAGGTCGCGGTTGGTCGCGGCATCGTCAACGACCAGCACCCGAGCGCCCGTGACGGTGATCGTTTCCCAGCGAGATTCGGCATGTCCGAGGGCAAGCTTGATCGCTTCCATTCGTCCGATCATCCGCGTACCCTGAACGAGCGGCGTCGCGATTTTTAGCGTAAACGTACTGCCGACGCCGGGGGTGCTGGCGACCGTCAGTCCACCGCCTAATGCTTCTGCGAGGTGTTTGCTGATCGAAAGCCCAAGACCCGTACCGCCGTATTTCCGGGTCGTGGACGTATCAGCCTGAGCGAAGGGGTTGAATACCTTCGACATCTGTTCTTCGTTCATGCCGATACCGGAGTCTTCGATTGCGATCGACAACGATGGTTGGGGGGAATCTTCGAATTTGATCACCACGTCGATGCCGCCTTCGTTGGTGAACTTGATGGCATTGCCGAGGACATTCGTGAGGATTTGTCGCAATCGTGTCGGATCGCTCATCACGTATTCCGGAATATCGGACTCGGCCAACAGAGAGATTCCGATTCCCTTTTGTTGTACTTTACCGGAGAGTGATTTGATGACATCACCGACGATCTTCACCGGTGTGCACTCAATCTGCTCGACTTCGATTCGCTCGGCTTCGATCTTCGAAAGATCCAGGATATCGTTCAGCAAGTGCAGTAGATGGCTACCGTTGCTATGGATGGTTTCGAGTTGAAGTCGCTGTTCGTCCGGTTCACAGACCACACCACGCAACATCAATTCGGTGTAACCCAAAACAGCGGTGATGGGTGTGCGGATTTCGTGGCTCATTCGAGCTAAGAAATCACTTTTGACTTGATTGGCGTGCTCTGCGGCGTCCTTGGCTTCTTGTAAGTGGACTTGGGTTGCCCGCAAACGATCCGCCGTTCGTTCGATTTCGACGTTTCGTTGTTGGAGTGTCGCCGTTCGTTCGGCGACCTTTCGTTCCAGTGTTTGGTTTAAGTCTTGTAGTTGGCGAAATCCGTCAGCCTTTTCGAATGCCGCGCCGGCGGCCGACGACAAGTAGTTGGCAATTCGCAGTTCGTCGTCGCCGAACATTCCCATCATGAATGAATTGGCGACGTAAATATGCGCCGTTACCTGGCCGCGGACTAAGATCGGGCAGCACAAGAATGTTCCGTAGTTTTGTTTCTTGATGCCAGCCGAGTCACCGGAGGTGGTTTCAATGATGTTTTCGAAGTCGCAGACAATGGCGGACCGTTGTTCGTCCGATTGACGAACGATATCGAGGTCAAATTGGGCTTGGAGTGAGTCGCCGATCCAATTGCCGTCGCGATCTTTTCGGATTAGCAAGACACGATCGCCACGTAGCAGACGTGACGTTGCTTCGATGATTTCATGATCAATTTCGGATTGATCGGTGCAGACCGCAATCTTGCGGCCGGCTTCGAGCAACGCGTCGAAGCGATCGACCAACGAGACGGACGACTCCTGATCGGTCGCGCCGACTTCGGTTTCATATTGCAGCATCGCTTCGCGAGCCGCATGCAGTTCTTGTTCGTCAACCTGCCAATTGGTTTCGGCCGCCAATTCGGCATACATCAGTGTGGTCTGGATTTCTTCCAATCGCGCGCCTTGGTTGCGAGCGACGATTAGCGATTGACAGAGATAGCTTTGCGCACTCCGGACGCGGCCTGTCAGTGCACAGACCGCGCCCATTTCACGAAGAGCGTGGGGCAATTCGTTCGTAAATTTCCTTGAAATGCGGAGTGCTTTCCGGGCCGCGGAACGCAGTTCACGCAGTTCGCGTCGACGTATCGTGGCGATCTTTGCCGGCTGGGTTTCAATTTTTCTTCGCAGAGCCGAGACGTGCCAAGCAAAGCAGGGACTGGTGTAGGCATTGAACACGGACGCGGCTTCGGCGGTCTTGACCGCTTCGCCAAGTGATTTGGCAGCTTCGGTATAGTTGTCCCGATAGTAATGAAACACCGCGTGGGCGAGTTTGACGTGGCACTCACGCTGGGCGTCATCGACATCACGGCCGACTTCGATTTGCAGGACGTCTTGGGGAATGTTACCGAGCGAAGCCCGAGCCCAAACATCGACGATATTGCCGGTTCCCTGAAAGTCACTTCTTCGGACGGCGGAACGATAGTTGGTTTTCGCGTGTTCAAGGGCCTCGGTGAGGTGACCTTGACGATAGAGCGAGGCGGCGTACTGATACCGTGCCGTGTGTACTTCCCAGAAGTCGCCGGTTCGTTCCAAAATCGAAACTGCTTGACTGGACTCGTGAACGCAGTCTTCGAACTGGCTGGACGAATACAGCAGGATACTTAAAAAGTGCCGGGACTGGCCTTGTCCCCAAATGTCTTGCAGCTTTTTTCGAATCTCAATCGATCGCGTCGCATAGCGTTTGCCTCGGTCATACCAACCGAGCAAGCTCATTGCGGGGGCATGTTCGCTGTACGCTTGCGCGAGCGTCGTCGTCGGACGAAAGCCTTCACCGCGATTCATCCCGCGCAAATGTGACCAGAGGGTGTAGTACTTGTCTCGCGTGTACCAGTAGCCATGCGCGATATGGCTATACAGTTTCTGCCGCAGTAATTCGGATTCGTCCGGTTGTCGATCACCACCGTGAGTCAATCGTGGGAAATAGGTATGCAGTGATTGGACGGTGATTTCTCGCAGCAATCGCATGCCGAGTTGAACGCGATTGTTGCAAATCGGTTCACCGAGGCGTCGGAGAGCAGCCTCGTAGTACTCGACCGCCTGGACTTTGTTTCCGCGTTTAAACGCAAGTTCCCCTAAGCGAGTTGAGACGACCGCCTCGTCATGATCGCTAATCGCGCTGACGGCACATTTGGCCAACCACTCTTGGGCCTGATCGTATTCGCCTTGGAGCATCACCACTTCGCTCATCATCGATTCGATGCGATGGCGAGTTTGCGGGTCAGCGTATTGCTTGGCTCGTGACGCGATCTCGAGTTGTCGTCGCGCGCTGCTGAGAGAAAACTCGGCTCGGGCGGCATCTGCGGCGGCAAGCGCGTGTGGCAACGCCTCGCGATGCATGCTCGCTTCGTCAAAATGGTATGCCAAATCGTAGTGTGCGTTGCCTTGCGTTCGGGCGAGGTAGGCTCCGATTTGGCCGTGCATCCGTCGTTTGACGTTGGGCTTCAAGTCTTTCAGGACGGTTTCCCGAATTTTGTCATGCGCGAACGCATACTCACCGTCCGGTTTGCTCCAGATTAGTCGCTGACGGCGAATGTCGGCGATCAATGAAAAGCTTTCTTCAAGATCGATCTTCGACAGCGTCGCGACCGCATCGAGCGTGAACGTGCTTCCGATTACGGCCGCGGACTCAAGAAAACGAGCCGCCAATTCAGGTAGGTTCTTGATGCGTCCGGAAAGGACTTCGCCGGCGCTTTCGGCCGTTTGGAAGTCGGCCAAGTGATCACGATTGAGCACCCAACGTTCTTGTTCGGAAACTAAAACCGATGATTCGACCATCCCACGAAGCACGGCCGAAGCCATGAAGGGGCTGCCTTCGGCATAGTCCGCGATGACGCCAATGGCGTCGACCGGCAAAGCCCCGGCCATCGATTCACACAGTCGTCCGATGCTGGTTCGATCAAGTGGTCCGAGCGACAGCGATTGATCGGGTCTGGCGATTTCGCGGATGCGATTGGCTTGACCTTCGTCGGGACGCGACAACAGCAAGAGCAGTTGATGTGAGGCATCACTTCGGGTCACCCGCTGTAGCACACGGATCGACTGGTCGTCCATCCACTGGCAATTGTCGAGGGCAACAACCACCGGTTTTTCGGCGCTTCCGAGTCCGGTGAGTAGGGCGGCGAATGCGGTCAGAATCCGGCTTTGACCTAACGCTTCCGGACCTGAGAGTCTTCGTCCGGTCCACTGAAACACGTGAGCCAACTTTGGCATCGCGGTGACCACTTCTTCGCGATAGTCCGACATCAGTTCGGCAAGGCGTTGGCGCAACACGTCATCGGTTTGGCAAACTGTGGCGAGTCGATCGATGACCTGCATCCATGGTGCGTTCGGTTCACCGGTCGCTTGATCGGTCGAGTCACCGTACAAGACGATACAGCCCAGACGTGTTGCCAAACGCGACATTTCTTGGGTCAGTCGGCTCTTGCCCATCCCTGACGGAGATGCGATCAAAATTTGACGCCAAGCACCTTCAAAGATCAAGCCGAGGTTATCGCCCAACGCACGCATTTGCGCTTCACGACCGACGAAGGCCGGGTCGACAAGACCGGCGCGGGCGTCGCTACGACCGATGACGACGGAGGCATCAGGCTCGTCGTTTTCGATCATCTGCAGAATCGCCAGCGCGTCGTCGAGCGCCGCTGCCGCAGACTGATACCGCTCCCGAGGCTCTTTCTGCGCCAGACGCTCGACCATTTCGGCGAGTGGCGACGGGGTGCTACTGGGAAGTTGTCCCGTGTCGAGGTCTTTGGTGGAATGCTGAAGCAGGATCTCACTGATCGTTTCGGCGTCACAGACCGGTCGCCCGGTCAACGCCGCGAACATCACCAAGCCGACGGAGTAAAGGTCTGACGAAGGACCGATATCGTGCCGGATAATGCCAGCAAGTTCTGGAGACGCAAAACGTAGCATCTCGACGCCAAAGGAACTGTCCGGGTAAGCCAAATTGATCCGCCACAGCGGACCATAGCCGGCAAGGACGGCGTGACCGTCGTCACGAAGCAAGAGGTGAGACGGCCGGAAGTCACGATGGATGCCACCCTGTTTGTGGATCTGCACCAATGCCTGCAGGATGTCTACCGCGATCCGCGTGACTTCCAGCGGCGGCAATGGTCCGTCGCGCAAACGATCCGCGAGCGACGTGCCTTCATAAAACGGATACAGAACCTGCAGTTCGTCGTCGACCCATCGATGCGTGATCAGTTTGCAGTAATGTTCGCACTCAACCTTGCTCAATAGCCGTACTTCGTTGTCGAAGCGGACGCGAAGGTTGTTGGGAAGGATCGAACGATCGATTCGGCGTAGCACATAACGACGTCCCGTCTGGTCGTCTTCAACCAGAAGGCTATCTGCATCCGGTACATCCGCTAAGCGGCGCACCAAATGAAAGTGTTCGTCGGAAAGGTCGTGCAGGTTCATTTCGACTGAATCGAGGGGGCCCGATCGGTGGATGCGCACCTCTGGCGCGTACGAGCTGTTCAATCGAGGTGGGGCCTCCCCGAATCCAATGTTTCGCTCACTCAACACGAAACAGCGGTTGCAGGGCCATTGGGGTGGTTTTTACTCGGATACCCGTTGGCTCTAGACAACAGTAGGTCTCCGCTTCTTTACCGAAGCCGTAACTTCTTCGAGGGTTCGCCCTCATTGACGACGCACCGCCAAATCAAAGACTGGTAAGCCCGACGTTGATCCCTAATGATGGGATCAATCACTCGAAAACTCGTTCGCAACACACAGGGGGCATTTCATGTCTGCGATCGATATAGCAACTCCCGTTACCTGGGAGTCGGATTACGCTCAACGCGTCAATCCGGAATTGATGAATCGACTTCTTCACCAGGCCGTCCCGGTGCTTCAGTGGACCGATTGGCGGATTACAAAAGTTGAACGCGGCTATTGCGAGTCAATCTTGCCGTTAAGTGTCCCGACGACCAACCAACATGGCACTCATCAGGCGGCGTTGATTTCATTGTCAGCCGACTACACCGGGGGCATGGCGTTGACGACGCTGTTGACGGGCGTCCCTCTGACGGGCATCCATCGCGGGCATCCCGATCAGTCCGCGTCGCTTTGGTTGGCGTCGATGGATGTAAAGTACGAAAACCCAAGTACGAGTCATTTGCGTGCCGTTTGTCGGATCGATGCCAAGACCGCCGATCGAATCAAATCGCGGTATTTCGGTGGTCGAGTGGTACTCGCAACTCTGACGGTCGAGTTTTTCTCCGAAGACAACGACCGAATCGCCGTTGCCGAGATGAAGTACTTTGCCCAGGCGACCGCAAAACTGTTGGGGGATCGTCCCAATGGCGAACGATCTTCGTTGGCGAAGTTGAATATCAAGAAGTCCGCGCGTATCATCTCAGGACTTCGTGCCAAGTCAGGCCAAAACCAGGGACACTGGATCAACCGTGATGATGGGACAAGGATACGAGTCGATGGCGGACATGATATGTTTGCCGCCGGAACGCACGGAATACTACAAGCCGAGCGGCTACAAAAAGTATTGCCACAACTTCAAGCGATGGTCGCCGCGCGGACAAGCAATGCTGATGAAGTCTTGCAATCGATGCCGGAGATCGAGCAATTGATTATGCTCGGCGCGGGATTGGACATGCGGCCGTTTCGTCTTTCCAATGCACTGCAAGGGGCAACGGTCTTTGAACTCGATCTCCCTGACATGCTGACCGAACGCCAGCATGTCATCGGGCGAATGGAGACGCAGATCGGTGGTGTTCATCAGGCACCCGAACGATATCAGCTAGCGGCTGATTTTCTGCGAATGGATATTGGCAGCAAGCTTCGAAATCACTTCGCGTTTTCGCAGACGGCGGCGACACTGGTGATCTATGAAGGTTGCTCGATGTATTTCGATCATGAACAAAATGTCAAGCTTTTGTCATCAGTCATGCGGTCGCTCAAGAACCCAGCAAGTCGACTCTGGATGGACTGTGTGACACCGGCTGTGATCGACTCCAGCACCGGCGATCCTAACATCCAGGCATTCATCGATCAGATGGAAGGGATCGGAGAGAAGTTTATCCATGGTCCGAAAAACATCGATGACTTTCTAGGCCAATGCGGCTTGGTTCTTGATCGGCAAGTGACCGCAGGGGATGTCTTGGATGACGGTGATCCTACGTTGGCGGAGTATCGTTTCGTCACCGCCCGCCGTGATAGTGTGGGGCTGCCGCCTGCCTAGGTGATTACTTCGATCTGCCCTCGGGCTTCGTCAACCTCTGAAATGAGGATTGGCCGTATGGCGTTCGCCACGGTTTCGGTGCAACCACCGGGGCAAACGCCCGTTGGCTGATAAGCCGAACCGAACTTTCGGTCTTGGCGGAGCACTGGTTGTTCTTTGTGACACGTCAATGTCGTGC
The DNA here is from genome assembly GCF_008312935.1 of Roseiconus lacunae. NCBI lineage: Bacteria > Pseudomonadati > Planctomycetota > Planctomycetia > Pirellulales > Pirellulaceae > Roseiconus > Roseiconus lacunae. The sequence goes on along the minus strand of NZ_VSZO01000010.1, from coordinate 33,342 downwards.
GTCGAAGTATCAGGATTCTTCCTGAATCTGGCGCACGACAATTCGGGTGCCTTGCTTGGCGATGATTTGTACCCGTTGTCCGTTTTCGATGAAGTCGCCTTCGGAAACAACGTCGACAAAATAATCACCCATGTCAATCTTGCCGCCGGGTCGCAATGCCCCGGCCGAGGTCCCGATCTCTCCGACTTCGACACGCTGCCAGCCCGGCAAGCTTGAATCGGACGAGCCAACGTCTTGATGTTCGGAAGCCTGGAGTCCGTCGAAAGCCAATTGTGGCTTGAGAGTCAGACGTCCAAGTCCCGGTATGTCACCGATGTGTTTTGCCAAGAAAAGCATCGCGACAAGAAATCCAACAAAGGCGCCCAGGACGGTCAACACATCCCAACCGAGGCTGATCGCATCAGCGCTGTTCTGTGGGATCAGGAAGCGTCGTGAAGCCATCACCAGCGACGTCAGTAGCAAGCCAACCCCGCCGACTCCGGCGACTCCGAAACCGGGAATGACGAAGATTTCGAACCCGATGAATACGATCCCCAAAACAAACAACGTGACTTCGAGCCAACCGGCCGTTCCGCCCAGGAATCGGCTCCAGAAAAATAATCCAAAGCAGAGCGTCGAAATCAGTCCACCGATCCCCATTCCCGGAGCACTCAATTCGATGACCAGGGCGACCAATCCGATGATCAACAGCAGCAATGTCACAAACCAGTGATTGAGGATGACGATGGCGACATCGACGGCGGTTCGGTCCAAGACCATGACCGGCGTTTCTACTTGTAAGTCTTCGGCGAGTTCATCGAGGTCGTTTACCACACGATCGGCCATGCCAAGTTCGACACAGCGTTTTCCGTTGGCGATAAAGAACATTTCCTTGCCGGCTTCGCGAATGGGTTTACCACGTTCCCACAGGTCGGTATCGGCCATCGATTCCCATTCTCGGTCACTGATGTAGCGAACGGTGCCGTCATTCTTGTTGACCGCGCGAAAGACGACGAGGTCCTTGTCGGTCATCTTTTCGGCCAGTGCGATCGGTCGCCCCGTTGCTTCGGCGGTGTCGCGGGCTTTTTGGGCGACCGGGCTACGGAGCTTCGCAACGGTGTAGCGGAACGCACCGTCCTCGCCCATCTCGATCACACCCGCATCGCCCATTCGCGCGTGAGGCATCATGTAGATTTTGTCACAGGCCAGTGCGATCAATGCCGCACCACTGATCGCATCTTTTTGAATAAACGCGACCGTTTCGATCCCCTTGGCATCTTGGATCATGTCCATGATCTGGAAGGTATAGAAAACCATGCCGCCGGGGGAATGAATGTCAAAGATCACGACTTCGGCGCCACTCTCGATCGCCGACTCGAATTTGCGGGTGAGCAGCGCAGTGCTCATCGGGTTGATGTCGCTGTGAAAGGGGATCACGACCGCCTTTCGAGGCGACTTGGGATTACCCGAGACCGCGAGATCGGTCTGCACGGCAGCGGTTGGGCCCATCGGAGCTTCATCTGCCGGAGCTTCATCTGGTAGGGATGCCGCAGGTTGGCTCTCGGCAGATCGGGCATCGGACGATGCCGCATCAGGCGTCGATTGTGCGTGAGTGATTCGGAGGTCAGCGCCGCCGGTGATGAATCCACAAACGGCTAGGCAGACAAAAAGCCGAAGGAATCCGCCGCCCGCGAGGCGATCGATCGGTCGGTTATTTGCGGTGGTGAGCGGTGGGCGCAACATGCGATTCTCTCCATGGGGACGCGTCCGGAGTGATTTCGATCCGTGTCAGCAATTCATCTGGCGATCGTCTTTACCAGGAGTCGACCATCATCGGGGTATTTTAGACCAATCCGAATTCCCTTCCCAACCGTTAAGGATCGCGAAGTCCGCTACCGGCGGGATTTCAAACGGTCATGGTGAAGAAAAGGCAGATTTGATTAGCACCGTAGGCGGTGACAAATCGGAATAACAGCGGGACAGTGGTTCCCTGTGGAAAACGCTGGTGAAAGTCGTCTTGCAGGAGACGCTGAGTTCGATCGATGGTACGCCGCAATCGGGAGTTGTTGGCGTCTAAATCCCCGTCGGTACAGTTTGTGACTTCTCGCTTCAGCGAACCCCATTGCCGCAATGCGTCTGAAGTTGGCTGGGGGCAATCTGGATTGAACTCGTGCGGCCGCGTTACGAACGGCCATTGGGCGTCTGGTGTTGGGTGATTCGGTGGCACTAAACGGTGGGTGAGGGGTGACGAAAAGTTGCATTCGTGGTAGAAGTGTTACCTGCACGAGAGCTGTTTTTCTGTACGCCCCGCAAGTAGAATGCGTGGCGGTGTTGGCGAAAACGGCACCACGGCAAAGAGGCCTGTCAAAGGGCCGGCACACGGAGACGAAGCAGGAGCCCGGTCTTCGTGAACCTTGGACGTTTTGAAGGTTGGCAGCCCCTTTCGGGAGTGTGCCAGCCTCGTTGCGGATCAAGGTCGGTAGTTGCTCAGAGGCGGTTGGTTCCACTTGCTCGCTGGGCTGACCGAGCGGCAAGGTCGTTGGGTCTGCGAAGCTTCGGCTGAAAGCGGCCCGTCGATCGCGTTTGCTTGGGCGCGTTAGGTAGACATTGGTAGAAGCGAAGTTGCATCACGGCGCGAGCCGATTGCATCTTCAATGGTCCACTCGTTTGATTCACCTAGGGAGAATCTTTTTCATGACCAAATGCAAGTTGGAATACGTCTGGTTGGATGGTTATCAACCGACTCAAAGTCTGCGAAGTAAGACCAAAATCGTAGGCGATTTCAGCGGCAATGTCGAAGACGCGCCGCTCTGGTCCTTCGACGGATCCTCGACCGAGCAGGCTCCTGGCGGTTCGTCCGACTGCTTGCTTAAACCGGTCAAGGTGATCCCCGATCCGGGTCGCCTTGGGACGGGCTTCCTCGTGATGTGCGAAGTTCTCAACGCCGACGGGACCCCGCACCGTACCAACGGTCGCGCGACCATCGATGATGACGACGGCGATTTTTGGTTCGGCTTTGAGCAGGAATACACCCTGTGGAATCCCGACACGAATAAACCGATCGGATTCCCAGCGGAAGGCTACCCCGGACCCCAAGGTCCGTACTACTGCAGCGTCGGTACCGGAAAAGCGGTCGGACGTGAAGTCGTCGAGGAGCATCTCGAACTCTGTCTGCAAGCCGGCTTGAACGTCGAAGGCATCAACGCCGAAGTGATGATGGGTCAGTGGGAGTTTCAGTGTTTCTCCAAAGGTGCGAAAGACGCCGGCGACGAAATCTGGTTGTCTCGCTACTTGCTCGAACGTGTTGCCGAAGCTCACGGCATGTCGATCAACTGGCACTGCAAGCCGGTTCAAGGCGACTGGAACGGTAGCGGGATGCACGCGAACTTCTCCAACGAAGTGCTCCGAACCTGCGGAAGCCAAGAAGTTTACGAAGCGATCTGCCAAGCGTTCGAACCACGCATCAAAGAACACATCGATGTCTACGGTGCCGACAATGACCAACGCCTGACCGGTCTGCACGAAACACAGTCGATCGATAAGTTCAGCTACGGTGTCTCTGACCGTGGCGCTTCGATTCGAATTCCGATCGCTACCGTCGAAAACGGCTGGAAAGGTTGGTTGGAAGACCGACGTCCCGCGTCCAACGCCGACCCGTACATGGTCGCCAGTGCGATCATCGCAACGGTCAAGAGCGCCTCGGTTCCTGCGTAAGTTGGATCAAGCAAAGTTGACGAACATCAACTAACTCAACGCCATCGATCGGCTGTAGGATGAAAATCCCCGGCGGTCGTTTAGGTCATTTAATAACCGGTAGCGTCTTGTTGCTACCGGTTATTTTTTGCGCCATCGGCAGAACGCACCGCTGGTACTGAGGCACCACCTCTCGTTGCGGACATGGGGCGTCGCTGCGTTCATCGGCATTGGGCGACGCAGAACGTGCCGCCACGTTTCGGGGGAGGGGAGTCGCTATACTGAGTTGATCTGCTCTGGAGCAAACCTGCGCTCAGCTTCCAATGGTCTCAGTAAATGGGTCGAGGTCCGGCAATGTTTTTAACCTATGGCAACGATCCTTGTCCGTTGTGTGGTCAACGACACCGCATGCGTGAAGAGCCTCGGGCGCGACGATTGGCGTTGCAAGTGATGGCAGAGCTATCGACGACCCTTGCCGGGAGAATTACCGGTGGCCGGAGTCAGCGATTCATGATGGGCGTTCTGATGCAAGGTCACACCGTGTTGATCAGCCGTTCGGGTGCGAAGACGGGCGCCTTGCAGTCTGCGGTCAAGCCGCTCGGACGTCTGGGCATTCGTGACGCCCACACCAATGCGTTGCAGCGGTATCAGGTTTCGATCGCGCCTCACGTTCGCCCCCCCTACACATCGGCGGGAGGTTGTCCGATCGACGTGGGGGAACTCGAGGCGATTCGTCCACCTGGGGTGCATCCGCAAATGGGAAGCTGTGCGGCGCCACACTTGATCCTCGAGGCCCGACGCCGCGGCTTAAACCTTTCAACGGCATCACTTTCTGAAGTCTGGTATCACCCCAATACACAGCGGCGAACCGAGGCGATTGAAAAAGGTCAGGAGAATTACGATCACGGGATTTCAGCGTATCACTGCGAATCCTGCCGGCTGCTGGTGCCCGCATTGCTTTGTCCTTGCAACACCGCAAGTTCCGCTGGTTTGATCGCCTTGCATGAGGCAAAGATTCGGGGTGCGGCGACCGTCGGGACCAGTGGGGCAAAAATCCAAACCGGTGTCAGTGTCAGCGCCTTGCGCAAAAAATTCGAATAGAGAACCCGTCTCGTCAAGGGGCGCACTTGAAGCGCTCTCGGTCTATACTGATGCCCGGCAATTTTTGGAGTCCTCAATCTTGATCAGGTCTGTGTGAAGGGACGGTTAAACTGCCGTTTTCGATCCGACAGCAGACCATAGTACACCTTGGCGCAAAGAGCTGATTCAATGCAAACCCGAGCTTTTCTCTGCACGGCCCTCCTCCTCTTCTGTTCGGTCCCGGTCGGTCACGCCCAGGAAAAAGAAAAGATTGCGTTGCTGCTCGACCGGTCTCCCTCGGCGGCGAACGCGATTGGGTATGTGCATGTCGAATCACTGAACCGCTTGATGGACGAAGCAGGGTTCAAAAACAAGGCGTCCAAAGTAGTCAAAGAGGTTTGGTTCATTTCGGATCTAAACCTCTCTGATTTCCGCCCTAAGTGGGAAGCCGGTTACGCGGTACTAAGCCAGCCAGTCCCAACGGATAGCTTGGTCAAATCCGTCGGCGGCTACGTCGATACCGTGGAAGGACGCGAGGTGGTGCACTCTCCGAATCAGTCCTATCTCGTTCCCCTAAAAGATCATCCCGAACGGCTGGGGATTCTGCGGCCCGCCGATCGGTCACTGCTCGGAAAATGGCTGACGCCGAGTATGGATGTGCAATACACACCATTTTTGACATCGCATGCCAATCAGCCCGAATCGTATTTGTCATTCATGATGGCGGTGGAGTTGAAGAATGTTCTCTCGCCGGTTCCACTCGCCACTCGTTTGGCGACGATCGAATCACTCAAGAGTAACCCTCCCGAGTCAGTCGCAAGTATTCTGGCGTCGATGGAAGGCTTTAGCGTGATCGTCGGTCGGCAGAGTTTGCAACAGTGCATCGTGAAGTTTGAGTTTTCAAAGTCACCCGCTTCGTTGAAGTTGATCGCACCCGAAATGCTTGCCGAGATCTTGGAAAAGAATGGTCTGGCAGCTCCAGAGGTGAAGACCTGGAAGGTGACCGTCAAAGACAATTCGCTGGCGTTACAAGGTCCCGTCACCCATGCAACGCTGAGCGGATTGATGGGCATTTTCAGTTTGCAAAGTCAAGCCGAGCGTGCCGCTTCACGCCCGATGCTTCAGGACGACAAGAAAGCCCAGGAAGCGTACACCACCAAGCATTACTTCGATGAAGTCAATGCGATCGTCGAACGGACTCGTGACCATAAGTCGCAAACCACCGGCGCGATGGCCAGTTGGAATGATCGCCGTGCTCGTCAAATCGATGAACTCGGCACGCTGAATGTTGCCCCGGAGATGGTGCAGTACGGAACCAACGTTGCTGAATTGCTTCGTGGCAATGCCATCAATGTCCGTCAGACAAATATTCAGGCTGGCAAAATCAAGGCTCAGCAAAGTCTCGATAACGGTTACTACAACGACGGCTACGGTTATTACAACTACCACAACAGTGCCGACTATCAGCGTGTTACGACCGCGATGGCACAAGGCAATGCCTACGGCGACTATCGCAACACGCTCAATCAGATCGACAAGCTCACCGCGGAAACTCGTCGTCAGATGACAAGCAAATATCAGATTCAGTTCTGATGCAGCACGACTACGACTGTGTTCTTTTAATCGCCGGCCAAAGCTGTTTCGAAAGTCTGCTTTTGAAACATGATTGGTCGGCGATTTTTTTGTGCCGATTGAAACGCGGTGTGGACTTGTGATCGGTGCAGATTGTTGGCCCAAGGGAGAGCCGGATCGGATACGGGCCCTTCTCCCTCTGCGAAATAGATTCTGCCTTCTTGAACTAAACCGGCGAAAATCGCAGGCGATGTCAAGTTTGGTGTCGAATGATCCGAATTAGCTAAAAGCTTCCGTCTGGGGAGCATCGTCTAGCGATCCGATGATCGGGACATTTGGCTCCACGAAACTTACCTGTCGGTATGGAAACGATTGCTCAAGCGGTCTCTCGGATGGTACGACAAACGTCCATCGTCCGGTCGCTTTTGTTGGCTGCGATCGTGAACTGTTGGTGTGGCCCTTCGGTTGGGCAGGATAGCATTGCGGGGCTGTTGAGCGGCGACCAATCGCAAGCCGGCAAGGCGGGTCTGGCCGCAGATACCATGGGGCCTGGTGTTGAGACTTCGGCCTTGCCTCAGGTGATTGAGCCATCGGTCGAACAGGCACCGATTGATCTTGACGCATTGCTTCAGCCGAACACGGCTTCGACGAGTGCTGCCGGATTTCGAACCGAAGCGTTCGACGGAAACTCTCTTAACCAAGCGGACAATAACTTTACTTCGTTCCCGGATTTTTCCGGCGGGATCGTCATTCTCGGTGAAAACGCCGCACTGAAGATCGGGGGATTTATCAAGGCCGACTTCATCACGGACTTTGATCCCATCGATAGCGAAGACTCATTTGATACCACGCAGATTCCAATCGGTGCCGCAGACTATGAGAACGCCAGGTTTCATGCGAAGCAGTCGCGTTTAAGTTTTGACACCCGCTGGCGAGTGAATCGTGAGGTAGCGCGGGCTTACATTGAATCGGATTTTTTCGGCGGCAATGACGGGGAAAATGGTTCGCTCCGGCTGCGTCATGCCTATGGCACACTGGGGCGTTTTACGGTGGGACAGACTTGGACAACGTTCACCGATTCATCGGCCGTCCCGCAGACGCTCGATTTCGAAGGGGCCGTATCGAACGTGAACCGTCGGCAAGGGTTGATGCGTTTCACACAACCGCTTGGCGACAGTGATTGGAAATGGGCCGTTTCGGTGGAAGACCCGACGATCGATATTGATATTCCGGTTAACCTCGCGGGACAAGGAAGGACAGAGTCTCCCGATATCATCAGCCACCTTCGCTTTGATGGCGAGTTTGCGGAAACTCAAGCAGCATTCCTTGTCCGAAAGATTGGTTTTCAACCGGCAGGGCAACCGGTACTGACCGGGACCGGTTGGGGCGTCAATTTGACCGGATCCGTCCATCTGACCGAATGCACCCGTGTGTATTCTCAGTTGACCGTTGGAGAAGGGATCGGAAGCTACCGGGGGTCTCCCGACGTTGTCTCGACCGGTCCGAATTCGGCGGCAATTTTGCCAATGTTCGGATGGATGATCGGCTGCAAGCACTCGTGGACAGATTGCCTTACCAGCAACATGACGTTCAGCCAACTCACCCTGGAAGATTTACCGGGCCAAGAAGCGACAAACCTGCGCCGTACCGACTATTTGGCTGTGAACCTGATCTACTCGCCATACCAACGATTGTTTGGCGGACTGGAGTATCTCTACGGTTTGCGTGAGAATCACAATCGCCAGCAAGCGGATGCTCACCGATTGCAAATGTCGTTTGGTTTCTATCTTCCTTAGCGCCGCGTCCAAGTCCGAAATCTGGCTTGGGTTGCACGAGCAGTCATCGGCGGTTGGTCGATTGAGTAAAAGTCGCCGTTCGTTCCACGAATCCAGGGCGTCAGAGTGCGTGGCGAGACCCAAGAGCCGACAACGCTGGTGCTCCGTTGACATCTTAAATGAGGACTAGCCGAATGGCGTTAGTCACGGATCTCGAGCAAAAATCGAGGCATATGCACGCTGGCTGATTAAATGCTCCCAAACATTTGATCAAGACTAAGCGTGCCTCGGGCCTCTGTAGCAAATAGGAGGCAAATGCGGGACCTGCGGCTCACAGGTTGGCATGCATCAGTTGGCTGACAACACGATCGACGTCAGTTGATGAAACGTCGATAGCTCGTTAGCCGTTGCGAACAACTGAATCGCTTGGCCCAAGTCAAGTTGTACTACGTTACCGACTTGCCTTTCGAACTCCGATCAAAGAGTAGCCCGGATAGTTTGGCAGGACCATTTGTGTTGCAATCTTGCTATTGTCGGCGGGAACCATGACGCTGAATGGCCGACCATAAACTCCGGGGTTGGGTTTCATTTGAACTTCCCAAATGGAAGTCAGGCCGGTCCGAGCAGCGAGCATGTTTAGCTTTAACATTTCCATCCGCTGGTAGTCGGCTTGTTGTTCATTCGATTGAGTCATCGATTGCTGATAGTCCATCGCTTCGGATCGCAGCATCAAGTTTTCGCGATCTTGCGCTGACGATTCTGCTTGCTGCCAACTTTCCCAGCCCGTTTTTAAAACTTCGAGGTCTTGGTCACTGAACATAAAAAACGGAACGGCGATTTGGTCGCCCGAAGCGAGTTCCATTAGGACGCCCTCAAGCGGATAGGTTCGAGGCTTCCCAGCGAGCAAGCTTACAAAACGTTTTAAATCAGTTTCATCATTGAACGTTTGGTTCTCAAGTTTTGACAACACTTTCAATGCGACGGCTTGATGAAGCGGATCCATCGCCGAGAATGCTTTGCCGTTGATCGTGACCACGCCACGGGTTTTGCCAAGCGTGTAATTCTTTTTTCCGTAGGCGACGATGCTCGCTTTCAGTTTTAATCCATCACGTGACGTCCACGTATGCATCGGACTTTGCTGAGCATTCTCGTCCGCGGATGCGTCGGTCGTCGCCGCGCTTACGAATGCGCGATCCTTGGCCGATAGTTCTGCCAATTCGACGGCCACCAGTCGCCCCGATCGTTTGCGTTTCAGGATCACCGTGGAGTCATTCGATGCGATCATTTCTCCTTCCAGGGTAACCTCGCCGTTCAGGCTAGACCAAGTTCTTGGCTTCGCATCGGCTGAGGTCGCCATTGCGATGCAGAGCGAGCCGATGAATGAAAAACAAGCGAAGTGACGGTTCATGATGTCGCCTATGCTATGGGCAATGGGTAAGGTCAGTGGTTCAAGTTGGACGTCTATTTGACGACGGGGCCGGGCAAATTCACACTTGTGAAATTCATATTAAACAATTCAGTCAGCTGACAATCGGCTGACGCCCGTCGACTGATGAATTACACCCGGAACTCCTATTGGAGCGAGGCAACAGTATAAATCAGTCTTTCTTGTCGGTCTGGATTTCAGGCGAAGTCGTGTCGTTTCTTCGGTGGAGAATTGACGGAGAGAACCAAATCGCCGGGGCGGGGCGATGGGCCCTTGGGAATGTCGGCGAACGACCCCGTAGCCGATCGATAGGTGGATCGGCGCCACGGCGATATCGTAAAAGGCCGAGAGGTAGGGACCGAAAGTATGGCCATCAGCTGCAAACGCGCGTAATCGATCGCAAATCGAATCGTTTCACGGTCTCTCATCTAGTCAACTCTCCTACAACCAGCCAAATCCGCACATTGATGACGGTACTCCGATGACTGGAAGGTTCATTCCGCCAAGGGCTTGACCGGGGGGGCTGAGTTGTCGACGAAGACTAGTGCCTAGTCCCCTTTGAAAAAACGGGATGGAGTCATCAGCCGGCGGGCCGTAGCCCTGGTTATTGCACCGAAACCGTGGCGAACGCCATGTGGCTAAACCTGGAACCGAGTTGGAACGGTGACTAACGCGTTTTTCCAATCAAGCGTGCGTGTTTTGCATAACCTTTACCACACCAGCAACTGGAACCGAGCGTTATGAGGGAGTCGTACGCCATTTACACGGATCGAAAACGAGGCCGGGAAATGACTTGCAAGTTGGTGTTGGCGAGGCAAGCTGCTGCGATGATTGCTTTGCTCGGATCGCTTTCACTTATCGGTGCGTGCTCGTCCGCTTTGGCTCAATCAATCGATTGTGCCGGCTGGGGTGATTCACCGTTATGTGACGGCGCGGCGGTATCTTGTAACCAGCATGGTTGTGATGCGTCTGGCTGCGACGCTTTCGGGTGTCAGGATTTGGGATGGTACGGTTCGTTAAAAGCTGGCCTCGCCGACAATGGGATCACGTTGTCGAACAACCTAACACAATACTATTTCGGCACCGTCAGTGGCGGGAGAGAGCAGACCGGTCGCTACGGAGGCCACGGCGACTATGTTGCCAATATTGACCTCGGAAAGATGGGCATCCAGGAAGGACTGTTCGTCAAGATCCGAGCCGAACATCGATTCGGTGAATCAATTGGTGAAGCCGCTGGTGTGTTGCTCCCACCCACACTCGCGACAGAGCTACCGGTTGCCGATAGCCGCGATCTCTACTTAACCAACGTGCTTTTCACCCAGTTTTTGTCTGAAAGCTTTGGGATTTACGCGGGAAAGCTAGACACGCTTGATGGAGATGCGAATGCCTATGCGAGTGGTCGAGGAATCACTCAATTCTCCAACGTCGCATTCATCGCGAACCCGATCGCTCTGCGAACGATTCCCTACGCGTCATTGGGATGCGGGTTTGTCATCGTTTCTGACGGCGAGCCCCTGCTGAATTTTTTGGTCATGAACCCAACGGACACGGCCAACTCCGACGGATTCGACGAGCTATTTGCTGATGGCGTCGCGCTCTCAACCGAGTTGCGATTTCCGACTCGATTCGGAGGCAAGCCTGGACACCAGTTATTCGCGGGGACATGGAGTAGCCGCGACTATGTTTCGCTGGGGCAAGATCCACGTGTGATTCTTCCAAACATTCCCATCACGCAGGCAGACGGGTCATGGTCACTGTATTGGAACATGGACCAAGCGTTGTGGGTCGATCCGTGTCACTCGGATCGTCACTGGGGCTTCTTCGCGAGAGCCGGGCTAGCCGACGACTCGGCTAATCCTATCAACTATCTGTTAAGCGTCGGTTTAGGGGGCGCAAGTCCCGTTCGCGAAGGCGATTCCTTTGGTGTCGGCTACTACTACAGCGGAACGAGTGATGAGGTTGGTCCGATCCTGGCAGCCGTCGCAGGTCCGATTGATGACAGTCAGGGGGTGGAGATGTACTATCGTTCACAGATAACGAGGTCAATTTCAGTCACCCCCGACTTTCAATGGATTGATCAAGCACGTCAGAATCTTGATGATGTCTATTTATTGGGTGTGCGTATGAACGTGCAGTTTTAAAAACCCCTAAGTTTAACGAGCCGCACACAACCACTTGCGTAGTTGGTTGCTAGAGTAATGAGACAGAAGTCTTTCGATTACTTTGGCAACTCGCATCCTTGGGACGCAATCAATGGTTTTGAAACGTTTGTGTGCGCTCACCGCCGTTCTGGCGATGGCGATTTCTAGTCTCGCTTCGGCTCAAGAAAAACCGAACATTTTGGTTATCTGGGGCGACGACATTGGGACGTGGAACATCAGCCACAACAACCGTGGCATGATGGGGTACCGAACGCCCAACATCGATCGTATCGCAAAGGAAGGTATCTCGTTTACCGATTATTACGGTCAACAGAGTTGCACCGCGGGTCGCGCCGCGTTCCTGGGCGGCAACGTTCCCGTGCGAACGGGAATGACAAAGGTCGGAATGCCGGGTGCCGAACAGGGATGGCAAAAGTCTGATGTAACGTTTGCGACTGTCTTGAAAGCTCAAGGCTACGCGACCGGTCAGTTCGGAAAGAACCACCAAGGCGACCGTGATGAACACCTCCCCACCATGCACGGCTTTGATGAGTTCATGGGGAATCTCTATCACCTCAACGCCGAAGAAGAACCCGAGAACCGCGATTACCCCGGCGACATGGTGTTGGCAAACGGGAAAACGTTTCGCGAGCAGTTCGGTCCTCGGGGCGTTATCAAGAGCAAAGCGGATGGCAAAGGTGGTCAAACCATCGAAGACACCGGTGCTTTGACAAAGAAGCGGATGGAAACGATTGATGAGGAAACGTTGGCCGCAGCCAAAGACTTCATCAAGCGAAAGAACGAAGGTGGGGGGCCATGGATGTGCTGGTGGAACGCCACACGAATGCACTTCCGTACGCATGTGAAAGAAGAGCACAAAAACCTTGCCGGTAAGAACTCAAATGAGTACCACGACGGCATGGCCGAGCACGACATGCATGTCGGCGAACTGCTCAAGTTGCTTGATGAAATGGGATTGGCTGAGAACACCATCGTCCTCTACTCGACCGACAACGGGCCACACTACAACACTTGGCCGGATGCAGGCACGACTCCATTCCGGAACGAGAAAAACTCCAATTGGGAAGGCGCTTTCCGGGTCCCGGCGTTCGTCCGTTGGCCGAAGAAGTTTCCCGCCGGCGTCGTTTCCAACGGCATCGTATCGCACGAGGATTGGTTGCCAACGTTCGCAGCCGCAGCCGGCGCGCCCGATATCAAGGACCAGCTGCGAAAAGGCGTCGAACTCAATGGTCGTCAGTACAAGAATTACATCGACGGCTACGACATGCTCGACTACTTCAGCAAAGCAGGGTCCTTCAAAACCATCCTTGAAGATCAGCAAGCCTGTCCGCGTAAAGAGTTCATCTACGTCACCGATGGCGGCGAAGTTTGTGCGGTTCGCGTCGGCGATTGGAAGGCGATTTACCTTGAAAACCGGGCGGAGCAACTTCAGATTTGGCGAGAACCGTTCGTCAAACTTCGTATGCCGCTTGTGTTCAATTTGCGACGAGATCCGTTTGAGAAGTCACAGCACAACTCGAACACGTATCATGATTGGTTTATCGATCGTGCCTACATCCTGGGGCCAATGCAGGTCGTCGCGAGTAAGTTCCTGATGACACTAAAAGATTTCCCGCCAAGTCAAACACCTGGTGACTGGAGCCTCTCGACGTTAGAAGCTCAGATTAAAAGCATGACGGTGGGCGGCAAGTAACTGTCAGATTCGAGGGCGGGCATCGTGATTGCGGTGCCCGCTTTTTTTTGCTCTACGAAATCTCAATCAACGGTCGAACCTCAAGTGAAACGCCATTTGCTTTTTCTTGCTCCTGTATTTTTCGTCCTCAGCGTTGTCAACGTCAAAGCCGACGATCCGCTGCCTTCGTGGAATGATTCACGAGTGAAGCAAGAAATCATCGCGTTCGTGACGAAGGTGACCGACCCGAATTCACCCGACTTTGTTTCCCAACCAGAGCGAATCGCAACGTTCGACAATGATGGATGTCTATGGAGCGAGAAACCGGTCTACTTTCAACTCCTCTTTGCAATCGATCGAGTCAAAACTCTGGCGGTGGATCATCCGGAATGGAAAACGCAGGAGCCATTCGCGTCGGTTTTGAAAGATGATCTGAAGGCAGTGGCAGCGTCGGGTGAAAAGGGGTTGATGCAACTGATCGCAGCGACGCATGCGGGAATGACGATCGAGCAATTTTCCACGACGGTTGGCGATTGGTTGGAATCGACAAAGCATCCCACCACGGGGAAACGCTTCAACGAAATGGTTTATCAGCCAATGCTCGAGCTGCTCGAATACTTGCGCGACAACGGCTTTAAAACGTTTATTGTTTCCGGTGGCGGGATTGAGTTCATGCGCCCTTGGGCAGAGAACACCTATGGTATTCCGCCCGAGCAAGTTGTCGGTAGCAGCCTGAAGATGAAGTACGAGGTACGCGACGGTGTGCCCGTTTTGGTCAAGCTCCCCGAAGTCGATCTGATCGATGACAAGGTTGGCAAGCCGGTTGGAATTCAAAGCCATATCGGTCGCCGTCCGATTTTCGCTGCCGGCAATTCTGATGGCGATTTCCAAATGCTCGAATGGACCACCAGTGGTCAAGGGCCTCGGTTCGGTCTAGTAGTTCACCATACCGATGCACAACGTGAGTGGGCATACGATCGCGATTCGGCGGTCGGGAAGCTTGATCGGGCACTCGACGCGGCCCCCGAACGTGGTTGGCACGTTATCAATATGAAAAACGATTGGGCAAAGATCTATCCATAACCGATCGATTAGGCGGGCGAGATACTCTGTTGTTATCGTTTCGGTTTTTTCATCATCCACCCGTAGTGATATGGCGGGATGATGATCGGTGACAATGCGTCCGTATGGAATTGCGATTCGATCGCCCAGGCACGGCATTGTTCTGGTTTGGGCCGAATCATCATGTCCGGCCCACGTGGCGTCGCCGGATCATAATTCCAGTGCAGAATTCCGGCGATGCCGTTGGGACGGAGGATTCGGTGGGCTTCGTCTAGAAGCTCATGCGGATCTTCGCCATGGAGGATGTTGAATAGCATTACATAATCGATACTCTCATCCGCCAGTCCGGTGCCGTTGCCAACGAAATCACAGAGCTTGACGTCGACGTTGTCGATGCCTACTGCCATGGTTTTCGATCGGGTTGCTTCAATCATTATCGGGTCGATGTCGAACGCTTTTACCCGCCCACTGATAATTCGTGCCGCGGGAATAGTAAATGTTCCGTAGCCACAACCAAACTCGGCGACGTCGACACATTGACGGTTGAGTCCGAGACGTGTGAGTGTGGTTTGTGGTTCGAAGAACTCGCGCCACATTGACTCCTCTGGCATTCCGCTTTGCCGTATCTTCACGTTGAGTTTCGCCTCATTTCCGGGTCAATTTCTAATCCCCGGAAATGTCTGCGTTGACATGTGGTCCGCCAAAGGGAAATAGCGAAGGCGTGATCGCAGATTAGAACAAGACGTTGGCGAGCGAATCGATGGCAGAGTCGTCGTCTTCATCAAGCCCTTGTTGCATCACCGAATCAATCGCGGCGCTACGTGTCGAGGACTCCGCTAAGCTGTCGTTGGAACCGGCCTGTTGAAACGCAAGTTGATTGATAACCGCCAAAGCATCTAATGGCGAAACCTGTCCATCGCGGTTGACATCCAGGAACGGTCTTGACGCCGCGAATTCACCTTCACCCTGCATTGCCAACGCGTTGATCACCCTGAGGGCGTCCGACGGGGTTGTCTGCCCACTGGCATCGGTGTCGGTTTGCGAAATGATATTCGTTGCCACCGACAAGGCGACTGAGTTGTTACCTCGGTTGGACTGGATCACAAACAGGCGATCCATCGATTGCGGCTCGAAGATGATTGCGTACAGGCCGTCCTCTTCGATGTCCGCCGTGGCCGTCCCTCTGGTCATCGTACTGACTTGCTGCAGGCTGCCATTTCGAATCGTCACTGTTTCGGCAAGGCTAACTGATCCGATCGCGCGCACGGTGATGGTCGCATCGACTTCGGCTTGAAAGATGATTGCTGTCGGTACATTGTTCCCCGGAATCGTCAAAGGCCCAAGTAAGCGATCAGGGATAATGATTTGCGTTTCACCGCCACCGTTGAACCCACCATCACCCATCAGGGCAGATTCGAAAGCACCGATGTCGACCCCGTTTCCTTGTGGACGTGCTTCTCCACGTTGATCAATGGTCAATCCGGCACTGTTCCCGGCTGACAGCGCGGCGCTACCTTCAAGCAGAGCAATCGTCGGTGTTGCCCCACCGTTTTCGGCTAACATGCCGAGCATCGCGTCGACATTGATCCGATCGGTCGGCTCCGGTGACAGGGACGCACCAGACGAATCACCGACCAAGTTCCAACCCTCGCTCGTCAAAACGCCGGACGCATCGGGGGCGTTGTCAGCGGAGTTTTCGGCGATAAGCGTGTTCGTTGCGGTCAGGCTACCACCGGATGCGACCGAGACTCCACCGCCGGTCATCGCGTCATTGTGTGCGATGGTGACGCTCGTGAGATTGACGTGTCCGCCTTCGACTCGAATTCCGCCGCCGGCATCGGAAGCATTGTTTGCGGCGATGGTAGAGTTCGTTACCGTTGTGATTCCAGATCCGGAATCACTGAACAGGCCGCCTCCTTGTGGGGAGTCGTTTTGACTCAGTGTTGAAGCATCGACCTGTAATGATCCGGACCCGCTATTCCAGAGACCTCCACCTTCGTTGGCGGCACGGTTGAGTAATGCATATGAATGACTGAACGAGACGCGTCCGTCGCCGGAGATATGCAACGCACCACCGTTGCCCGGCGCGGCGCTTCCGCTCGGGCCAGCGACATTGCCTGATAGAGTCGAATTTCGAATCTCCGTCTCCGATCCCGCCGTGACTTCGATCGCACCGCCAGCCCGGTTCGCGATGTTCCCTTCGAAGATCGTGTCGTTTGTTAGTACGATGCCGCCGAGGTTCAAAATTCCCCCGCCGGAACCGCTCGTTCCGTCCGCGACATTGTCACTGACGATCGCATCGACGATCGAAAGCATACCACCATTGTTGAACAGTCCACCGCCGCCATCGTCGGCTCCGTCACCACTGGCAATGTTACCCGAGATGACTGATCCGATCACTGTCATCACGCCCGAGCCATTCCAGAGGCCACCTCCTTCGCGAGCGGCCTGATTGTCGCTGATGTTGCCTCCGATGATCGAGACATTCCCGGCGCCGCTGATGTGTAGACCGCCGCCATTCCCAGGTGCGGCCATCGCTCCGGGGCCTGCAACGTTTTCCGTCAAGTCGGTATCGATCAGTGATGTGACCGATCCGTCGAGCGTTTCAATCCCGCCGCCGGCGCGATTGGCAGTATTGGCAGAGATATCCGATGCTGTGATCGAAAGCGTCCCAGCGTTGGCTACTCCACCGCCGCTGCCTGACGTCCCCAAGGCAGTGTTCCCGGTCAGGCTCGATCCCGTGACGCTCATCAAACCAAGGTTATGGATTCCGCCACCACCATCGGTCGCTTCGTCTCCGTCCGCGATATTGTCAGTGAAAGTCGACTGCACAACGGTCGTGACGCCGGTCGTAGAAACTTCGCTGAAAAGTCCACCGCCGCGAACGGCACTATTATTAATGATCGACGTATCAGACACCGTCAACGTGCCCGACGGTGAATTCCAAAGTCCGCCGCCTTCGATCGCGGCGTTGTCTGAAACGCTACTTTGATGGATGGTTACGACACCATTGCCACTGATGTGTAAGCCGCCGCCGTTGCCTGGTGCCGCATTCTCTCGTACGGAATTGCCAACGATCCCGTTGCCGTCACTGCCGAGGATGATATCAGCAAGCGTTGTTGAGCTGTTCGCGGTGACTTCAATACCACCGCCGGCGCGGTTTGCCGTGTTGCCACCGATTGTTGATGATTTGACCTCCATCGACCCGCCGAGGTTTAGGATGCCTCCACCGGACCCGCTCGTTCCGTTAGCGATATTGTTAGTAATCATCGAGTTGATGATCATCAATTCGCCTCCGTCGTTGAATACGCCGCCGCCACCATTGTCGGCTGCATCACCGGTGGCAACATTGGCATCGATCGTCGTTCCGTCGACAGACATCGTTCCCGTCGCTGAATTCCAAAGACCACCACCTTCGACGGCAGCGTTGTTGGCGATTAGCCCACCGCTGATAATGACATCCGAATCAAACGTGACGTGTAGTCCGCCACCATTACCCGGATTCGCTGAGCTTCCCGCGACCGAGTTTCCGTCTTCGCTGCTTGTGCCGCCGAGGGTAACGTCGTCGAGCAATAGTTTGACGGATCCGATTTCGATTCCGCCGCCGGCGCGACTCGCTTGATTGCCTTCGATCGTCGAGCCGACAATGTTGAGTTCTCCAGTACGGGCGAGGATTGCCCCACCGCTGCCTGCGGTGCCGAGCGCTGTGTTGTTGGTGAAGTTGGAATCGGAGACCGTGACGACGCCGTCAGTACTGAGGATTCCACCACCGCCATCGCCCGTTTCGGTTCCGGCCGCAACATTGGAGGTGAAGGTGCTTCCGGCAACTTCCAATGTTCCCTCGGCAACGTTCATGATCCCGCCACCGCCGCCCCGCGTCCCAGTCGCCGAATTATTCATGACCGTCACATCGGTTACTCGAAGCGTGCCGCCGTTGTTGAACAGCGCACCGCCTCCGTTATCATCTGCCATCCCAGTGACGGTGTTGAGTTCAAAGGTTGTACCCTCGACCGTCATTACCCCGGATCCGTTCCACAAGCCGCCGCCTTCTGCGGCGGCGGCGTTTTCAGCAACGGTTCCGCCAATGATTGATGCGTTTCCGGCACCACTAATGTGAAAACCCCCGCCGTTTCCTGGTGCTGCGGTTCCAGCTGGTCCTGCGACATTGAGTCGAAGCGTCGAGTCAACAAGTTCTGTTTCGCTCGCGTCGGTTGATTCAATTCCGCCACCGGCACGGTTGGCCGTGTTGGAGCTAATTGTGGTGTTCGAGACGGTGAGCATGCCACCAAGATTTAAGATCCCACCCCCGGATCCGCTAGCGCCGGTCGCCGTATTGCCATCGATCAGACTTGTGCCGATGATCACTTGACCGCCGTCATTAAAAACGCCGCCGCCACCTTGGTCTGCGTCGTCCCCGTTGGCGATGTTGCCCGATACTTCGGAACCGGCAACAACCAATGTGCCCGACGCACTGTTCCAAAGCCCGCCGCCTTCGGCACCCGCAGTGTTGGAGACAACGGTAGAGTTGACAAAGGTTGCATCCCACGGACCCGACGTGTGGAACGCACCGCCGTTGATACCGGTTTGATTGTCTTCGAAACGAACCGATTCAAAGCTCGCAACACCGGCGTTCTCAACACCGCCACCGGCACGGGCGGCCTCGTTCGATGAGATATTTCCTCCACGCACGACGAGAGTACCGCCATCGTTATTGAGGATGCCGCCGCCATTTCCAAGTCCGGCGGTGGCGGTGTTTGCGATCAGGTCGGTATCGCTTAGGTGAACCGTACCAGCTAGATTCGCCAAGCCCCCGCCGCCTGTGCCAGCCTGGTCTCCGCCGCTGACGTTTTCACGAATCGTGCTTTGCGAAATCGTTAGCATGCCGCTTTCGTTAAGAAGACCGCCACCATTTCCAACCGCTTGGTTCTCCGCAATCACCGAGTTATTGATAGTTAGGCTGCCACCAACCGGAACGAGTTGTCCGGCCGCTGCCGGCCCGGTGACCCGATAGCCATCAGGTGAGCCATCGCCGTCGACATCGATGTCGGTGTTGACGCCATGGAGGACGATTTCACGAAGCGACATCGGTAATAGGTTATTGAACTGACGCAGTTCATTCGGATCACGCAGGTCGAACGAATAGGTCATCTCGAAGTCGATGGTTCCGTCTGGGGCAGTTGGAAAGCTAGCCAGATCAAAACTTGCCAACGGCGATTCACCTTCGGGGGGCGCCGTCGTTTGCGGGTCAGAAAGATTCAGCAGGACGTTGCCATAGGCCGCCAGTCCTTCGCCGACGGTGATAAATCCGTCGCCGTTTAGATCATCTTCATCGCTCGGAATTCGAGAATCGATCGCCGATCCACCTTGCCCTACGAAAGGCCCCGGAACGGTACCAGAATCATCAAGGTCTGAAATGAATCGCCCGTGAATATGTTGAATGTGCGGCTGATTGGGAACGAGCCCGGTGGCATCAATGGAGACCGTGATTGTCGGGTTCATCGGCGATGATTGATCGACGGTGACCGTCCCGTTTCCGGAGATACCTGAATCATTGAGCGCAACTAAGTCGGTTGTAAAGACTCGCACTGGGGTTCCCGAACCGCTGTCGTTAAAGACACCGCCCCCGGTCGCCGCTTCGTTGCCTTCGATTTGAGTGCCGTCGACGATCATCGTTCCGGAACTTGAATTCCAAAGTCCTCCGCCTTCGGAAGCGGCGACGTTTCCGGAAACCGTACCACCGCTGATCGTCACACTTGCACTTCCGGTGACATGCAAACCACCCCCGTTACCGGGTGCCGCGGTTGCTGCCGGACCGACACCTGCGTTGTTGTTGTCCAAGGCGACGTTCGTCAGAACAACTGATTGATTGGAAGCGTCTTCGATTCCCCCACCAGCTCGATTAGCAACGTTAGCAACAATGGAAGAATTTGCCGCGACGAAGACACCTGTGTTCATCACCGCTCCGCCGCTGCCTGACGCACCGGCCGCGGCATTGTTTGTCAAAGTAACTTGGTCGATTTGTAATGACCCTGCGTTGTAGATCGCACCGCCGTCACCGACGTCACTTGCCATCATTCCTCCGGCGTCCGATGCGACCCCACCACGGATCGTCAATCCGCTAAGGCTGACCTGACTTCCCGCATGAAAATCGAACACGCGGTCTGCTAAGCCAGCGGCATCGATCACCGTATTTTCCGACCCAATAATTGTCAGTGAGTTTGTTTCCGTCACATCTAGGTCGCCGGTCGCCCCCATGTTCTCACCGCTGCCGGCAACGGATAGCGTCAACGTTCCGGACGGCAGGTTGATCGTGTCGTCTTCCCCGTTGCTATTGGATTGTAGGATCGCTTCCCGCAGGCTGGTGACACCATCGGAGGCATCGACGGTGTCGGTGAGCGTATCAACGGTGATCGCGGCAAGCAGATGTCGTTTTTCAAGTCCTTCCAAATACGGTTGTCGCCGAGCCGAACGTCGCGGCCGACGTTTTCTTCTAGTGGCGAGGTTTTTGAGGCGAGCGGAGTATCGAGAGCGTGAGGAAGGTGAGTTGGGCAACTGCTTGGTCATGTTAGGTTTGAATTCGAGTTACAATTGATTTCGCCAGCCCACTGCACGGGGTGCGCCGTGATCAATCGGATGGGGGCGTTCAGTTCTGGTGATCCTGAGGGGCAAGGTGCCGGTGACAAATTGCTGAATCGGTTACGCCCCGGCGTTCGTGTTGTGACACTGAATCCAAAAATTCGAGCGATGTTTTTGGGTTTTGTTGGTCGCAGGCCAGGGAATTGCCGCTTCGGAACAACGGAGCACCGACGCATTTCACAGCTTGTCTTGTCTTCTTTTTTTTTCCCGGCTGTCCGCGAGAACCCGACGAATGTCCTCTGAGTCCGAAGCCGAGTCGCGTGACAACGGCGAGCTAGACAAAAGCTCAGATGAACTTGTCGATGCCCCGAGTTGGTATGGCGAGGTTGAAATTCGTTCAGTTGGTGATCGTTTCCAAGTCTGCTTGGAAGGTGATTGGTCAGAGCAGCTTTTGGGGAAACGGCTTGGCGTCTATACGCTTGTGGAATTGCTTGGACGTGGCGCGATGGGGCTTGTCTTTAAAGGAGAGGCTGACTCTGGGAGCGTGGTCGCGGTCAAAGTATTGCGGCCGGAGATTTCCAATCGTTCATCGGCGATCGAGCGATTTCGAAAAGAAGCTCGATTGCTGTCTGAAATCGACAGTCCTGCGATCACGTCCATCTTCGAAATCGGCGACGAACGTGGGCTGGTCTATTTCGTGATGGAGTACGTTCCGGGCCAAAGCCTGCTCGAACTGTTGCAGCGTCACGGGCCGTTGCCACCGTCGCGAGCCATTGAAGTAATTCGGCAGATCGTCAGCGGATTAAGTCACTTGCATTGCAAAGGCATCATCCATCGTGATATCAAGCCTTCGAATGTCTTAGTCAATCTAAGCGACAGCGAGATCGCCACGCTCTATCAACCAGATTGTCCAGAACCTTTGGCTCCGGGGGCAGTCAAGTTGTCCGATTTGGGATTGGCAAGATTTATCCGGCAAACAGAGTCGATGGAGTTAACACGGACCAACACCATCATTGGGACGCCGCGATATCTCGCACCGGAACAATTCAGTGATCGTAACGATTGGACCCCGGCATCGGATGTCTACTCGGTCGGGGCGATGATGTTTGAGTTAATCACCGGGCGACCACCGATTCAGGCTGAGAGCTTTTTGGAACTGGCCGAAAAACATGCCCAACAGTCGCTACCTTCTTTGCGTTCGATTGCATCAGAGGTCGACGAGTTGGTCGCACGATTGGTTGATCGTGCGCTGAGCAAACATCCGGGACATCGGTTTTCCGACGCGGCAGAATTGTTGGCAGAAGTCGACGCGATTATTGAAGGACAGCCGACGTCGTGCTTGCTGCCAAGTTCAGGGTTTGCCACATCAAACGTCACAACGCGGCCTTTGGTATTCGAAGTGAAATGTCAGCTTCGATCACCAGCTCAGATCCTTTGGCCCTACCTCTCTAACACAGAACGCGTTAACCATGCCTTAGGATTGCCCGCGGTGGACTACTCTGTCTGGAAAGATGCAGACGCGGCACTGAAGAAACTTGCGACGGTCAAGTTTCTCGGAATACGTTTTACGTGGATTGAGCATCTCTTCGAGTGGTCGGAACCTCGGCGGTTTTCCGTTTTTCGCGAGTTCACCGTCGGGCCGTTTCGATGGGTCAACAGCACGGTGGAACTTTTGTCGAACGGCGATGGAACCACCGTGATCCATCGATTTGAAGTTGCACCCCATGGATTCGTGGGACAAGGCCTCGCGCGTTTTCAGATCGGACGCGTCGCTCGGCGACAGCTTCGACGTCTCTATGATCGGATCGATCAAGTAATTTCACGGCGACCAGATTCGGTCCATTCACAAACGTCAATGGCGACTGACATGAGCGATGATCCTTTCGAATCATCGCCTCGACTTTCGAAAACGAGTCACGCTGCAATCGATTCGGGGCTGGATCGGCTCGCCGCACAAGGATTGGATTCCGCTGTGTTGATCGAATTGTCTCGGTTGATCCGTAAGGGACCCGATCAAGTCGTCGGGAAAATCCGACCGATCGTCTTCGCCCGTGACATCGGGTTGCCTAGAAAGAACGTCATCGATGCTTGTCTGGCCGCCGTCGACGCCGGATTGTTGAGCTATCGATGGGAGATTCATTGTCCCTCCTGCCGAGTACCGACGTCACAAGTGGAACGCTTGTCTGACATTGAGACCCACGGGCGTTGCCAGGTCTGCAGGGCCGAGTTCAAAAACGATCTTGCCCACCTTGTGGAGATGACGTTTCAAGTTCATCCGACGATCCGATCGTGCACCAATCAGATTTACTGTATCGGCGGGCCGTGGCATTTACCCAAGGTGTCGACTCAATGTGTTTTACCGGGGCGTCAGGAACGATCGCTTGAACTTTCCTTGGCTAGGGGACGTTATCGCCTAGGCAGTCCGCAATTGCGCACGTCGATCGAATTAACGATCGACATCGAAGCAGATAAACGTGATGCAACAGTCGTCCTCTCAAAGAACCGTCGCGGTGAGGAGGATGTTGTCTTGTCCGAAGGATCGCAAACGATCACGATTCAGAATGAGTTCGCGAAGGAGCTTGTTATCCGTATCGAGAGGATTGATTCCAGCGAAGAGATGTTCACCGCGACCGAGGTTGCCGCACTTCCGATTTTTCAGAGACTGTTCCCGAATGAAATTCCTACGCCCGAGAATCCAATTGAAATTCCCGAACTGACTTTTGTTGTGATTTCTAGGCAGCGAGGTGAGACGTCGAGGATTGATTCCAAAAAGCGTTTGGACCAAACCCGTCAATTCATTCGTTCGGCGGGGAATTCGATTTCTTCATTTAACGGTAGATACATAAAAAACGTCGGTGAGACAGTGATCGCTGCTTTTCACGAATTGAGCGATGCGTTGGAGGCAATCGTGAATATACAACGGAGGACAGCAAAAGACGAAATGTTTCGCAGTGCGGTAAGTCGAGGCCCAGCGGTCATGATGAATGTCGACGATCGGATTGAGTTTTTTGCCGATGCCCTTGAAGAAGCATTGGATCTCGTTCGCGTTAGCCAAGAAAACGAACTCGCCATGCCGTATGAATTGTATCGTCGGGAAGATTGTGTCGCGAAGTGGGCTCGCGCCAACAACGTTTCTCGTCCGCGGTTGGTCCCGACGAAAGCCAAAGCCGGGATTGCGCCCGATATCGCAGTCATCGATTTGGGAATCTAGTGTCTCGTACCAGTTCAATACTAGGATTAACCGATTGGCGTTAGCCACGGTTTCTGTGCAATCACCGTGGCCAAGCAGTTGAACACGAAGGATTCGTGTTCAACCGCTTAAAACAAAACAGGAACGGTCAATCTCACTTGGTTCAGGAATTCGTGTACTTTTGAAGTCCCAGTGTTTGAAGTTCGACTTCAACTTGTTCATCTGAGGCGGCGAGTAATGTGTTGCGGACTTCGGTTCGCATCAATTCACCGAAGCGGGCACGCGCACGTTTGAGCGTTTGTCTAAGCCAAGTCGCACTCACATCACGCTGCAATGATTCGCTGGCAAGCATTGCCAAAGACTTCGAATTCTGGGTGGGGTGTTGGGCGCGTATTTTCAGGACAACGGAGTAGCAGGTCCGAGAAACGTTGTCGGCCGTATCCATAGCGGACCAGGTTCTGGCAAGAAGTTCGCGACGCCAATCTTGGTCGAATTCCGCATCGACATCCGAGGCGTACGATGGTTCTTTCGCATTTAACGCGGCTTGACCGATGGGGACGGGGCGTTGCCGCTGCCTGCGAAAGTGATCGTTGACGAGGTTCACGAGCGAGCGTTTTAGGTAGTCGCGAAAGCGGCCTCGATCTGGGGTCGCATTTTGAAAGTCGCCTCGAATAAATCGAAAGGCAAATTCTTGGGCGAGGTCGTCGGCGATGTCTACATCTCGGACCATGGCAAGGAGGTAGCGGTACGCCGGGCCCGCATATCGCAGCAGTAACTCACGTTGAATTTCGGACGCATTATCGGGCCGCTCTGTCGCGTCGAACATCGCCGTCCAGTTTGTCTTGATTTGGCTTAGACGGTTCGAGTCCGTCTTTGATAGGTCAAGATTCATCAGAGACTACGATAGTGAAAAGCCAGACCAAGAAAGCCAGACCAGGTTTGTCGAATCGACAACAATCGGATTCAACGACAAGACAATGCGGGCACACACATGTTTAGATCAGACGCTATTGTAGGTCCGGGGGCTTTGGCGGGCAACGATTTCCTGGCTTCCGGAGAAGTCAAATCGGATGGACCGGTTCGGGCGGGCAATGAAAGAACACCGCAAAAATTGAAGATGTGCAACTTGTCGGTCGACGACGCTGGCCGCGGCCTCACATTTAGGCGCTTTCGGCCAGTAGGGCTTGGCGTAAGTGTTTTGGGCGACACGGTGTTCGGAGGCAAGATACTCTAACGTTTGGGGCCGGCCGGGAATGAAAGGCAGACAGCGGTGCCTTCGCCGAGTTTCGATTCGATGGTAATGGTCGCGTCGTGTTGATGTGCGATCCGCTGGGCGGTGGAAAGCCCTAAACCGGAGCCCTCATATTCTTCCTCGGTATGCAGCCGGCAAAGCGGTCGAAAGACATCATCGAGATACTGTTCATCGATTCCGATTCCGTTGTCGATTACCGTGACGTTGATTCGATCATCGACGTGTTCCGATTGAATGACGATCGAAGGGCGTGGCGAGTGGTTGTACTTGATTCCATTGCCGATCAAGTTCTGGAACAATTGGCTTAGTCCGGTCGGATCACCGGTCACTGCTGGTAATTCATCAAATTGGACGGACGCATTAGAACTTTCGATTACCGCGGAAAGGTCCGTCGTCGCGACACGTAGCACCTCTGTAAGATCAACATCAGTGAGTTGCTTGGCAGATCGGCCGTACTTGGTGTAGCTGAGTAAGTTCTCTATCAGCGTCGACATCCGTTTGCAGGCTTTGTCGATCGCTTCGACGTAACGACGACAATGGTCGTCGGAGTTGGTGAGTTCAAGTTGCAGAAGTTCCGAATATTGACAGATGTGCCGAAGCGGATTGCGGAGGTCGTGGGAAACCATTCCTGTGAACGAAAGGAGTTCTTCGCGTTGTTCCCTTAACTTGCGCTCGAGTGCGACCGTTTTTGTCGCCGAGAGTATGGAGCGATGGAGCGTCGCGGCGGTAACCTGCCCTTTGACCAAGTAGTCTTGTGCGCCGGCTTTCAGAGTATCGACGGCGATCGACTCGGAACCTTCACCGGTCAGTGCGATCACTGGAACATCGATGCCGGCACTGCGCATTTGATGCAAAAGTTCGATTCCGCTGATTCGTCCGAGTTGATAATCCAGAACGATGCAATCGATGGATTGTTGTCGCAGCGACTCAAAGCCGGTTTCAGCATTCTCGGCGTGAAGAAACGAGTATGTACTCCCCGGGATCTTTGCCAGCAGCCGTTTGACGATGACCGCATCCGCCGGATTGTCGTCGATCATCAAGACCGTTTGAGTCACCTGTGCACTCCGTAATGTTCGGTGTCAAGTCGCCTGCGGCGAAACGCCAGCGGTAAGCATAAACGGCTCCAACGTGAACTGAAAGTGGGAGCCTTCGCCGGGGTGAGAAGTCACCCAGATTTGTCCGCCATGGTGTTCGACGACGGTTTTGCAAACTGCCAGGCCGATCCCCGTGCCTTCGTATTCCGACATGCCATGAAGACGTTTGAAAGGCTCGAAGATCTGATCGGTATATTTCGATTCGATGCCAATCCCGTTATCGCGTACGCCTAGGACCCAGACTCCGTCGACCATTTCGGCCGTCAGATCAATCTGCGGAGACCGATCGCTTTCGGTAAACTTAATCGCGTTGGAGATGAGATTCTGGTAGAGCTGAGCGACCAGGGTAATGTCGAGCTTTAGCTTTGGGAGATTGCTTCGCGTGATGGTTCCGCCTGATTGTTCCAGGCGTGACTGCAAAATCTCCAACGCCTCGTCGACACAATCGTCGACAGGAGCGATTTGGAATGTCGCACCGTGCCGAGTGGTGCGCGAGAACGTCAGCAGATCGTTGATCAGTCGTTGCATCCGACTCGCGGCGGAGGAAATGTACTTGAGGTCCTGAGTCGCATTGTCAGAAAGATTGTCACCGAGGTCTTCTTTTAGCAGTTCGGTGAAGCTGATGACGTTGCGAAGTGGTTCCTGCAAATCATGAGAAGCGATCGAAACGAAGCTCTCAAGTTCAAGGTTGATTCGCTCGAGCTTCTCCTCCGCAAGTTTCCTCGTTTCGATCTCTGTTTGCAGCTTTTGGTTGATCGTCGCCAGTGCTGGCAACGAGAGGGCAACGGGAAAGACACGGATCAGCGCGATCGCAGTCGCCGCGGAAACGATTGCGGTCACCAATTTCAACACCGCCGACAAACGGTACACCGGCCACCAGAAAATCACTGCCTCGACAAGATGGACCATTCCACACGAAATGATAAACGCACAAAACAGCCAAAACACTTTGGGGAAGGTAACGTCGCGACGATTTGTTGCGAAGTACATCAATAGGACTGGGATGGTCAGGTAAGACGCCCAAGTCACGAGATCGGATACGACGTGGATCCAGCCGACGTAAGGTTCATCGGTCCAGCCGGATCCGCAAAACCATCGGGCCGGGAAGCCTTCGTCACTGAAGATCCAAAGTGATAGGTCCATCGCGTTGCCGCTTCGCTTGCGTCCGTGTTGGGTGTCTCTCGCACGTGCCCCCCCGAAAATGCTTGCCTACCTCTGTCGGGTAGTTCAGAATGGGCCCTGTTAATAGTTTAAACGTTTTCACACAGGGCTTGAATGACTGGCGATCAACTACCATCCGAGCAAAGGAATCTCGGTCAGGCGAATGTCGGCCAGGATACCGCTCATCAAGAGATGCCGGCGGAATGCGAGAGTGAGCTCGCCGAACCGGAAGCGCGAGCGGTCGAGCGATCGACCGAAGCAAATGAGAAGCGTCGTCGTAGTAAAACGGCGGTTTGGGGGTCGACATCGTTGATGATCGGAATCTTCGTTGCGCTGAATTGGCCGGTTCAATATGTCGAACGATTCAGTTCAGGTTCTGTTCAATCGATCGTTGATCTTCCCAACCAGGCCTATGAGTTGCCTGTGATGGCGGGGGCACCGTTTCGATATTGGATCGACTATCGATCCGGGCCAGCGGGGCGTCCGGAGACGGAAGATAAAAGCAATGTTTTGTCGGCTTCGCAATCTGTGTTTTCATGGACCGCGTTGCTGATCAACATCGCCTGTCTAGTGACGCTCATCACGGTGTTTCAGTTTTATGCCCATCGCAAGAAATTGAAACAAAAATCGAAGGGGCGCGGGAACCTGACCATCGCAGACCTGATGATCGCGACGTCACTGGTTGCCGCTTCCTTCGGCTGGTACCAATACCTTCAAGGCCGTGAAAAGGCGGTTAAAAAGTACGCCAATTCGATGATGGGAAAGAATCACGGTGTGGTTTTTTCGGCGTGGTTGCCCGAGATCATTGCGGATCAACTCCCAGATTCTTTCGCCAAAAAGTTTGTCAGAGTCCGCGCGGTGAGGCTTGATACGCCGTCGCCGGAGGATCTTGACGAAGCGATGGCGTTGACCACGCTGACGTGTTTCCGAATTGGCGGTAACAACTATCAGCTGAAGCAGCTGCAGCCGCTGCTCAATAAAGTTCATTTGGTCGACATCAGGATCGCCGGACGGCGGCTCGATCGAGCGACGATGCAAATGATCGGTTCGATGCCCCGCTTGCACACGCTGAGTCTGATGCGAACGGATGTCTCTTCTGAGACGCTCGCATCACTGCAGCTACCACGGCTCCGACGGCTCAATGCGATGCACAGCGATGTCGTTTTGAGCAAGCTAGGACGGCCATCGTGGTCGAAGTCGATCACCGAACTGTGGCTGCCTCACCCGAGTCGCGGTTCCGATCAATTGACGATCGAGGGTTGGCCATCGCTGAAGTTTCTTTCGGTCAATGATTGGGATCATCAACTTAACGCCGACGCGGTGCAGTTGAAACTGTCAGGGCTACCGAAACTAGAAACATTGGAACTCGGTCAATTGCAAAAGTTTTCATTGGAGTTGTCCGATTTGCCGGAGTTCACTGGATGGCAAGGGAAGAACGATTTTTGGGAAATGCGATTGGCACGCGGGGAGTCGATGCCGGGGCGGGTTTGGCTCAGCCGCTTAGTTGCTGAGAATGTGCCCAAGTTGGAAACCGTTGAGATTTACGGAGCAGAAATCGAAGAAATCAAGCTCAGTAAGTTGCCAGGGTTAGACGCCGTTTATGTCGCCGCGTTTCGCAATCTTCCGATGGGGTACCCTCAGTATGTTCGCCCCGAAAAGGAGACTCGTGATGCGTTGGTGAAAGGATTGGGCGCAAGCGATGGGCCAGCGTTGATTGACTTGGATGCCGTTTTTCTTCGTGACACAGATCTGACGCCACTATGTGAGAATGCCGGTCTAGAACAACTGTTCCTTGCGTCAACGGGGGTGGCCACCGAGGAGGTGAAAAAACTCGCATCGACGCCAAATCTGAAACATTTACGACTGGGGACCGCATCAGCTGGTCCGGCAGATCTCGCTTCGATTCTGACGTTGTTTCCGAACCTTGAAGTGTTGGAGTTTCAGTTTGACACCAACGATGACATGATCGTTTTCGATCGTTCCGCGGACTCGTTTCAGTTGGCACGCCATGCCCATCTAACTGAACTGACCGGAAACGCGATGCGCTTCGATTTTTTTAATTCGGTGCGGATCGAAAGCATGCCGCGACTGCAAAGCTCCTTCGATTTTCAGTGGGTCGGGAACGAAATATGGATCGATCGGTCGCCGTCGCTTAAAGGGTTGTCGTTTTCGTCGCCGCTTCCGTCGAAAACCCATTTTGGCGGGTTTCGAGACCTCGAATACTTTGCCGCCGGCGGCGCGCAGGTCACCGATACTGTCGTCGAATCGCTTTCCGATTGTGATCAGCTGACAACAATCACGCTGGCTTATGCGGACGCATCGAAAGCGGCGCTGAGTGAGTTGAATCTTCGAGCGATCGTGAACTTGAGTCTACCTGGATGCAAGGTCGACGATTCGGTGGTTCGAAATTGGGGAAGCTTACCAACGCTTCAATCATTGGACTTAAGCCATACCGAGGTGACCGCGGCATCGTTGCAGACCTTGCTCGCATCGGAGTCAATACAAAGTCTGCGTTTGGATGGTTGTGACTTGAAACCAGCAGATCTGGCTGGATTGACAGGGATGACCATGTTGCGAGTACTCTCTTTAGCGGACATTGGGATCGATCAGCCGACGCTTACTAAGATTGCTTCGTTTGGAATGATCAAACACCTCAATCTAGCCGGATCGAAGGTTTCGAAAGACTTGCTTTCTGCACTCGATGGAACCGATATCGAGTTGTTAGTGTTGCGTGACTGCGAAGTCGATTCACGGGCGGTCTATGAACTGATGCGTCGGCATCCGAGTTTGATGCTTGACCCGACCGGAAGCAATCTTGATTCAAATGTGCACACCAGGTTAATGGCGGAGCAGCGTGTCATCGATGAACACGACTATGCCGAGTTCAAGGCGACTCAACAGTGGCGGCAAAAGATGGCGAATTCTTCGCAAGGAATGATGATGGCGATGGAGCTACCGACGGTGAAAGATGAATTCGCGAAGATCGATGTTGAGGCTTTTTCGCCGGTCGGCGAATTCGCTCAGATGAAAGAGGACGCGGATGTTGAAAATCGCGACTCTGATGCACCTTCCCTGATGAACCGAATGTTCGGTCGTCTGTTTGGTGGCCAAGCCATCGGTGGACCACAGGTCATTGTGGTTGATCAAGACGTGGAAGTATCTGACAAAAGCGGGATCGAGGAGTCAGAAGAATGAGACAAAGACAGCCGCAACGGTCGACTGCGAATCTAAAGCGATCTCACCTTGCCTTCGTGGTAGTTTTGATGTTGGTCGGGTTGGCGATCGGATGTGACCGGGTCATTCATCACTCGATCTCACGAGAGGCAAGTGTGACGCCGGTCGAATGGATTGACCCTGTGACCGACAGCGTTGCTGAGTCTCCTGACGCAAACAATGCTTCCGCTCGATATCAATGGCCTTTGAAGGAAGGTAATTATGTCGTCTCCAAGCCAGCGCCGATGGGATACCTAAATGAATTCAGCAAGCCATTCTCGATGGACGAACGGTTCGAGGCATCGCTGGTCAAGTGCAGTGATTTGAATTTAAATGCGACCGCAAAGGCATTTCTTACCGAAGCGTATGCTCCACCCCCGACCGAAATGCAACTGTTGGTGGAAGTAACGAAGACGGATTTCAACGGTGCGGGCGCTTTTGATTTGTCGACCGACGGAGAGCGATTGATCGTTCTCAATGGTGATGAGGTGGTGCTGTACAACCTGAGTGATGCTAAACGTGTGGGAAGCTTTCCATTGCCGGGCGATTGGCCGAACGCTGCGCCCGATCTCATCCGATTTTGTGGGGAATCGAATGACTTTCTGATTGGTTCGAATCAAAAACTCTGTCGCGTGAGTGGACGCACCGGGGCTGTGGTCGCACAGGCGGATCTGCACGGTGATCCAATCGAGCAATGCGAGACTGACTCAAACGACAGAGTGGTGGCCTTGTTGACGTCGTCTGGCAATCTGTTTTATGGAGATTTGCAGCTCAAGAAGATCACACCGATCGATACAGGAGAACGTTTTGTCAAAAGCATGGGGCTCGCGAAAGACGGATCACAGATTGTTGTCGATGTCGGTGGGCCGTTTGTTTTCAATCTCGAAGAAGAAGGTGAGGTCACATCGAAAGATCTATTTCACGGCTATTCGGGGAAACAACAAACCGTGGTGGCAGGGGATTCATCACATCTTTGGCTTGACGGGCATCACCCAAAGGTTTTGCACCGGAACGTCGATAGCGAAGGCGAAGCAACGCAGAAGTTTTCAATTGCACATTGCTATTGGCAGCCAAGTCTGGCCGCTCCGTTTTCGGTTGTCGAAGGCTATAACTCGTTCGTCGCCGTGGGGCGTCGTCTCACGCGGCAAGGGCTGCAGTGGATTCTCTTCGATCTCGGCCCGGTCAATCACGCCTATTCGTACCCCATCGTTTTGGCCGAGAAGCCAATGCGTTTGCTTTGCAGTGATGACGGAGAAGTGGTGGTCCTACTGCAAAACGATCGCATCAAAGCTTATCGTCGACAAGTGTGGAGAACGCCGGGTCGATGGAGGTTGAGTGATCTTGGGTACCAACTGGTGAACGAATCACCGATGCGGGAATTGGAAAAGTTACACGAAGCTATTGGACGTCAGACTCGTATCAACGGTGCGGGGTCACCGAGCGAACTGCAGTACTTGCTCCTGACCCGTGTGAGCTATCGTTGGCTTTACCTCGAAAAGCAAGGCGATCAACTTTCAGACAAAGAACGCCAAGTGCTGGAGAAGATTAAGCAGTGGCATCAACAGGGCGGTGCACTAGCAAAGTCGGCGAACGGCTTTCGTCTTCGGCGACTGGCGTGGGAAGCGCGAGGTACCGGTACCGTCGATACCGTGTCGGCTCAAGGTTTTGAGACGTTTTATGAAAAGAATCAACAGGCCGAGGAAGAGTTGGCAGAGGTGGTCGAGCAGATGGACAAGCCACCGATCTTGGCACTTTCGACCTTGGTCGCGGTTCGACTCGATCTCGAGCATGAGCTTCACTCAATCAACGAGCTAGCCAAACGAACGGTGGAATTATATCCCGATCACCTTGGTGCCGCCGGCGAGATCGCGTTTAAACTCTTGCCACAATGGTTCGGTGAAGAAGGGGATTTGATTAGTTTCGCGACAGCTCACGCGAATCTTTATCAAGGGCAGTATTCGGATATGGTCTACACGCGTTTGATGGGGGATTCGCTGCCGCATCACATGAATCTGACGGCCAGGGAACGTCATACCATTGACACCGACCGACTCAGTAGAGGCGTTGTCTCGATTGCAGAGCACGAGTTTCCGATGATGGATGCTCACTGGCATGCGCTCGACATCGTCCGCGGTATCGACGGTGTTCCCGCATTAGAGGGAACGTTTCGCCGGCTGATCGAAAGCTCGGGGACCATTCCTCTGATGAGGCTTGAGCGGAAGAGCTGGTTCTTTAACGATCTAATGGACTTTCCAAAGAAGATGGTGGACGCGGCAGAATTAGAAGAGGGCTAAGCAGGTAAACACGAGTCTTTGGGGCCAAACATCTGGATAACACTCTTCCGCTTGCGGGAGGGTCGGACGAGCAAACGGCCGGGGAGGGTGCCCTCTCCGGGCCTGAAGGCCCGACTCTCCCAGTGGGCATTGGTATCTACA